>DASUTF010000001.1:0-11852 GCA_036374695.1 Pyrinomonadaceae bacterium
AATGATCCCGTCGGGCGCGCCAACGCCGACAACCCTTTGACCGCAGCTTATACGCGCGGCTTCAATTTCGATCTGCGTAACCATGAAGTCCAGGCGTTCGCCACCCTCTATGCGACTGAGGTAGGACATCGAGCATACGAATACAAAGAAAAGAAGCAAGGGTATTTCACGTGGATTTTGGTCGAAGCTCTCGGCGGCGGGGCCGCGAATGAAAAGGGCGAGGTGACGCTGGCGGGACTGGTGAAATACCTGCAGGAGCGAGTGCCAAAACGCGTATTGCAGGATTTAGGGCCGGGGAAAGATCAGAAGCCCTTTGCCGTCATTGAGGGTTACCGCGCCGACGAACTTGTCATCTCCGTGCGCGATGCAGCGGCGGTGGCTGCGCAACCGTATATTCCGGACTTGAGTACTCAAAGCAATGCGCCTGGAAGAGACACGTCACTCCAAATCAAGCCCCTTGAAGTGGAGTCGTCGTCGCTCGAAGGCACGACCTGGACAGGCAGCAGCCCAACCGCGGGCGAATATACGATAAAGTTTTTGAAGGAAGGCCAGCTAGAGTACATCATTAACGTCCTCCAGAACGGCGTGACAAATGAGCGCACCATCAAAGGCAAATGGAAGCAGTCCGGCAACAACGTCCAGATCGTGATCGGTAACGCCTATTCAGTCCTGCAGGGAACCATCGATGGCAGTCTCATGAAAGGCGAAGGAAACAATCAGGAAGGCGCCTCGTGGAAGTGGACGCTCTTCAAGAAGGAATAGGTGCCTACCCGGAGACTAACCAGCGTCGTACGCTGCACGCGTGGTTGGGTAGTGCTTAACCAAATTAGCGAATCCTCCCATCAACAGACCGCTCGAGTGCGCTTAAGCGCCGGCCACCGCAAAAACTGAGAAGGCGAGAGGCCACTTAACGGGCTGTCCGCCCCACTGGCCATTACCGACATTCAGTGCGTCCGATAATACATATTATGTCCTCAGGTCCTCAGAGGCTTTGCCTCATAAAGGGCGTTATCGGTCGATTTATGAGGCAAACGGGCTTTCTGCCTCAAAAAGCTAGCCGCCGTAGGATCACTGAAGGACGTGAGCCGCTCTGTCGCCTTCTACACAAAACAACTTGTTTTTCAAACTGGACCAGCAAACCTGCCCGCGTTCGCACAGGTGGGCGACATGTCTGGTGAATCTTTTCGTTGAGATTAAGTTGACAATGCCGTTTCCTGAAACATGTTCGTTGAGATTAGGTTGACAATGCCGTTTCCTGAAACATGGTATGTCCAACGTCACTGTCGCTCTCTTCCTGAAACGACCGGCGCACCTTCCGTGTTGCTCCACTCGAAGAACGAGCCGTCATACATCACCACGTCGTAGCCAAGATATTTGACAGTGAAATAAGCGTGCGACGCCTGCCCGCCAGTGCGGCAGTAAGTCACAATGGTGCGATCATGGCGCACCCCAGCCTTCTCGTACAGCCTACGCAACTCGGCTGCAGATCGAAGCGCCGGATTTTCCTTGCTCACCACATTCTGCATCCAGAAGACACTTGCCGCGCCGGGGATGTGGCCGGCGCGCGGCACACCTTCGCCCGGGTTAGTTCCTATGTATTCGTCAATCGGGCGGGCATCTATCAATACCGCGCTCGGAGAGTTCACGTTCGTCGCTGTCCAGGACAGGTCACGTACGACATCGAGGTTGGTGATGGCGCTGGTCCGCACTCGCGGCGTGAACCGCGCCGGCCTCGGCTCAACCGAATCAGTTGAGATGGAGCGACGTTCCGACTTCCACTTTTCCAGACTGCCGTCCAGGAGCGCCGCCCGTCCACCGTGACCGAGGTAGTCGAGCGTGAAGTAAGCGCGTGCTGCTGACAGACCTGAGTTGTCACCGTAAAGCACGATACGCGCATCGTTGCCGACGCCCAAACGCGCGAAGAGTTTCTGAAGCTCAGCCACCGGTGCGAGTTCGTTAGGCACCCCGTCGCGCGTGGTGGTGATCTCACCCCAGCCGACGAAACGCGCCTTGGGGATGTGACCTCCGTCATAGTGGGCCCGCTCACGCGCCACATGCAGAATAACGACCTTCGGATCATTAAGATGGGCAGCCAGCCAAGCGGTTGAGACGATCATCTCTGAACGCACCGAAGGAGGCTTCTCCTTTTGATATCTCCTTCCTTGCCCTTCAGATTGGAAAGGTACAAGGAAGAGGACGCTGGCGAGTGTCAAAAGGCTGCGAAAAACCAATCGACTTCGTGTTGAATAGCCTAAATGTTTCATTATTCTTTCCTCCCCATTATTTTCGCGTAGTCCGGAATCCACCTCGATCAACCCACAACATCGGTCTCTATGCTACAAACTTACGGTGCTCACGTAACGTGCACAGCGTTCCCGTTTGGAGACACCCGTCTTTGAGAAACGTAGCGTAGCAGTTTCCGGCCCAGCCAAACGGCGACTACCAAACCGACCACAGCCCAGGTTAGATCACCGAGAAATTCGCTTAGGGCCAGCACTCGGTCGCTAAAGATTTTGCCCAAAACCACATACAAGGCGACCCAAAGCACCTCGCCTGTGACGACCAGAAAAAGGAACCGCGGCCACGAGTACAAACCCAGTCCGCTGGCTAAATTCACCCAAGGCCCAAACGGGGTCACTAGCCAGCGGCTGAAGAAGATGCCCGCCCAGCCCCAGCGCCTGGCCCACTCTTCGGCTCGGAGCAGTCGCGCTTCGCCGCCAATTCTCTTAGTGACGCTTAAGACTAGGCGCCTTCCCCCACAACGTCCTATGCAATAGCCGAGGTTGTCGCCAAGGATGGCCGCGATGCTCGCCAGCGCCAACACCCACCAAAGGCTCAAATCGCCCTGCGCCACAAAGGAACCGGCGGCGAGCAGCATTATGCTAGCGGGCATCGGAATACCCACCGCGCCTATAAGGAGCGCGCCGAAGAGTACCGGCAGGCCATACAACGCGAACGCGCTCAACAACTGGTCAATCAACATTACGGTGTCGGCCCTTGCTCTAATGGCATGCCAGGCGTCGCTATGGGACTGCCCTGTCGCGCGTGCCGGATGGCCTCATTCAACTGGGAGATCAACTCTTCAACAGGGCGGCCCTGCGCCCGCGCGATCTCCCTGATGGGGCGTCGGTCAGGCGGCGGCCCAGGTTGCACGCCGATGGCCTGAAACAGGAGGGACGGTGGCACGCGGTGAGAGCGCGCTATGTAGGGCACGCTCATCCAAGCCTGCACTGGCTCATCAACTCTTGCGCGCAGGCGGGAGGCGTGTCGCACCACGCGGATTGTGAACAGACTCGTGACCAGGACTGCTACAAGAAATAGCGCCGCCACCAACCCGAATCGCCAGCCGTTAATCTTCATCGAGTCCGTCCGTCCGGTGATTAGCGCTTTTCACCCTCAAATCTCCACGTGATCCATCATGGTCATCGCCCTGATGGATGAGAAGGATTGAAGAAAGTGAAAAGCAAAATCTGTCTGTTGATCACTCTCTTGTCTAGCTTTGCAGTCGCGTAATTAGCTGCTGAAACCAAACCTCTTTTGCTCTCCGTCACCAACATGGCTCGTGAACTCATAGATTAGATTCCGCAGCGAACTAACATTGCCGAGATATTCCCGGTCATAAAGTGCTTGAGTCGAGTACTTCGTGCAGAAGGAATATGGTACCCGCGCCAGCCAGCAGACCTGTGAGTTGCAGGATACTCTTCTTCAGGCCGGAATCGTGGTGCAGGATAGGCGCGAGATCGACCATCCCGATATGCAGAAAACTCGCTGCTGAGATCGTCAGAAAAAAAGGTATCCGCGGCGCAATAAATCCGATTGCAAAGTACGCCATGATTGCCCCGGCAAAAGTTGCCAGAGAAGAAAGAAAGTTCGCCCAATAAGCTGTCCACCTCTGCCAACCACTCTCGATCAGGATCACAAAATCTCCCAGCTCCTGCGGGATCTCGTGGGCGAGCACAGCGAGTGACGTGAGGACGCCAAGCGTAATTGAAGATGAGAAGGCCGTCGCGATTACCACACCGTCCACGAAATTATGAAAGGCATCACCGATGAGAATCATTGTGCCTGCCGGATGTCGCCGGTGGTGCTCATCCGGATGTCGTTCCTCTCCTGCGTGGCCGTGGGCGTGCGGCAGTCGGAGAAATCGTTCGAGTAGAAAAAAGCCAAACAGACCTGCCAACATTATCAGTCCGACTTGTCTCGGAGGAAGGTCGACCATTGCTTCTGGAAGAAGACCAATGAATGTGGCGCCCAGAAGAGTGCCGACGGCGTATGCGAGTAGGGTCGTCTTCAACCGATCGTGTAGCTTGGGGAATGCAACAAGGGCGCCCGCCCCGGTCAGGGCCCCGACGCTTCCCAGAAGGCTAAAGATCAAAACGTAATGCAACGGCATTCCGGATTACCTCTGTCGATATAGGTAAGCACGCGCCCTCGTGGGCAACCCGTGTGCCGTCTCTGCTGGAAGGAACGGAACAACATTTACAATCTGCCCCGCTGACATAAAGGTACCGGCATGCGAGATTTCCCACAGGTCCAGAGAGTTACTGCGCACACTCATCCTCTTGCCCTCCTTTAAGACGACAAAGGTTGCTACAAATCGAGGCACGCTACTTGCGCCATCTGGTTTTGTAGGAGTGACATCATGAAAGTCCTCTTAGCCATTGACGGCTCGGAGTGTAGTTTGGAGAGGTTAAAGAGGCAGCCGCTAGACGCTGGCCAGAAGACACTGTGATTCTGGCCAGAAGACACTGTGATTAAGGTACTGGCAGCAGTCACGACGTGGATTCCAGATGTCCCTGACCCATTCTTGATAGCTGTCCCCAGGCGCGCTGATTTGATGGAAAGCGAACGCAAGCGCCTGCATACACTGGTCGAGAGAAACCGCCGGAGTACAAGGCGAAGTCAATAAGGCAGGACCATGAGATTGCATAGGCAATGAAGCATGGCGAAACTAGACACTGTTCATAATTGGAACGTAGAGGGCAATAGACCCAGAAAGTGAAGAGAAGATGAAAAGCTTGAATGTTTGGAGAATCATGCTTGGGGTAGTTGTTGCATTCTCCTTTTCCATTGGCGAGACGGACGCGCAAAAGCGTCGAGGTCAGGGAAAAGGTATGCCGCTGTATGACGCATCCACGGAAGTGACCTTGAGGGGCACGGTTGAAAGAGTCGAGAGCCAGATAGGAAAGATGGGTTGGAACGGTACCCATCTGGTTGTGAGGTTCGACGCCGAGACTCTAACCGTTCATGTTGGACCATCTCCCTACCTGGTACAACAGGGATTTATCTTTGCCGAAGGCGACTTCATCGAGGTCACTGGCTCAAAGGTTGAGTTTGAAGGTCGTGACGTTCTTGTGGGGCGCGAGATTAGGAAAGGCGATCGCGTGTTAACCCTTCGCAACCGTCAAGGGATTCCGGCGTGGTCCAGAAGTAGGTGGCGCTACTAACGAGCTGCAAATTTAGGGACCGCTTGATGAAGTTAACTCTTGGCCGCTAGGAGGATCGCGTTAGTCAGAAGATGCCTTGATTGAGGTTTCTCGACTGTGGCGGAAGAGAACGATGATTACTGACACCACGGTTGTGAAGACAGGTCGTAGGTTTCAAGGTTTCAAGCAAGCATTTGGTACGGATCTGATGAAAACTTGAATGGGCGGTTCATCAGGATGATTGAAGCAAAAACCTCGGAGAAAATTGAAAGCAAGAATGAGTGGCCAAAAAGTTTGTCGCTTCAAAGCGCTTTGAGTACCCATGAAACTGAAATCAATGTTCAGAGGGTGGTCAAAGGAGCAATTGAAAATCGCGATCAGGGGGCGCGGACAAAGCTACGCTAAAAGTGGCTCATCAGACTTGGCCTTTTGACGGCGGTAGGTTTGGCAGTTCTATCTGTTTTATGGTACCGCCAGCGGCCGACCACACTTTCATCGCCCGCTCCCACGCGGCCTCGGTGCTCTGCTTTATGCCGCATACTGGCATGAAGCCTTTCCCCTGGCCTTTCTCAAAGCGGACACTTCATGTGCTAACTCGACCGGACATATGATGTGCTAACGGCACCGCATGTCCAGTCTCCTTGACACCCCTTTAAAATGGCTGTTATCGTTCCCGTTCTTTTGATTCCTTTTGTTCACGCCTAAGTGCAATAAGAATAGTTTCTGGAGGCATTTGATTGGAAAATCATAACGGAACTTTGTTTACATCTGAGTCGGTTACTGAAGGTCACCCTGACAAAATCGCGGACCAGATATCCGACGCGATTCTCGATGCCGCTTTGACGGAAGATCCGACTTCCCGGGTCGCGTGCGAGACGCTCTTAACGACCGGCCTGGTCATAATCGCGGGTGAAATCACGACTAAGGCCCTAATCGACTACCAGGGCATTGCTCGCCAGGTCATTGGCGAAATCGGGTACACGCGGGCCAAGTACGGCTTCGACAACGAGACGTGCAGCATCCTTACCGCTATTCATACGCAGTCGCCTGACATCGCGATGGGTGTGGATACGGGCGGCGCCGGCGACCAGGGTTTAATGTTTGGCTACGCCTGCAACGAGACGCCTGAGCTGATGCCTTTGCCAATTCAGTTGGCGCACCGTTTGGCGGAACGTCTTACTGAAGTTCGCAAGTCCGGCCAGCTTCCTTATCTTCGTCCCGACGGCAAGTCCCAAGTCACGGTTGAGTACCGCGACGGACGCCCGTTCCGGGTTGACGCTGTCGTCATTTCCTCGCAGCACGCGCCCGAAGTTGAAAATGATCAGCTGCGCGCCGAGATTAAGGAACACGTTATCAAGCATACTGTGCCTGGCGACTTGATGGACGACGACACGAAGTATCACATCAATCCCACCGGTCGTTTCGTGACCGGCGGTCCGCACGGTGATTCAGGACTGACTGGCCGCAAGATCATTGTCGATACGTACGGCGGCTATGCTCCGCACGGTGGCGGCGCCTTCTCAGGCAAGGATCCGACGAAGGTCGATCGCTCGGCCGCGTACATGGCCCGCTACATTGCCAAGAACATTGTCTCGGCCGGCCTGGCTGACAAGTGCGAAGTGCAACTCGCTTATGCGATCGGCGTAGCTGAACCTGTCTCGGTTTACGTAGACACGCAGGGCACGGGTCGCATTAGTGAAGTCGCGCTTTCAAAACTCGTGCGCGAGCACTTCCCTCTTACGCCGAAAGAAATTATTAGCCAGCTTAATCTGCGCCGGCCCGTTTACCGGCAGACGGCCGCCTACGGCCACTTCGGCCGTTCGGGCGATGGCTTCACCTGGGAAGAAACCGACAAGGCTGAAGCCCTGCGGACGGCCGGCGATGCTCTAAGCGCAGCCGCTCGGGTCTAGGTTTTACGTATTGTGATTTTCCGTAGCCCGGGCGTTTACGCCTGGGTTAGAAAAAACGGGAGATTCCTCGAAAGCCTCCTTCAGGAGGCTTTTGAAATGTTGATTGTGGCACGCGCATCTTGCGCGTGATTCACGGGCGAGACGCCCGTGCCACCTGACCGAAATCGTCAAGAAGGAAACAAATAATGAGCACTGCTATGCCTGCTATGGAACATGACGTTAAAGACCTTTCGCTCGCGGCCGACGGCAAGCGCCGCATCGATTGGGCCGAACGCGAGATGCCCGTGCTGCGTTTGATTCGCGAGCGCTTTTCCGCCGAGCAGCCTTTGAAAGGCGTCCGCCTGGTGGCCTGCGCGCACATCACGACCGAAACGGCGAACCTAGCCCGCGCATTGCAAGCCGGCGGCGCTGAATCAATGCTGATCGCGTCGAATCCCCTTTCGACTCAGGATGACGTCGCCGCCTCGCTCGTATCCGACTATGGCATTCCGGTTTACGCGATGAAGGGCGAGTCCACCGACACCTATCGCCGTCACGTTCAAACCGCGCTCGAGTTTGGACCGGACATCATCATCGACGACGGCTCAGACGTAGTCGCCACGATGATCAAGGAAAAGCCTGAGCTGAAGAACAAGATCATCGGCACCACCGAAGAGACCACTACCGGAATTGTTCGGCTCGAGGCAATGGCAAAAGCCGGCGTGCTCACCTTTCCTTCAATTGCCGTCAATAACGCGCAGACCAAGCACTTCTTCGACAATCGCTACGGCACCGGTCAATCGACGCTGGACGGCATCATTCGCGCCACGAACATTCTGCTGGCCGGCCGCACGCTGGTAGTGGTTGGTTACGGCTGGTGCGGAAAAGGTGTCGCGTTGCGTGCTCGCGGCATGGGCTCGAACGTCGTGGTCACTGAAATCGATCCCATCAAGGCCGTAGAAGCCGTGATGGATGGTTTCCGCGTGATGCCGATCTCAGCCGCCGCCAGCATCGGCGACATCTTTGTTACGGTCACCGGCAATCGTCACGTAATCGACGGTGAACATTTCAGTTCGATGAAAGACGGCGCGATCGTCTGCAACAGCGGCCACTTCGATCTCGAGCTGAATCTGGTGGCGCTGCGCGAGCAGTCCGAAGCCGAACCAACCCACGTTCGCCCCTTCGTTCAGGAATATAAGAGGAAGGATGGCAGACGCGTCATGGTCCTCGGCGAAGGTCGCTTAATTAATCTCGCCGCCGCCGAAGGCCACCCGGCCAGCGTAATGGATATGAGCTTTGCGAATCAGGCGCTTTCGGTTGAGTACCTGGTGAAGAACAAAGGCAAGCTCGATCCGGGCGTGCATCTTCTGCCGCCGGAAGTCGATCAGGAAATCGCCAGCCTTAAGCTGCGCGCGCTCGGAATTGCGATCGACACGCTCACCGCCGAACAAATCGAGTACATGACGAGCTGGGAAACCGGAACGTAAACTAGAGGCTTGGGACTAGAGGTTAGAGGCTAGAAGAAGAGCCGCGGGGAACTCCCGCGGCTTTTTGTTTTGTGAGACTTCCCTTGGCCGACGTCTGCGTAGCGGACGTTTGAATGTAGCCCAGCGCTTCAGCGCTGGGATCAGCGTCAATAAATGTTTCCTCGCCGGCTTTAGCCGACGACCGAATGAGCCCTCCTTCACAGTCGGGCTACTGCCCCGATCTCCCATCTGAGTTGGCGAGGCCACGGGAATATCATCAACCCGCCAACGTGGGGTCACACTAGGACTTTGGCTGCTAGAAATTCTCCCTTACTTTTTCTTGCAGGTGGCGAACCAACCTATCGAAATCGTCGCTATTGTCGCCCCAGTCCATCTTACTTATGTCTTGCCGGTTGAAGATCACCGCCATGTCGTAGAGCTTTGATCCCCCCTTTACCTGAAAAGAACTCGCAGCCGCCTGCGTTCCGGGCATTTTCCCGTAGCGGGTTTGAGTCAAGTCCCGGGCTACACCACTTGCATCTACACCAGTTGCGATTTGCCTCATCCTTAAGGCGGGAATGTTGTTGGGATTCAACCGGGTCATCAGAACGTTATTTTGCGTGATGAACCGGGCGAGCGAATTCGCCGACATAATCAAGCCACCGCCGGAATCCATTAACTCTTTCATCGAGCCGTCACCCCCATACGGAAGCGGCGCCGCGGTAAAGTGGAAGGGATTTATGGTTGCATCGGGACCAGAACCGGGACTTTCATAGAACACTTCGTTCGCCCGCCGATCCGCCTGCCGGGTTCTCCCTACCTCTACATCTGTAATGGAAAGGGGTGCGGGGGACAAAATGTTGGTCTTGAGGTAATCAATAAAGGGTGAAGCCTTTTTCTCGACAATCATGCCCAGCAGCACATACCCAATGTTCGAGTATGTATCCATCGCCTTCTTCGGAGCAAAGTCCGGGGGCGTAAAATATTCATCGGGCCGCGTCCCCGGCTCGAAGTCCAAAGAAGTTTCACACAGTACGAAATGCGCAAAGTCTTCCTTCGTGGGAGGTGTCTGCCGTCTCTGGCGTCTTCCGATTTCCTTTAGGTGAAAGACCCAATCATTCAGCGCGTTAGGCCCGCTTCGGTAATTCCATCCGCCCGTATGCTCGAGCAGATCTTGCACGGTTATTTCTTTAACCCTTTGATCACGCGGCTCCGGCGGGTTAACGGGGAACAAAATTTTGAACACCTTCTCGTCAAACTCCAGGTTGGGCAGGCCTGTTGCCGGATCCGGAATGGCTGTAGCCGGATCCAGCAAATCCAGAATCGCCGCCGTCGTGAAGGCCTTGCTACAGCTGGCGACGCGCATCACATGATCGGTCCTCGTTATCGGGTAATCCGACTCACCCCACGTATAGGCGGACGACATCCTCAGAGTGTTACCTACAAACAGCGCGAACTGGCCGGCCTTAACGCTGTGCTGCTTCATATAGTCCTTGATCAAATCGTCGATTTCGCTGTTCGACCCGGGCACGGAGGGATCAGTCTCTTGCTTCCACTCCCAGCGAGGCAAAGCTGGACCACGGCCGGTAATAGCGTTCGCCGCGTCAGTGAAAATATTTATGACGACGTTAACGACTTCCTTAACTACTCTCTTTATGAAGTTGCCCATTGGTTTCTCCTTGTTTATTGAAAGACGCTTCGACCCGCGAGGTTCGTGGCTTTTATCCTCAACGCGGGTTTCGACCTACTTGAGAGCAGGCTTCGTTGCAGAACCGGATTTGAAGAGCCGAAAGGACTGAGCGGCGTCACTCTATGTCCGAAGCAAAAGGGTGTCAAGGAAATTGGGCGGACCGTCTTTCGATGATCACACACGAAAGCAAAGCGGAGAGGTCAGCCTCCCGTCACGGCAATCAGTTGGCGAAGTCAACGGAATATAAGTAGCCCAAAGCGCCAGCTGTGGGTAACGATTGGAAAGAATCCGAGCCCCGGAGGGCGACACTCTGAGCGGTGGCTTATGCCGCTCGCGTCGCGAGCTTCTGATCATTAGGCCGTCGATTACCCACAGCTCGCGCTGTGGGCTATGAATAGATCGTCCGCGTTCCGGACTCTTCGTCGGGCAAGCCGTGTGGCCACCGCACATTACGGAAAGTCGCTGAACGGAGCAGTAGCCCGACCGTAACGGAGGGCTCGACCTCCAAAAGAAACAACGCGGCGATCAGAATCGAAGACAGAGATTGAGGAGGAGACTCCTCTTTCCAGGATTATTCTGCGCCCGTTGGCGCTTGCGATCGTGGGGCATCGTAACCCAGACCGGTGGTCTGGGCTATTACATTTCGCGCCTTTGGCGCGGTACATAGGTCGCGCGGCGCGCCTCACGTCCTCACCCGCGAAATAAAATAAAACGCGCCGCCCGCAAAAGTCGCTATCGGCGCCCAGACCGCCACAGCGGGAGGTAGCAAAGCGTGCTCGCCTAGTTGCTGAAAGCCGCTCGAGAGAAGCCAGAACAGAAGGCTCACGACGACGGCTGAGCAAAGCGCGAGCACGGTGCTCTTGCGGCCGAGTGAGACTGCCAGAGGCATTCCAATTAAAGCCATGATGATTACGCTGAAGGGTGCGGCGTACTTTCGCTGCAACCCAACCGCGAGGACTGCTGTGTCGGCCCCGCGCGCTTTTAAAGTCTTGATGTACTCGCGCAAGCGGCTCGCGTCTAACTGCGAAGGCCGATCGACGGTTGGCCGGAATACGCGCGGAGATTCAGCAACATCGAGCATGAGTCCTTGCGCCGATTGCGTCGACACGAGTGGCTTATCCAAATCAAACCATTTTGCATTGGCAATCTCGAAACGATTCGGCGTGGACGACCAGCGCGCGGAATCAGCATTGATAACGCGCTTCAATTGGCTGACATTCGCCGGATCGAATTCGTAGATCGCCGGTTTAATCAGACTCTCTGTCTGGTCGTCGAACTCGTACGAATAGATACGCCGGCCGTCGGTGCTCACCAGCCAACGCCGCTCGCCGGGCGTGGACTGCGCGACGTTGCCGCGGATCCGCGCGCGCAAATCGTCCTG
>DASUTF010000002.1:0-7344 GCA_036374695.1 Pyrinomonadaceae bacterium
ACGTGCCTTCACCCGCGCGTAGGTTTGGTCATCGTCGAAGTCGCCGGACAGGTAATAAAGACGCTGCGCCAGCCATTGCCATTCGCCGTCATCGATTTCGTCGGTGGCGAACTGGTTCATGTCTTCGCGCATGCGCCGGCGAAATTCGTCGTCGTTCATTTCCGCGCGCGCGAGCCCGACTACCGCGAAGTTGTCAGATAGGCAATTGCTGTGTTTCAGATTGTAGAGGGCGGGAATCAGTTTTCGCTTCGTGAGATCGCCAGAGGCCCCGAAGATAACCATGATGCAGGGCGGGCCGACGTGCGGCGAGACGTTTGAGCCAGATGACATTTTGGAATCTTGATCAGCATTTCTCGGTGTCTCGGTGATGCCTCTGTGCCTCCATGGTGGAAATCCCTTCAGAAGACATCACCACAGAGACACCGAGATCGCACAGAGACACAGAGTTATCATTTCGAGCGCGGTTCTAAATGACCGCCAAACTTCTTGCGCATCGCCGACAGGATTTTTTCCGCAAACGTGTGCTCCTGACGTGAACGAAAACGCGTGTAAAGCGCGGCCGTCAGAACTTCGGCGGGCACGGCTTCTTCAATCGCCGCCTGAATTGTCCAGCGGCCTTCACCTGAATCCTGAACATAGCCGGTGTAGTTTTTTAGCTCTGGATCTTCAAGCAGGGCCATCGCCGTAAGGTCCAGCAGCCAGGACGAGATGACGCTGCCTCGGCGCCACACTTCAGCGATGTCGGCGACGTTGAGGTCATAACGAATATCTTCCGGCAACTGTTCTGAGTTCGCATTGTGAAAAATGTCGAAGCCTTCCGCATATGCCTGCATCAGGCCGTACTCGATGCCGTTGTGCACCATCTTTACAAAGTGACCGGCGCCCGACGGCCCGCAGTAGAGATAGCCGTCCTCAACCGTGCCGGTGAGAACCTCGCGTCCCACCGTGCGCGGAATCTCTCCGCGACCGGGGGCGAGCGTTTTGAAAATCGGATCGAGATGCTCGACAACTTCTTTAGGGCCGCCGATCATCATGCAGTATCCACGTTCCAGTCCCCACACGCCGCCGCTCGTGCCGACATCGACATAGTTAATTCCTTTTTCGCGCAAAGCTTTCGAGCGGCGCACGTCGTCTTTGAAATACGAATTGCCGCCGTCGATGACGATGTCGCCGGCCTGAAGTCGCGCGCCGAGATCGTCGACCGTCTTTTCTGTCGCGCTGCCGGCGGGTACCATGATCCAAACAACCCGCGGCTGTTTGAGCCTGGCGATGAATTCGTCCAGCGAGGAAGAGCCGGTTGCGCCTTCGCCGGCAAGTCCCTGGATGCTCGCCGGATTCATGTCCCAGACGACGCATTCATGGCCGCCACGCATTAAGCGGCGCACCATGTTGGCGCCCATCCGGCCGAGTCCAATCATCCCCAGTTGCATGTTGATTAATTCAATTCTCTGTGACTCTGTGAATTCTGTGAGCCTCTGTGGTGAATGGTCGCATTGGAATACTCCACCACAGAGGCACTGAGAACGCACTGAGACACGGAGTTATTCCAATGCCTGTTGAATCTTAGCTTCTAAAGTTCGCAATCCCTCAGTCACATCAACTCCCAAGTGAACTCGCAACGTTCTTCGCCCTCGTTCCGCCAGCACTTCAAAATCGCCGCGTGCCTGCGCTGCTTTCACGACGCCAAAAGTGTACTTCTGATTCGGCACTGGTAAATCGTTCGCGTCGTCGCAGGTTATTTGAAGAAACACTCCTGTGTCAGGCCCACCTTTATACGCCTGTCCCGTCGAATGCAAAAAGCGCGGGCCAAATCCTAAGCACGTCGCGACCTGTTTCGCGTCGCGAATGGCGTGGCGCGGTATCTGCAGGAGTTGCTCATGCGCTTCATTCATCGCAATGTAAGCAAGCGTGGCAAAGTAATCATTCGTCGTCAGGCGATCGAGATGGGCTTTCAGATAGTCGCGCAGCGAAGTCTCCGTCGCTGCACTTTTCAATTCCGAAGCATTCCTCTCGTCGGCAAACAGCCTGATTCCGTCACCTTCGTAAAACGGGTTCTCCGGCGGCAGGGCGCCGGTCCGCTCGTACTCGTCAGTGAGCTTGCGCGTTTCAATCTTGCTGGCTTCGACGTCGGGCTGATCGAAAGGATTGATGCCGATGATTGAGCCAGCCACCGCGGTCGCTAATTCCCAGCGGAAGAATTCCTTCCCGAGGTCGTACACATCCCCAACTGAAATGACGATTACCGGGTGACCCGCTTTCTCCAGTTCCGCTATCCCATCGTCCTGGCGCGAATCCGGCGCTGACTGCAACCGCAGATATACGAACAAGCGATCGTCGCCGTACGAGTCCGCCGGCGCGAGCGCTTCCCGATCCACTGGAATCAATCCGTTGCCATTCTTGCCAGTCGATTCTGCCACCAACTGTTCCAGCCACGCGCCAAGATCGTGGATTCCAGGCGAGGAAACGATTGTCAGTTTGTCGCGACCGTGTTTGTGGGCGGTCCCAAGGACCGCTCCGAGAATCGCGCCCGGATTATTTTTCACTTCGGCGGCGCGGCACGCGTTAACCATTTCACAGGTGCGATCCAGAAACGTCGTCACATCGATTCCCATCGCCGCCGCCGGCGCCATGCCGAAATCGGAAAGCGCCGAGTAACGTCCGCCGATGCTCGGGTCACCAAGAAAGATCTTTCGGAACCGATCGCGTTCGGCTTCCTGACGCAGCTTCGATCCCGGATCGGTGATGGCGATGAAGTGTTTGCCGGCGTTCTCTTCGCCGACGACTTCCTGGGCGCGTTTGAAGAAGTATTGCTTGAAGATATTCGGTTCGAGAGTCGTGCCCGATTTACTTGAAACGAAGAACAGCGTGTTGCTGATGTCGATCTTATTCTCGGCTGCCTTCACCTGCGCTGGATCGGTTGAATCCAGGACGTGAAGTCGCGGAAATCCATCGATTCTTCCGAAAGAGTTCGCCAACACATCCGGGCAGAGACTCGAGCCGCCCATTCCGAGTAACAGGAGGTGAGAAAAGCCAAAGTCCTTTACTTCAGCTGCGAAGTTCGTAAACCGGCGATCTGTTTTTTGTTGCTCAGCAACGATGCTCAGCCAGCCGAGCCACTTGTCTTCACCCGTGTCAGTCCAGAGCGTTGCATCGCGCGCCCAAAGCCGCTCGACCTTACCGTTCGCTTGCCAATCGTCGAGCGCAGCTTCAACCGCCTTCGACAAATCGGGCGGCAGCGAAAGCTTCATTTGGTTGATGTTTTCGGCGATACGCGCCTCCTTCGGGTCTACTGTGCGCCGGCGGAACGCGCGTTGCCCAGCGTGCGGAGGCTTTCGGTGTAGGGGGCTCGAGCCACGCCGCGATCCGTGATGATGGCCGCGATCATTTCGTTTGGAGTGACATCAAAAGCGAAGTTGTGCACGTCAACACCGTCAGGAGTCAATTGATGTTCGCCCATGTGCGTCACTTCCCTTGAATCTCGTTCCTCGATTGGGATGTCTTCGCCGGTTGGCGTGGCGAGATCGACTGTCGAAAACGGCGCCGCGACATAAAATGGAATGTCGTGCTGCTTTGCCAGCACGGCTACCATGTACGTTCCGATCTTGTTCGCTGCGTCTCCATTCGCCGCAATCCTATCGGCGCCGACGACAACGCAATCGACTTTGCCTTGCTTCATCACGTGGCCGGCCATGTTGTCCGTGATCACGGTGACCGGGATGTTGTCCTTGCTCAATTCCCACGCCGTCAGTCGCGCGCCCTGCAAGAACGGCCGGGTTTCGTCGGCAATCACAGCCACCCGCTTGCCCGCATCAATCGCGCCGCGAATCACCCCGAGCGCGGTTCCATAATCACCGGCGGTGGCTAACGCGCCGGCGTTACAGTGGGTCAGCACAGTCGCCCCATCATTGATGAGTTCAGCGCCATGACGGCCGATGGCGCGGTTTGAATCAATGTCTTCCTGGAAAATTGTCTGCGCCTCTTTGACCAGTCTATTCCTGACTTCCTCGATATCGCGGATGCCTTCAACTTTCGCCTTCTTGATCACATCGCGCATCCGTTCAATTGCCCAGAACAGATTGACGGCAGTCGGACGTGTCGCGCCCATCACGTCACACATGTACTTGAAATCGAATTCGAGATCGGGCAGGGAAGTGCTGACGGATTGTGAAGCGCCCAGCGCCAAACCCATCGCGGCGGCGACCCCAATCGCCGGCGCGCCACGCACAACCATCTTCTTGATCGCGTCCGCGACTTCCTCGTACGAGTAAAGCGTCAGGTACTTCTCTTCGTTCGGCAGCAGACGCTGGTCCAGCATGCGGACGCCTTCATTGGTCCATTCGACAGTTTTGATCATGAGCGATTTAAGAGCGTCAAATGTTACTTGACGTGCGCGGCGCAAGCAAAGTGGCAGGTTTCAAGTGGTGCGGCGCCACTGCGCTTCGCTCCGTGTCCTCTGTGAAAAGCTCCGGGTCTCTGTGGTCAGTTTTGGTTGGGTGTTTTCACCACAGCGGCACAGAGAACTCACGGAGACACGGAGAAAAGCAAACAGTATAAAGTTCAAGCTTGCATTGACAGGTGCCTGAGCCGGTGCTATCGTCCGGCGCGTTAAGCTTTCCGATTTTTGATATTGCGTTCAGGTGCCCCGCATCGAAGCGGGGAGAATAGGGAAGCGGGTGTGAATCCCGCGCGGTCGCGCCACTGTGAAGTTCATCGCCAGTCTGAAGCGATGACGAAGCCAGGAGACCTGCCCGAACGCTGTAGCAGTTTTGAACGCCCGCGAAAGGTGTTCAGGCCGCCGTGGGAATTTCTCGAAAAGATCCCGTCGCCACCTGTCCATTTCGCGCGGCAGAAGGTGACGGGGTTTTTTGATTTTTAGGGCAAGACAAACCTCTCTGTGCGAGCTCTGTGGTTCTCCGTGTCTTTGTGGTGAATATTCGCGAAACTGGTCTCACCACCGAGACACAGAGAACCACAGAGAATTCACCGAGAAAAAAACCTTCTTTGTCGCGTTCCTGCTACTGGCAACGTTGATCTCGGCTTCTGCTTGCTATCGCTCAGGCAGGCAAACAGCCTTACCCTCAACCGAAACGCGGGTCGTTACCGACGAAGCCGGCCGCCAGGTTCGCCTTCCCCAAAAAATCGATCGCATCGTTTCGCTCGCGCCAAACCTGACGGAGATCGTTTACGCCGTCGGCGCTGGAGATCGCCTGGTCGGGCGCACGAGCTACTGCGATTATCCGCTCGCAGCCAAAGCCGTCGCCGAAGTCGGTGACACAATGCAGCCCAGCGTCGAGCGCATCATCGCACTCAAGCCTCAAATCGTTCTTATCTCCACTGCCTCGCAACTCGAGACCTTCACTAGACAGCTTGATGAACAGGGGATTGCAGTTTATGTGACGAACCCGAATAGCGTCGATCAGGTTCTTAGTTCGATCGAGACGCTGGGGGAATTGTTCGGTCCACCGGAGCCGGCCAAACAGGTCGCAGCGGACTTACGCCGGCGGACGCAGGCCGTCGAATCTGCCGTGGCTAACCAGCCACCGATCAAAGTCTTCTATCAAGTGTCCGACGAGCCGCTTTACACGATCGGCCGCGACGCGTTCTTAACTGATTTGATCCGGCGCGCGGGTGGCGTCTCAGTCACCGCTGAGGTGCCGACTGCGTTTCCCCGTTACAGCGACGAGGCGGCGCTCGCGTCCCAACCTGAAGCAATCATTTTGCCGAGTGGTGGCTCGATGGGAAATGCGAACTCCAAAGTGGCGTCTGCGCTGAAAAACTCACCTGCGGTCCGGAACAATCGAGTTTACAAAATTAACGATGACCTTTTGGCGCGACCCGGGCCGCGCCTGATCGATGGCCTGGAACAGTTGGCGCGCGCGCTGCATCCGGAAGCATTCAAGTGAACATCGGACGAGTGACATTAAGTCGAACGCTGCTGATTTGCGGCTTGCTGTTGGTTGTGCTCGCGCTCGCATTGATTGGCGCGGCGGTGATCGGCAGTCAACGTCTGCCGTTTGCCGGATCGCTTTGTGCGCTCGCCGGAAGTTCAAATTGCGCGTTGTCGGCGGAAGAACGCGCCATCCTTTTCGATATCCGTCTCCCTCGAATTGTTTTAGCGGGAGCGGTCGGCATGTGTTTGGCCGCCGCCGGCGCGGCATATCAAGCGTTGCTGCGAAATCCTTTGGCTGAGCCTTACCTGCTCGGTGTTTCTAACGGCGCGGCGGTCGGCACGATGATGGCGCTCGTCTTCTTTACAGGTTATGAGTGGAGCCGTCCGATCATGGCGTTTGCCGGGGCCGGCGCTGCGACATTTGTCGTTTACCGTCTGGCGCGAGGCCGCGCGGGCGCCACGCCCGAACGTTTGATTCTCGCCGGCGTGATCGTCACCACGTTTCTTTCATCGGGAATCGTCTTTATCACGACCGTGATGGATGCGACGCGCATCCGCTCGTTCACGTTTTGGTTGCTGGGGGATCTGTCCGGAACAACCGGCGGCTTGCTGGCGGTCGCGGTGGTGACCGCAGTAGTTGGTGGGCTGGTGCTCACGCTGAATGCGCGCTCTCTGAATTTGATGATGCTGGGCGAGCGTGACGCATTCGACCTGGGTGTCGAAGTCGCGCGCGTGCGTTTGATTGTCTTCGGCGCTGCGAGTTTGTTAGTAGGCGCGTCGGTCGCCTCGAGCGGCTCAGTCGGTTACGTCGGACTTGTCGTCCCGCATCTCGTGCGGCTGTCGTTTGGGAGCGACAACCGTCTGGTGGTTCCGGCAGCGGCAATTGCCGGCGCGACGTTTGTGATTGTTGCCGACACTTTGGCGCGCACGCTGATCGCGCCGCGTGAATTGCCGGTGGGCGCGATCACGGCGCTGATCGGCGCGCCCTTGTTTGTCTATTTGCTGAAGCGCGGATAGGACAAATGACGAATAGGACGTATGGGACATATACGTCTCATTGGTCACATGCTCGAAGCAAAGAACATCTTGATCA
This sequence comes from Pyrinomonadaceae bacterium, assembly GCA_036374695.1. GTDB lineage: Bacteria > Acidobacteriota > Blastocatellia > Pyrinomonadales > Pyrinomonadaceae > UBA11740. Next base: position 6,984 of record DASUTF010000002.1, read on the forward strand.
ACTACGACGACCGAAACGCGGTGCGTGACGTTTCCCTGCGCGCTGAACCGGGAAACGTGATCGCGATTCTCGGTCCGAACGGGGCAGGGAAATCGACCTTGCTGCGCGCGCTAAACGGCAGCATCGCGCCGGCCAGCGGTGAAGTTCTGCTCGACGGCAAGCCTCTGCGAACGTTTGCGCGCCGCGTAGTCGCGCGACAAATAGGAGTGGTTGCCCAGGAAGCGGACCTGAGATTTCCGGTGACCGTCTTCGAGTTTGTCGTCGGTGGCCGCTACGCATGGTCGAGCGCCAAAGCGTGGGGCTGGGAAAATGATCGCGACATTGAGGTGGCGCAAAACTCAATTCGCGAAACAGAACTCGC
>DASUTF010000003.1:0-9289 GCA_036374695.1 Pyrinomonadaceae bacterium
CGCCGCAAGCGCAACGCATTTCCGATCACAGACACTGAGCTGAAACTCATCGCGGCCGCGGCGAGCATCGGGCTCAACAGCAGGCCGAAGAACGGGTAGAGCACGCCGGCGGCGATGGGCACCCCGAGAAGGTTGTAGATGAAAGCCCAGAAGAGGTTCTGTTTGATATTGCGCATGGTTGCGCGACTCAGACGCCGCGCCCGGGCGATGCCGCGGAGGTCGCCCTTCACTAAAGTCACATCGGCGCTGGCAATCGCGACATCAGTGCCGGTCCCCATCGCGATTCCCGCGTGGCTCTGCGCCAGGGCCGGAGCGTCATTGATGCCATCACCGGCCATTGCCACTGCGCGGCCTTCGTTCTGAAGTCGCTTCACGATCTCGACCTTTTGCTCAGGCAGGACTTCCGCGATGACTTCGTCCACATTCACTTTCCTGGCCACGGCCTCAGCCGTCGTGCGGTTGTCGCCGGTGACCATGATGATGCGCACGCCTTCCGCGTGAAGCCGCTCGATGGCTTCAGCGGTTGAATCCTTAATTGGGTCGGCGACGCCCAGCAGCCCGGCGATGCGATCATCAACGGCCACGAACATCACGGTCTGACCGTCGGCCCGCAGTTGTTCGGCTTTCTCTGCGAGGTCGCCGGCCTCAATCTTCAACTCGTTCAACAGCGTGCGATTTCCGAGAGCAACGGTACGCACGCGTCCTGCGTGCTGCTCTTCAATGTTTCCGCGAACGCCTTTTCCCGTCAGCGATTCAAATTGATCCACTTTAGAAAGTTCGAGGCCGCGTTCCTGCGCGCCGCGAACGATCGCGGCGGCGAGCGGATGTTCGCTCGCGCGTTCGAGACTGGCGGCGAGACGCAGTAGCTCACTCTCATTCCAATCCGCGGCCGGTGTGATGGACACAAGCTTTGGCTTGCCTTCCGTCAGCGTGCCGGTTTTGTCGACGACGAGCGTGTCAATCTTTCGCAGCATCTCGATCGCTTCGGCATTTTTGAAGAGGATGCCCCCCGTCGCGCCTTTGCCCATCGCCACCATGATCGACATCGGCGTTGCCAGTCCGAGGGCGCAGGGGCAGGCAATGATCAGCACCGCAACCGCATTGATCAGGCCATGCGCCAGACGCGGCTCAGGCCCAATAAACGCCCAGACCAGGAACGTAACGATCGCGACGACGATGACCGCAGGCACGAAGACGCCGGCGACGCGATCGGCGAGTTTTTGAATCGGCGCGCGGCTTCGCTGCGCCTCGGCAACCATCTGCACGATGCGCGCCAGCATGGTTTCAGCGCCGACCCGCTCCGCGCGCATGATGAACGAGCCGGTGGTGTTTACGGTCCCGCCAATCACGCTTTCGTCTGCGCCTTTCTCGACCGGAATCGACTCGCCGGTGACCATCGACTCGTCAACTGAGCTGGCGCCTTCGACTACGATTCCGTCCGTTGGAACTTTCTCGCCGGGTCGCACTCTTAAGAGATCACCGGCGCTTACCTGGTCGAGCGGGACGTCTTCGTCCGCGCCATCATCCCGCACGCGCCGCGCGGTTTTCGGAGCCAGAGCCAGCAAGGCGCGAATGGCCGCGCCCGTGCGGCCGCGCGCTTTCAACTCCAAAACTTGTCCCAGCAAAACCAGCGTCGTGATCACCGCAGCCGCTTCGAAATAAACCGGCACCACCCCGTGTTCTTTAAATGAATTCGGGAAAACGTCCGGAAAGATTTTGGCGATGACGCTGTAGATGTAAGCGACGGCCACGCCCAGCCCGATCAGCGTGAACATGTTCAGGCTCACGTTGACGATCGATTGCCACGCGCGCACGAAGAACGGCCACCCGCCCCACAGCACCACCGGCGTTGCGAGTACGAACTGAATCCAACCCAAAGCGTCCATCGAAACGACGCGTTCCAGCGGACGCCCCGGCAGAAGATCATTCATGCCGATGAGAAAGACCGGCAGGCTCAGCACCACGCTCACCCAAAATCGTCGCGTCATATCGACGAGTTCAGGGTTTTCTTCTTCGTCGATTGTGATCGTGCGCGGCTCCAGGGCCATGCCGCAGATCGGACAACTCCCGGGCTCGTTGCGAACAATCTCGGGATGCATCGGGCAGGTGTATTCAATCTTCGTCGCGGGCGCGGCTGAGACGGGTTCGAGAGCCATTCCGCATTTCGGACAACTGCCGGGACCAACCTGTCGAACTTCCGGGTGCATCGGGCAGGTGTATTCGCGCTGGTCTGATGAACCTGGCGGTGGTTTGTGGGACCGCTGGATGCCGATTGTTACAGGTTGGGCCGGCGCTGTCGGCGAAAGGAATCGCTGCGGATTTTCGCGAAACTTTTCGACGCAGTGGCGGCTGCAGAAGTAATACTGCTTGCCTTCGAACTCGAACGATCCGGCCGCGGTTTCCGGGTTCACCGTCATGCCGCAGACGGGATCGATGGCTCGTTCGGTTGAAGCGGGAAAGTCCATGCCGTTCACTTCAAATCAGATGGGAACAAACGGGAACCGCGGAAGACTGTAAGAATCTTCACGATTTCGCCCGTTCTATAAACGATGCGGTAAGGCGGCTTAATTAGCTCACGAACGTCTGCTTGCGAGGTCTCTGGTACGTGACGCCCCAACATAGGAAACTGCTCAAGTCGATCGATCGCTGCAATGCCTTCGACGGTGATTTGCGCGTAGTGAGGAGAATCGCGCGCGATGAATTCGTAGATAGCCTCGAGGTCATCGGCTGCCTGAGGTGTCCAGCGAACTTTCGTCACTTCAAATATCGGGCCTTGATTTCTTCGTGCGAGATTGTTTCAGCATCAGACTGCTGGAGTCCACGCTCGATTTTCGCGAGGAAGTACAGCCGCTCCATCGCGTCCTCGACGGTCGCATCATCGGGTAAGTCCTGAATGATTCGGACAATCTCAGTCTTTACTTGTGGTGTTTCCATGATGTGCCAGCGACGTAATCTTAATCCACGAACGTATTAAGCTCAACCTCCGTCCATCGGTGGAAGACAAGCGATTAAAGCTAGCTCGCGGATCGCTCTTCGACGGTCAGGGCAAAAACAACCGTCCCAAACAATCCAATAATTCCGGCGACGACGAATGGGACTTCAGGAGCGATCTTCCAAAGCAATCCTCCAATCGCGGCGGCCGGAGTAATGGAAAGACTTCTCACCAGATAATAAAGGCCAACCGATCTCGCCCGCACTCCCTCTTGTGCGAAATCCACAATCATGGCTTTGCGCGACGGCTCGCCGATTTCGCGCAGTCCACCGATGACGAACGCGAGAACGAGCAAAGCAAAGGTTGACGCAAAGATCAGCGCCAAAGGAAACAGCGCAAAGCTGACGAACGTGGCGATAACGAAAGGCTTGCGCCCGATGCGATCGGCAATTCTGCCGGCGGGAATGTAGACAATAATCGACGTGACCATTTGAATTGCCACGAGCGTCCCGTAGATCGCCAGACTGTGCTGCAAGACGTTCGCGACATAAAGAACCGTCAGCACCCCCGTCATGCCCTCGCATGTCCGGATAATGACGTCAGAAATCAGCAGGCGCTTGAGTACAGTGTGAAAGGTTCGCCACACGCCGCGGATGCTGGTTGTTTCCGACGCGCGTGCGGTCAGCGTAATCTTTCTGACCAGCAACAGCGTTACCACAGCAAGCAGGACAGTAACCACCAGCGACGCGTGAATGCCTTTGATGATCCCAAGGCGAGTGATCAGAAGGCCACCGGCGAGAGGCGCGATTATGATGGGCACGCGCTTAAGGATCGACTGGACTGTGAAGCCCATGGCGCGCCGTTCACGCGGCAGCGAATCTCCGATGACTGCGAAGATGGCGGGTGAGCCCATGCTCTGCCACATAGTCACCAGCGCCAGTCCGACAAACATGAAGGGCCAGGAAGGGCTGAAGAGATAAACAAAATAGCCGGCCGAGGCCGCTGTCACCAAGGTGATAAATGTTCGTCTGCGGCCGATGCGATCCGCGAGCCAACCGCCCGGATATTGATAAATCGCATCGAAAAAATCGTGCGCGGTCCCAAACAGGCCAATCACCGGCGTACTGGCCCCCAGCGCTTCCAGATATTTCGGCAGGAACTTCTTCCAGAGTTCTTCACCCAGCCCGAGGATGAAGATGGCCGCCGATGCGAGCGAAACGTTTCGCTCCAGGCCGAGGTAGTCGGAAACTCTGGCGCGAAAGCGTGGCGGTTGGTTGATGGTCTGATTCATTCAGTAGACCGCGGCCGCAAGACCTGAAGCGCAACAATTACCGAGCGGACCTGGATCCATTATCGGAATAGCTCGCTGACTACTCCAGACCTCGGAGGTGTTACTTCTCGCGCCGTGGGAACTCGGGTCTGTCGCCTGTGGACAGCGCGGTCGCGCCTGGCCTTCAACGCATGCGACGCTTGTTTTACTCATGCGCTTGCTTCTCACCTGCTTCGTCATAATAACTGCCTTCTACACCATGACCGGTTTCGTGTTTTTCGAAGGTTCCTTTGACGGCGCGTTCGTCGTCAAGCCTTACCCCATGTATCAAGTGGTGTTCGGTGGTGGTGAGGCGGGGGCCTGGGCCCGGCATCACCCCGGCCAGCCACCGCCCTGGTTCATGCAGGACGACCTGAAGGTAATCTTCAGATTCGATTGGGAGCAAGGCCATCCAGCCAGGATCGGCGCGTATATTTGGGGATATCTGGCGACCCTTTTATTCTGGGCGGTCATTGCCCTCATTGTGCCTGTTAAGCTTCTTATGATGATTCGCGCCCGGTTCGACGCAGCCGCTTTATCGATTAGGTGAAACTATGATGATCAAAGATTTAAGAGCTAATCTCGTCTTCGTTACTCTGCTCGGGTCACTGCTTATTAGCAGTGCTAAGACAGTTAATGCATCTGCGGGGCCATCCCCCGAGCCGACGACGGTCGCGGACTTCTTTCTCCTCGTTCCGGAACGCTACGTCGGCTATCCCCTGGATTTCCGTCAGCAGCTATTGCGTGGCGAACGTCGTGGCACAGTCATCGACATTCCCAACGGATACATTTCGTGGGACGCGTCCGACAATCCCGAGGAGTTCGAGTTCGCCATCTTCAGAAAAAGTAACGGGAAGTATATCGTCGCGTTTAGCTCTCCCGGTGATCCAGGCTTGTTCCCGTCCCGATTTTTCCTGTTGAGCTATTCCAAGGGAAAGTGGCGTGACGTCACCAAGGCCTTACTACCAATCGCGTTTCACAAGCGATTCGATTACAAGCTTCCGCGCCGGGGCCGGACCATCTCTGTGATTCGTGATTGGCGCGTGCGATATCATCTGACATGGGCGAACGACAGTTTCCGGGTCAATCGACGGCGAGGGAAGTGATCCAAAGTGATCCAATGAACACCGTCCGAATCCTGAGCGCGGCGCTCAAGCTAATTTCATTATCTGCCTTCGGCGTGAGCCTCTTCTTCGGCTGGCTCTTCTATGTTTTCTATCTGAAATGGGTTTTCCGGTTTGAGAACGGAAGGTATTTTGATCCTGTAGATGAAGTCGTCTATGAGGACGATAGCCTGGTGTTGGGAATTATCTCCTTATTCGTGCTCCTGTTTTCGATTGTCCTTTGGCTAATCGCCTCAAAAATTAAAAGCAAGCGGGAGATGAACTTCGAAAAGAGAAACGAATAAGGCGCACTCACAAAGCGACGGCGCCAGCCCACTGAAGATGCCATCGACGACGAAGTGTGCCGGCTCCGGTCAACACCCGCCGAGTTAGATTGCGAACTCCGACAGCATCCGCGTTAGTGCACCGGGATCCGGACACAGCGAGTCGGCTCCCGCCTCGACCAACTCGCGTTCCGACCCGTACCCCCACAACACACCGATCGAGCGCACCCCGTTAGCCTGCGCCGCAAACACATCCGCTGCCCGGTCCCCCACCATCACCGCCTCGTTCGCCGCGATCCTTTCCGCCCCGAGCAGATGCTCAAGCAGGTCCGTTTTGTTCTCGAACCGCCCGCCGAGTTCTGACCCGTACACGCCCGCGAAGTGCGGCCGAAGGCTGAAATGCGTGAGGATGCGCTCGGCATATACCGCCGGCTTCGAGGTGGCCACAAACAGCCGAGCGCCCGCTTCCGTCGCTCGCGCCAACAGCTCCGGGATGCCGCCATACACTTCATTCTCGAACAGCCCTGTGTCAGCGAACCGCTCCCGATAGCGGGCCATCGCCTCCTCGATGCGTTCCCGATCGGGTGTGCCCAGGAGTGCGGCAAAGGTGCCCCGAAGCGGCGGGCCGATAAACGAGGCCAGGACGTCGTCGGACGGGCAGGCGACCGAGAGACATTCAAGCGCATACCTCATGCACCGCGTAATGCCGAGTCGAGGATTCGTCAGCGTTCCATCGAGGTCGAGAAGAACGTGTTGGTCCAAATACTCTCCTGTTCAGGCAAGCAATCTAACGGCAGCGCTGACCGGCTCATGACCGGGGACGACCAAAAAACAAAAGATAGCCGTCGCAGTCCTTGACCTCGAAACCACGCAGACCCTCATGAGTGTCTTTCAGTGGCGCGAAAAACTCGACATTACGCGAAGCAAATTCGGCCGCCAGGGCGTCAGGATCCGGGACGATAACGAATGCGTCGCAGCGGGCGATACCCTTTTTGACGTCTCGCGTGTAGTTCGGCACGGGAGCCACGCCGACGTCTTTCAACAGGATCTGGGCACCGCCGCGGCGGACGATGCCGAAGAAGATGTCGTCAGGCTCAGGCCCCTCGAAGGCAATCTCAAATCCGAGCTTGTCCCGGTAAAACGAAAGCGAAGACGGTACATGGCTCACGATAAAAAAAGGGGAGATGCCGGAAATCTCTGCTTGGGTCATGGATGCCCTCCAAAAGTCGCAAAACCAAGCGCGGCAATGACGGCAAGAACGTGTATTAATGCGAGTACGCCGCTTGCAATAAGTAGTTTTCGCCGCACGTTTGCGAGCCCAATCACCACCCCATAAACCGGATATTGGATGATCGTTAAGAAAACGAACGGTGGCTCAATGCGGTCAAACGCCGCCGTAGATAGCAGAGTGAAAGGGAACAGGATCTTTGCCAGAAAGTAATCGCCGTGGCCAAGACCACTCGACAATAAGCCAAGGAACAACATAAGCGGCGTTAGACCGAAGAAGACAGCAAACGGAATCCAGAACCTTCGGGCATTCATCGGAGAAAATGCGCCTCTACCGGCCGCTCGCGTCCAACAATCTGTTGGGCGTCGTTGTCATTAGAGCGCGTTTGCCGGGGCGTCGTTACTTCTTGTAACTCTTCCAATCCACGTCGCACTTAGCCAGCCCTTTGCTGGTGGTGAAATAGACCTTCTTGTCGGCCAGTCCCTCGCTGTCGGTGAAGTAGACGTTCACGTCGGCCAGCCCCTCGCTGTCCTCGTAGTACCATTTTGCGTTGCCGTCGGCCAGGCCCTTGCTGGTCTCGACGTAGATGATACAGTCCGCCTGCCCGGCGCTGTCGGTCACGTACACCTTGACGTCCGCCTGGCCCTGGCTGGTCACCTTGTGCACCTTGATTGCGCTGGCGGAGGTGGCAGCCAACAGGCTCAGTGCCGCGCCCAGGATTAACTTTGCTCGCATGAGTTCATTCCTTTCTCGTGTCTATCGGCGGCGCGAATTTCAAATCCGCTATTCGCAATCCGAAATTCGCAATTCAGTTCTGCGCCGCTCGCGTCCCACGATTTGTTAGATGTGCGCCGAACGACAACGCAAATCATAGAATGCTTTGATGAGCGAATGGTCAGAGGAAGAAAGGTTTAGTTTCGCAAGCGTCCTCTTGCCAACGCGCCGGTCAACTATCGCGAAGGCGCGCACGATAGGGTCAGACGATTTCAGCGCTTCGTCAACAGGCATGTCTAGATAAGCGCGCATCGCGCTACCAAAATCCTGTGGGCTATGAATATTGGCATCGGCCAGGGTGGATTTGATTTCGTCGCCGCGAAGTCCGTCGAAGTAAGCGTAAGCGGTTGCCCGTTCGGACAAATAGTATTTGCAATCGAAAATGCGAGCGCCGTCAACTTCTATCCAGACCTTATCGGCTCCATCATGAGATTCGCGATAGCTGGTCAAATGGAAATCAACGCGTTCGCGCAACTCGGGAGCGATAAGCGACTTGATTCGCGATTTTAGTTTCGACCACTGCACGGGACTAATTTATCGCACATCTAACGTCAGGGTTGACCGGGCGGCGCGACTTCACGCACCGCTCCTTACTGTAATTCGCTCAGGCCGCTTCCTCCAACGAGTTGTTGGGTTGCGCCGACGTAATAACGCCAACCCAACTCTTCGTCAACGTGGATGTCTGCATCAACGAGCCGGCGTAGCCGGCGACGGAGATTTGGAGTGCGCTGGCAGAGCGAAGCGGCGACAGCGCTTTGATCCAATTCATCCGACGCACTTCCATCGATGGGCGCGGCGTATCCAAAGCGCCGTCGACGTCCCGACAAAGTCGGAACTCTGCCGGCCGCACTCCAAATAGATTGCGCCCGGCAGGGCGCGGAATTTTCTCTCAGGCGATCTAGGGGTGTCCCGACAAGTCGGGACTTACCCCTGGCTACCATCTGCAACCGCTACGCGGTTGGTTGAGGAGGTAAACCCAACGTCTGAGTTGACCAGGCAGCGGATTTCAATCGAGCATCGCGGCACGCAGGGTCAGTACCCGGAGCGGATCCAGGTCCCCGCGCAGGCAGCCCGCGTGGGGTGGTGGTGCGACGGGATCATCACGCAAGTTGGGTCTGGATCGGGTCGCTACCGATCCCCGTACCGACACGCCGCTCGCGTCCAACTATTTGTTGGATGGCCGTCATTGGCAGCAGCACACCATAGCGAGGTTTCGACGATTCGTAAATCTGCAAAGCAATAACAGCGACCACCGTATGAATGATGGGGACGATGGTCGAGACAACATTGCGTCGCGTGCCTTTGGTGTACGCGACGAGTAGCGCATAAGCGGGGAATTGCACCGCCATGAGAACCGTAGCAATAAATTGCCCGCGTGTGTTTTCGAGCCATGAAGCCACCAACCCGGAGTAAGGAAAGAAGATCATCATGGCCGTAAGACTATGGCCACCACCACTGAAAAAGGCACCGATCAGAAAGAAAACGACCGTTAAGAGAAGGCCTACGCCGATTGCAAAAAGGAGTCGTTTCATAAGGTCTGCGGTCGGGGAGTGAGCCCTAACCACTAAAGTATCAGTCACTTCTTCCCGATAATACCGCAGCCGTAGCGAATTCATTCCTTCTCAGCAGCCGCAACAATCTTCACGACCGTCGTCCAGT
>DASUTF010000004.1:0-5108 GCA_036374695.1 Pyrinomonadaceae bacterium
GATAATCAACAGTTCAAAGTAAATCAGCAGAGTGGCCGGCCAAATCTTTGCGGCCAGCGGATTCCACCCCCGCTGCACATACACCAGCGCCAGCGTCACGCCCACGCCCATCACGACGACGTTGACGAGCAGCGTCAAACTGAGGCCGAGGTACTTGCCGACCAGAAATTGGCCGCGGCCGATCGGCTTTGCAAGAATCGCGTAAAGCGTGCGCCGCTCGATCTCTTTGTAGACCAGGCCAACGCCGACAAAGATTGCGATGAAGGCTCCGAACAGCAGCATCGCGCTCAAACCCAGATCGACGATGATCTTCGCTTCCTGGCCTGCGGACAGTTCGCCCAAAAAAATAGCGCTGCCAATCAACAGCAGCGCGAAGAGAACTAAATTGTAGAGGACGCGATCGCGAACTGCTTCGCGGAAAGCATTACGGGCAATCGCAATTGTCCGACCTGCCATGACGGTGAATATACACGCCCCGGAGATTTTTGTGCAGTGGGTTTATCTGAAGAGGGCGGGGAAGAATCGCTGGACGGATTACTGATTGCCTATGGCGGGCGCAGCCCTGATGGCTGCAGCATTCGCGTAAGCAGCCAGGCCACCGGCGCTGTCGCCATGGATTACGCCATCTTCAGTGATGCCGAAGCGGCGTGTTCCCGTCTGGCCGATGCCGACAGTAACGATGGGCACGGCCGTCGCGTAGAAAAGTGCCGGTCTCACGCCGGCCGCGCTGGGCGTCGCCGCGAAGGTGTATCCGCTCTTAGAGCCCCCGCCAAGCACTGCGTCGGTCAAAACCTCTCCGCGTAACTGGGCCAGGGTGCCATAGTCGCCGCGGCCTGAAGTTGCCTGGTACGTAAGCTGGCAGCTCTGAATCGTTCTAAGCGATGATTGGGCCGAGCCCTCATTAGCCGCGCGGCGCGACGCCAACAGGCTGGGTATGGCAATCGATGCCACGATTCCTATGATCGCGACAACGATTAAGAGTTCGATGAGTGAAAATCCATTAGCTCGGCGGCTCATAATATTTACCCCTCTCCCGTCCGGGTGGGCGTGAGGCGAATTCTCGAAAAAAAAGCGGGGTGGAAGCTTCTCCCACCCCGCGCAAGTTCTGACCTAGGGTCAAAGGTTTAGTTGCCGAGGGCAGGTGCAGCGACGACAGCAGCCTCGTTGGCATACGCTGCCAGGCCGCCAAGTGCGTCACCGTGCATCACGCCATCGGTCGAAATGCCGAAGCGGCGCGTGCCGGTCGCCGGAATACCACCCACAACCTGCGGAACCGCAGTCGCGAAAAACGTGGCCGGGCTCACACCCGCAACCAGGTCGGTCGGGGTGACGCCGAAGTTATAACCACTCTTGCCACCGGTTCTCAGGACTGGGTCAACCAAATCCTGGGCGCCCAGCTGAGCCAGCGTTCCGTAGTTACCGGAACCGACTGTTGACTGGTAGGTACCCTCAGCACTGTGAATGGTTCGCAGCGAAGACTGGGCAGAGCCTTCGTTCGCGGCGCGCCGGGAAGCGAGAAGGTTCGGGATCGCGATGGCGGCGATGATGCCGATAATCGCGACGACTATAAGCAGCTCGATTAGCGAGAAGCCTGCTTGACGGTTGTTCTTCATATCTTTCTTTTGCTCCTTAATGAGATAAGCTGGTTTTTTGTTGCCTTCGCGCCACCGGCTTTGTCTCGTCGATGAACCGCAGCGCGCGATTTGTCGTGGAGGTACTCTTCAAGGCCCGTGCCACGCTGCTAAAGATCACGAGTGCAAACAAACGCTGAGGAAATTGGCGAAGTTGGCGGCGCTCAGAAAAATGTTCTGGAAATGATTAGGCGTTCCTGACAATTACTGTCAGCGAGGCAGTGACGGTTTTGGTCAGACGAGCGGAGAATGGATGAAGAGAATCGACCCGGTCACCTTCGCGGGAGTCTTAAGACGGTTAGCCCGGAGGTAAATGGCTCACCACAGAGATCGCCATAGGCAAAGAGCCAGGTTCGATATCGCAAGCGCCCTCTAATGTTCGCCGCATGACGTCCGAATTAAACGCCCGCAGGCCTCGATAATACGCAAGCGGCTTAAACGCGACAATCTGTATCGGCGGACACTCGATCACGGGTGGCGCCGTGATTTCAGTCTTACTCTGCGGGATCTCTGCGACCTCGGCGTCTTTGCGGTAAAACGATTGAGAATTCAATCACTGCTGAGACGCAGAGAACACGGAGTTGGCGCAGCAAGCTTCAAGATACGGCGCTACTCAATCATGAGCGCGCTTGACAGACCACGTGCGCGCCGTTGAACATGCGCGAGCTACACAACCGCGCCGCTGGAGCGTACGGCGGCTGGGTCGATTCGCCAATTGCTATCCGCTAAAACGAGGTGAAAAGAATGTCACGCAAATCATTCGCGTTGGGCTTGTGCCTGTCCTTCCTTATGTCTGGCCTTCTGCCAGGGTTACGTGCACAGCAACCTACGCCATCGCCCACGCCTGCACCAGAGGCGCCAAAGACGCAGGAGGAGCGCAAGCAGGCCGAGCAGAAGGACAAAAAGGAAGAGAAGTGGGACATTGAAGCCGATCACGGGCCGAGCACGACCGTTGAGTTCGACACGGACGAGGGCACCTGGATGAGTTGCGACGTTTCACCCGACGGGCAGCACGTCGTTTTCGATCTGCTCGGTGACATTTATCAAATGCCGATCAGCGGTGGCCCAGCGCAGTTGCTCGCGGGCGGGCGCGCCTGGGAGGTGCAACCACGCTACAGTCCCGACGGCAAGTGGATCGCTTTCACCTCAGATCGTGATGGCGGCGACAACATCTGGCTGATGGACACGTCGGGAAAAAATCGCCGGCAGATCACCAAAGAAACTCAACGGCTCACCAACACGCCCGCCTGGACGCCCGACGGGCAGTACGTAGTCGTGCGCAAGCACTTCGTAGATCAGCGCTCGCTCGGCGCAGGCGAAATCTGGATGTACAGCATCAACGGCGGATCGGGCTTACAACTGACTGAGAAGTCGAGTTGGACCGCGAATGTCGGCGAGCCGGCGTTTGATCCAAAAGGTCGCTTCGTCTACTTCGTCAATAGCGGAGATTTCGACTACAACAAGAACGTCTATGGCAGTATCTACTGGATCGAGCGTTACGACACGCAGTTGGGCCGCCGCGGCGTCTTCATCCGCGGCGCCGGCGGCGCGATTCGCCCACAGCCCTCGCCCGACGGTAAGTATCTCGCCTTCATTCGTCGCGATCGTTTGCAGACCGTGCTTTACCTGCGCGAGATCGAGTCGGGACGCGAGTGGCCCATCTACGACAAGCTTACGCGCGATCAGCAGGAGACCTGGTCGGTCTTCGGCACGTACCCCGGATACGCCTGGACGCCGGACAATCAGTCGATCGTCATCACTGCGGGCGGCAAGTTTGTCCGTGTAAACGTCGCCACAAAGCAGGCGACACCGCTTCCTTTTACCGCGCACGTCAGCCAGAAAGTCACTGAGGCGGTGCGTTTCCCGCAGAAAGTTGCGCCGGCGCGCGACAACGCGCGGCTCTTGCGCTGGGCGCGCAAGCACGGTGATCGCATCATCTATAACGCGCTGGGCAAGCTTTACGTCAAGGAAGGCACGAACGCGCCGCATCCACTTTTAAAGACCAACGATCTCGAATACGCGCCGAAGTTCAGCGCGGACGGTCGACGCATCACGTTTGTCACCTGGTCCGACGCGGACAAGGGCGCGGTCTGGATTGCGGATGTCGATGGCAAAAACGCCCGCAAGATCACGAACCTCGGGGATCAGTATGCTAATCCAGTTTTCTCACCCGACGGCACGAAGGTCGCTTACCTGAAGGGGCGCGGCAGCATAAACCGCGGAGAAGACCTTTCCAGCGAGTCAGCGTTCGAGATTCATTACTGGGACGGCGCCACCAGCCGCTATGTGATGGACGTGCAGAGCCGCGGATCGAACGCGCGCATGCCCGTGCTCAGTTTCGATCCGAAAGGCGAGCGCATTTACTTCATGGAGTCTCCGCCGGTGCCTGCGCCGCCGGGCGCGCCCGCCAACATCCTGACCTACCTGAGCAGCGTCAAGCTCTCAGGCGACGACTACAAGCGCCACGTCGAAGCAAAGTTCGCCGCGGAGATCGTGCCCTCGCCCGACCTGAAGTGGGTCTTCTTCAAAGAGCTGCACAAGCTCTATCTCGCGCCGTTTCCGCAAACAGGCAAACTCCTGAAGCTCAACTCCGGCGAGTCTATTCTGCCAGTCAAGACCGTGACCCAGGACTCAGGCGACTGGCTAGCTTGGTCGCCCGACAGCAAGGCAGTGCAGTGGACGCTCGGAGAAAACTTCTACGAACAGGGGATAGCCAACGTTGTGAAAGAAGCGGCCAAGGATGAGAAGCCGCTTGCGCCCACGGCGACGAAGATAGGCTTCGAGTTTGAGACGGCACGCCCGCGCGGCCTCGTCGCGCTCACCAACGCGCGCATCATCACCATGAAGGGCGACGAGGTGATTGAGCGCGGCTCGATCCTCATCGAAGACAACCGCATCAAGGCCATCGGCCCGAGAATAGCGATTCCCGCCGGCGCGCGCCGAATTGATATGACGGGGAAGACCATTATGCCCGGGCTGATCGACGTGCACGCGCACATGGGCTACAACACGCTCGACATCATTCCCGAAAAGCAGGCGCCCTACTACGCCAACCTCGCTTACGGCGTCACGACCACGCACGACCCTTCGGCCTCGACCCAGTCGGTCTTTGCGCAGTCAGAGATGGTCAAGGCCGGCGTCATGGTCGGGCCGCGTATCTACTCGACCGGCTTCATACTCTACGGCGCGGAGAACGCCGAGAAGGCGACAGTTAAGAATCTGGAAGACGCCAAACGCCACCTTGTGCGATTGCAGGCCGACGGCGCGTTCTCAGTTAAGAGTTACAACCAACTGCGGCGCGACGTGCGGCAAATGATTATCAAGGCAGCCCGCGAGACCCGGATGATGGTCGTGCCCGAAGGCGGCTCGACCTTCTTCTACAACATGAACATGATTCTTGACGGACACACAGGCATCGAGCACGCAGTGCCCGTCGCGCCTTTCTACAAAGACGTGGTCACGCTTTTTGCGCGCAGC
>DASUTF010000005.1:0-2829 GCA_036374695.1 Pyrinomonadaceae bacterium
GCCGTTCTTCTCTTTCGATTGAAATTCTTCAAACGAATCGACGCGAAATCCTGCTATTTTGAAATTATTGGCTGACATGCTCTTTCCGACTTGCCGCTTCTGCGCGTACCAAGTTTTGCATCAAGAGTTGGCTTCTCAAAAAACTCCTAAAGCGGATGCTTTCCCGATTACACACGTCCGTCGAGAACCAACCTGCCGCCGACGAGGGTTACCAGCATGTGACCTTGGGAATCGACAGCCGCTAGATCCGCACGCTTCCCTTCCTCAATCGAACCGCAATCGCGATCGATGCCCAGAAGCCGCGCGGGGTTAGATGAAGCCATGCGCGCGACGTCGCATTCCGAAGCGCCGAGCGACAGCATTGTCTTCGCCGCATCCAGCATCGTGATCACTGAACCCGCGATGCTGCCGCGCGCGTTGCTTGTTCGGCCATTTGTGACGGTGATCTTCTCGCCCCAGATTTCGTGTTCACCGTCACCCAGGCCGGTCGCGGCGATGGCGTCGCTAATTAACGCCAAACGAGCAGGCGTCACGCACTTCAGCAGGACTTTCAGCATCAACGGATCGAGGTGCACCCCGTCAGCGACGATGTCGAGGCTGACGGCGTCGTTAAGCAGTCCCCAACCCACTGGCCCGGGCGCGCGATGATGCAGCGGCGACATCGCGTTCATGAAGTGTGTCATGTGCTGCGCGCCGGCCGCTTTCGCGGCATCGAGAACGTCCGGCGTTGCACGCGTGTGGCCGATAGAAACAATCCAGCCGCGCCGTCGCAACTCGCTAATCAGCTCGATGCCGCCTTCGATTTCCGGCGCCACCGTCATCAGGTGAACCGCGTTTGGGTTCGCGACAGTCGGCAGCGAATCGAGATCGGCAGAGGTTTTGAACGTGCGAAAGTGCTCGCGATGCAGCGCCCCGCATTGCTCGCTGTTGACTAACGGACCTTCGTAATGAACGCCAAGGACGCGCGCCGCACAAGTGTTTAGAGTACCAACTTTAGTTGGATGTTCTGCGGGGAGATCGGCCGACTGAAGTCGGGACTCTGACGCTTGCTGACTCATCAACTCGCTGATCGCCGCGATCGCGCGTTCGTACTCTTTGTCAGGCCCCGGCACCAGCGTCGGGAGCCACGCCGTCACTCCTTTGCTCGCAAGCAACTCGCTTACGCGTCGCAAATCACCGGCGGTCGCACTGTTCACATCGACGCCGACCGCGCCGTGAATGTGAATATCGATAAAGCCGGGAAACAGCGTCGCCCCGTTGACGTCGATTGTCGATTCGGCGTTAACGGACTCGGCCGAAGCGCCCTCGAAAACTTGAGCAATTTGTCCGTCTTCGATGAGGAGACTGCCTGAATCAACAATTTGTTCGGGAAGGACTACGCGGGCGTTGCGGAGTAAGGTGCGCACGGAAGCAGGTTTACTTAATGGCCGCTGCGACGGTTGCTAATTTGTTCGTCGACAAGTTTAGCGAGGGCTTCCAGCCGTCGGTCGATTTCAGTCTTTTGTCTCGGATGAACCTTGAGCCGCAGCTTGATTGGAACCGGGGTGGAACTTTGTTGCCGAGCCCTTACTCTTCTGAGAAGCGCGTGTAGCCGCTTTTCAGTTTTAGCCCATCTTTTCGCAGCTCGACCGAGTTTGGAAGATGACCGCTTATGACACGCCGCACTGAACTCCATCGCTCTTTGCATCTCTTCGTTCGTCATGATCGAAACCGCTCGCTCCAAAACCGGCATGCATTGTACACCGAACCGCTCCGTCTACCGGAAGTTCGAAAATTAGCAAGGCCCAACGCTTCCAATTTTTATGTCCCATTTTTGTTGACACCTTTCGGCTCTAACGCTATTTTGCCCGCGGCTCAGGGCATCAGATGAACAAGAGTCTCAACTTCATCACGCTCGCGATTTTCGCGCCCGTCCTTATCATCGCGGGCATCGCCGGTTTTCTGGTTCCGGCTGAATCCAGTCTGACCAGCGGCGCGCCAGCGTACAACGTTTTCCATATTGTCTTCGGCGCGATTGGCTTGTTTCTTGTCTGGAAGCGGAACGAACGGTGGCTGTCATCTTTCAATTTCGGGTTTGGCTTGATCGACCTTTACCAGGCAATGGCCAGCGCGCTGCACCTGCCGCCTGAGAAGTATTTTCTCTGGACGAAGGTTGATGATATTTTGCACATTCTAATCGGTCTCGCGCTCGTCATCATCGGAGTTTACGGATTATTCAAGCTCAAGACCTCGCGGAAGGAGAAACAAACATGAGCGCACCTGCACCCGCCATTCAGGAAAACCCGCAACTCGATCTGGCAGCCTTGCGTCGTATGAAATACGACGAGCTTGAGCGACTCTATCGGGCCGCCAAGCGGCCGAGTGCCCTTTCCGATCTTAACGGCGATGCTGTCGGCGCGATGCTGGCGTGGCGTTCTCCGCGCACAGGTCCGCTGGCCTGGTTGTTGAGAACGTTTGGCGAGTCGTCGATCTTCGCCTGGAAGGGAAAATCTTTTCAGAGTCTCAGCGCCGACGCCGGTGAAGGAATCAATCGCGTTACCTTTTTTGGCAAACGGCGCTGGTTTCCTTTCGGGACGCGCTTTGCTGCGTCGTTCTTAGATGGCGAGCCGGCATTTCTGCTGGACTATGCTCGTCCCGGCAACCCGCCGCTGATCAGGTCGATCGTCGATGAAGTGCGCGAGGTCGCACCAAAGCTCTATTTGGGACCGGCGGCCTTGAACGTTCGCGGGCGGCCCCGACCAATTCTGTTCTTCGCGGTTTCTCGTCAGTAAGACAAAGTACGATCAATCCTGATTAGACGGAACTGCCGGCGCGAAGGCGCCACGGCGA
>DASUTF010000006.1:0-3286 GCA_036374695.1 Pyrinomonadaceae bacterium
GTCAGCGAATCGCCGGGCTTCACCTGGTACGAAGGAATGTCCACCTTGCGGTCGTTGACCAGCACGTGCCCGTGGTTCACCAGCTGCCGCGCCTGACGTCTCGAAGTCGAAAAACCGGCGCGATATATTGCGTTGTCCAGACGTCGCTCCAGCAAGAACAACAGGTTCTCGCCGGTGATGCCTTTCATGCGCGCGGCGCGTTCGAAATAATTTCGAAACTGCCCTTCGAGGATGAAATAAATTCTCTTAACCTTCTGCTTTTCGCGCAGCTGCTGGCCGTAACCCGCCAGAGCTTTGCCGCGTCGCATGGAATTGCCGTGTTGTCCGGGAGGCTGAGTGCCCCGCTTTTCAATCGGACAAGATGGTTTGTAGCAACGGTCGCCCTTGAGGAAAAGTTTTGCGCCTTCGCGGCGGCACAAACGGCACACCGCATCTCGATACCTAGCCAATCGTTTCTGCCTCCAGTCTACGAATTACTTAGACGGAAAAGTTTACAGGTCGCATCTCTTGAATATTGAATCTGAAATCTTGAATTCCAGATTGCGCGACCCTTCATCCTTTAGGTCAATGTCATTGCCAATTAAACTCTCCGCCGCTTCGGCGGTCTACATCCGTTATGCGGAATCGGCGTCGTGTCCCGAATCGCCATCACGCGAATGCCCGCATTGTTGATAGCGCGAATCGCGGATTCGCGACCACCGCCCGGCCCTTTGACGCGGACTTCGCACTGCTGCATGCCGGATTCCATCGCCTTCTTGGCCGCTTCATAGGCCGCTTGCTGCGCTGCGAATGGGGTTCCCTTGCGCGAGCCCCGAAAGCCGCGCGCGCCCGAAGACGACTGGGCCAGCAAGTTCCCTTCGAGATCGGTAATCGAAATCATCGTATTGTTGAACGATGCCGCGATATAGACGATCCCGGATGGAATGTTCTTCTTCTCTTTCTTGCGAAAGACTTTCTTTTTGCCGCCTGCTGATGCTTTTGCCATTACTTCTTACCCGGTGCCTTCTTCTTGGCGACGGTTGCGCGTCGCGGGCCTTTGCGCGTACGCGCGTTGGTGTGCGTGCGTTGTCCGCGAACGGGCAGGCCCCGGCGATGCCGCAGACCGCGATAGGCGCCGATGTCCATCAAACGCTTGATGTCCATCTGGATGCGCTTGCGGAGGTCGCCTTCGATTTCCCCCTGGGCTTCCAGGATCGCGCGAATGCGACTGAGCTCTTCTTCGCTCAAGTCACGGACGCGCGTGTCGAGACTGATTTGCGCCTCGCTCAGAATCGACGCTGAGCGCGATCGGCCAATACCGTAAATGTAAGTAAGACCGATCTCGGCGCGCTTATTCGGCGGAAGATCTACACCTGCTACACGAGCCATGCTGGTAATTTAGGATTGCGAATCTCGGAATGCGGACTTAACCACGACGACGAATGCGCGCTCCACTCACTCCTATTTCTGTCTCTGCTTGTGCTTTGGATTGGTGCAAATCACGCGTACCACGCCCTTGCGGTGGATGACTTTGCACTTATCACAAATTTTTCTGACGGAAGCTCGAACTTTCATCTTAACTACCGATCACTTGTAACGATACGTAATGCGCCCCCGATTAAGATCGTAGGGAGACAACTCAACTAATACCCGATCACCTGGAAGAATTCTGATGAAGTGCTTGCGCATCTTCCCCGAAACGTGCGCGAGCACCTGATGCTGATTGTCTTCAAGTTCGACGCGAAACATGGCATTCGGCAGAGTCTCCAAAACCTTAGCCATGACCTCTATCGCTTCTTCCTTGGCCATACAGGCGCAGGGCGCAATTCCCCTTTATTGGCAAACTTCGGATAGTAGCATGTCGCCCAGGCAAATGCCAAGTCGCGACACTGTTAAGCCGACATAGTCTGCGAGCCGGCGGTAACCTCTTCTTTAACCAGCGTAAGGACTTCCGGGCCTTCTTCGGTGATGGCAATCGTGTGTTCGACGTGCGCGCTGGGGCGCCCATCAACCGTCACGACGGTCCAGCCATCCGCTAAAGTTTTCGTGTGCTCCGATCCGATGTTGATCATCGGCTCCACCGCGAACACATAGCCTCTCTTAATCTTCGGTCCCTTTCCGGGCTTGCCGTAGTTCGGAATCTGCGGATCCTCGTGCATCTGCCGGCCAATCCCGTGACCCACGTACTCGCGAACCACGGAATATCCATGCGACTCAGCGTGCTGCTGAACCACGTATCCGATATCACCGATGTGATTTCCAACGCGACAATGGTCGATCGCCAATTGCAACGACTCTTCGGTGACGCGTATCAATTTCAAGAGGTCATCGCCAACCCGACCCACCGGAACCGTGGTCGCCGTATCACCCACAAACCCGTCGAGCGTCGCACCCACATCGATCGAAAAGATGTCGCCTTCCTTCAATTCATACTTTGAAGGGAAGCCGTGCACCACCTGCTCGTTGACCGACGCGCAAATCGAATACGGAAACCCATTGTAGCCTTTGAACGTCGGGTAGGCGCCCGCGTCGCGAATCATCTGGTCGGCCGCATCGTTGATTTCCATCGTGGTGACACCCGGCGCGGCCATTCTGCGGAGTTCGCGCAGCACGCGCCCGACAAGCTGTCCGGACGCGCGCATCTTTTCGATCTCTTTTTGCGATTTGCCGATGATCATGCGAAATGTCTCTTACGTTTTAATCACCAGCTCGATCTGCGCATAGATCTCCGCGGGCGGCTTCGTACCGGCTATTCTTTCCAACCGGCCGCTGTGGTCGTAGTAATCCAGCAGCGGCGCTGTCTCTCGTTCGTAGGTCTCCAGCCGCACGCGAATCTTTTCCGGCGCGTCGTCAGCGCGAAACGTCAATTCCTGTTCAGGATGCAGATCGCATCGATTGTCGAAGCGCGGCGGCTTGAAGTAGATATTGTAAATCTCCCCGCAGATCGGACAGGTGCGCCGGCCCGTAAGTCGCTGCTGCAAAACGTCGTACGGCACATCCACGAAAATCCCCTGGATTGAGTTTCCCTGTTCGTGAGCGAGCTTCTCGAGCATCTCCGCCTGCACTGTGGTACGCGGAAAACCGTCGAGCACATAGCCGTTTCGGCAATCTTCGCTGGCGGTCCGCTTCCGGACCATCTCGATTACCACGTCATCTGAAATCAATTGTCCGGATGCCTGCGTCGAATGGATGTCCGCAGCGGCCATTGCCCGCAGCATGTCGCCGGTGGAAATCTGCGGGAGATTCATTCGCTCTTGCAGCAAGCGCGCCTGTGTGCCTTTGCCGGCACCGGGCGCGCCCATTAAGA
>DASUTF010000007.1:0-2931 GCA_036374695.1 Pyrinomonadaceae bacterium
GATGGATCGCCTGCTCCAGTTGGGCGGCGACAAGAAATTTCTGTCTTACGACGACTTGAATCGTGAGCTGCCGGAGAATGTTGTTTCGCCGGACGATATCGAAGACGTGCTGCAGAAGCTCGACGCTTCAAACATTCATGTCGCCGATTCCGACGAGCGTTTGATCGAGCAGGCAGCGGCCATCGCGACTGAGGACGATGAGAGCGACGAAGATCTGGAATTGGATCTTTCCGCCGGCGCGCTCGAGAAGACTAACGATCCGGTTCGTCTGTACCTGCGCGAAATGGGCGTGGTGCCGCTGCTTACTCGCGAGGGTGAAGTCGCCATCGCGAAGCGCATCGAGCGCGGCTTGATGAAAACGCACAAGTCGATCGCGCGGTCGCCGATTGCCGTGATGGAACTTTTGAAAATCGGCGAAGAGCTGGCGGAATTCAAAATTAACATTCGCGAGGTCGTGCTTTTCTCTGAGCAGGCTGAACTTGCCGGTGAAGACGACAAGGCCGAAGAGTATCGCGAGTGGACGATCGAAGGCATCGAGGGCATTCGCAAGCTCTTTAAGAACGCGCTCAAAGAGTACGCCAAGCTGAAGACCGAAGCGAAAGCCCAACGCGGCAAAAAGACGAAGAAGGTTCTGCGGTTGCGGGGACGCGTGGGGCGCCTGCGAATTGAGATTGCCGACGAAGTTGCCCGTCTGAATATGACGGAAAGATCGCGGCAAAGGCTGATCAACGCAATTCGCAATGTGCAGAAAGAAGTGCGTTCGGCCGAGCGCGAGTTTTCTACTTACTCCGAAAGACTTAACTCGAAGAAGCGCCTCAAGGCCGACGATCAGAAGGCTTACAAAGCACACGTTTCCAATGCGAAGAAACGCCTGCGCACGGTCGAGGAGGAGTATCACATCTCGCCCGTCGACGTGAAGCGTTCGCTGCAAAACATCGTCACTGGCGAACAGCAGACGGGTCAGGCCAAGCGCGAACTGGTCGAAGCGAACCTGCGTCTGGTTGTTTCGATCGCGAAGAAATACACCAACCGTGGATTGCAATTCCTGGATCTGATTCAGGAAGGCAACATTGGCTTGATGAAGGCCGTGGACAAGTTCGAGTGGCGGCGCGGCTACAAGTTCTCGACGTACGCGACGTGGTGGATTCGCCAGGCAATCACGCGCGCAATTGCCGATCAGGCGCGCACTATTCGCATTCCCGTGCACATGATCGAGACCATCAACAAGCTGATTCGCACTTCGCGCGCGCTGGTGCAGGAACTGGGACGCGAACCAACCAGCGAAGAGATCGCGAAGAAGATGGACATTCCGGTTTCAAAGGTGCGCAAGGTTCTGAAGATTGCGCAGGAGCCGATCTCGCTCGAGACGCCGATTGGTGAAGAGGAAGATTCGCACCTGGGCGATTTCATCGAAGACAAATCGATCCTCAATCCGTCCGATGCTGTCGTCGCTTCGAACCTGCGCGAGATTACCGACGAAGTGCTTGCGACCTTAACGCCCCGCGAAGAGAAAGTTATCAAGATGCGCTTCGGCCTCGGCACGACCGGCTCCGAACACACGCTCGAGGAAGTCGGCCAGCACTTCGCGGTGACACGCGAACGTATTCGTCAGATTGAAGCCAAGGCCCTGCGTAAACTGCGCCATCCCTCACGCTCACGGAAACTCAAGGCGTTTTTGGAGACGGTGCAACATAACTAAGTAGTGCGACTGTTTCGACTTACTCTCATTGCTCTTTTCCTCAGCGCAGCCTCGCTTTGCGCGGCCCAGGAAACTAAGCCGACCACGCAAGAACCAAGGTCCGACTCTTCCAGGCCGCCTGAAGAGAAGACGGAATTCGAGCGGGCTGGGGAGGAGTTGAAGAAGCGCGGTGAAACGGTGCTTGGTGGTTGCGCGGACGATGATGATGATTGCAAAAATTCAAACGCGAAGATCACAAAAGGGGTGGTCACTGGCAGGGCAATTGAGTTGCCGCAGCCGCCATATCCTGCGATCGCGCGAGCCTCGCGCGCCTCTGGTAAGGTTGAGGTGCTCCTGATTATCGATAAAGAAGGAAACGTCATGGCAGCCGAGGCCGTCAGCGGCCATCCCTTACTTTTCGGGGCGGCCCTGAAGGCCGCTAAAGCGTCGCGATTCGCGCCAACTAAATTGGATGGAAAACCCGTCTACGTCCTGGGTAAACTGATTTATAACTTCGTGACTCAATGAAAAAAATCGTCGAAAGCTACAAACGAAAGCTCGCCAGCGAAGAGGGCTGGGTGCTGAAGCGCGGCGCCAAACTGCGCATCGCGCTCTGCTATCCGAACGTCTACTCGATCGGCATGGCGAATCTCGGCTTTCAGGCGATGTATGAACTCTTCAATAACATCCCGGAAGTCTCGTGCGAAAGAGTCTTTCTGCCGGATCGGGGCACTAGCCCGAGCGTGAGCGAGGGCTCAACATCTACGCGAGCCCTCCCTGACGGTCGGGCTAATGCTCCGGGACGTGCACATGAGCGTGTCAGAAGCCCGCGCGTCAGCAAGGGCTCGCTTCGTAATCGTGCCCTCCCTAACGGTCGGGCTTCTGACACGGAGTTTTCCCGCAACAGTTCGGGCTATAGCGTAAGACCGGCTATCGCGCGTATCGCGATCAACGAACTCGCGGAATATGAACGCACGGGGACGACGCTTCTTTCGCTCGAGTCGCAATCGCCAGTGCGCAAGTTCGACGTGATCGCGTTCTCGATTTCGTTTGAGACTGATTACATCAACATGGCGCGCATGCTGCAAATGAGCGGCGTGCCGGTATGGTCGAAAGACAGAACCGAGCAGGATCCGCTGATCGTGATGGGCGGCGCGGCGTCGTTCCTGAATCCGGAACCAATCGCCGACTTCACGGATGTGATTGGCGTCGGTGAAGGCGAGATTCTCGGGCCGAAGTTAGTTGACGCGCTT
>DASUTF010000008.1:0-2737 GCA_036374695.1 Pyrinomonadaceae bacterium
CGCTTTGCGTGGTGACCACCATGCCGTCGGTGCAAATGATCGTGCAGGAGGTTTGCAGTTTCGGCATCTTCTCGATGCGCACCAGGCACATGCGACACGACGCTTGCAGAGCGAGGTCGGCGTAATAACAGAACGACGGAATATCGAACTGATTGTCGCGGCAGACGTCGATCAGGCGTGCGCCCTTCGCGACCTGAAAGTCCGCGCCGTTGATAGTGACCTTAATTAAATCTGATTGATCCATTTGTTCATTGACTCATTGAATCAATGGGCAAATGAATCAATGTTTCAATCTCTTCTCAAAGTCCTCAGGAAACCTCTTAATCGCCGACTGAATCGGCCACGCGGCGGCATCACCGAGCGGACAGAACGATTTGCCTTCGATGTTGTCGCAAAGATCGAGAAACAACTGAATGTCTCCTTCGCGACCGCCGCCGTTTTCAATCCGCTTAAAGATCTTCACCAGCCAATCGGTGCCTTCGCGACAGGGCGTGCACCAGCCGCACGACTCGTGCTTGTAAAACTCAGTCAGGTTCTTCGTCGATTCGAAAACATCGACCGTTTCGTCCATCACGATGAAACCGCCTGAGCCGACCATGGAGCCGCCTGCGACCAGTCCTTCGTAATCCATCCGCACGTCCTTCCCGATAATCTGATCGGCGCGCATGATGTAAACGGAAGAGCCGCCGGGAATCACGGCTTTCAATTGTTTGCCGTTAGAAATTCCGCCGCAGTCTTCCATGATGAACTTTTCCATGTCGTCATAGCCCATCGGCAGTTCGTAAACGCCGGGCCGGTTGACGTGCCCTGACACCGACCAAAGCTTGGTGCCGCCACTCTTTTCCGTACCCAGCTTCTGATAAGCCTCTCCACCCATCTTGATGATGTCCGGCACGGCGGTCAGCGTCTCGACGTTGTTCACCACGGTCGGCGATGCGTACAAGCCAGAGACAGCAGGGAAGGGAGGTTTCATCCGCGGATGCCCCCGATATCCCTCGAGTGAACTCAGCAGCGCCGTCTCTTCACCGCAGATGTAGGCGCCTGCGCCCGTGTGCGTGTAGATCTCGGACGAGAAGTTCGTGCCGAGAATATTTTGGCCGAGCAATCCCGCCGCACGCGCTTCATCCAGCGCGACATCCATGATGTCGATCAGATACCTGTACTCGCCGCGCGTGTAGATGTAGTTGGTCTTCGCGCCGAGCGCGTACGCCGCGATCAGCATGCCCTCGATCAACATGTGCGGATCGCGTTCCATCAGATAGCGATCTTTGAACGTGCCCGGCTCAGATTCGTCGGCGTTGCAGACGACGTATTTTGGCTTCGGCGAATCTTTCGGCACGAAGCTCCATTTCATGCCCGTCGGGAATCCGGCGCCGCCACGCCCGCGCAACTGCGACTTCTTAACTTCATTGATGATGTCGTCTGGCGACATCGAATCGAGGGCTTTCTTGAGTGCTTCGTAGCCACCGTTGGCGCGATACACTTCAAGCGACCGCGAGTTCTCGAGGTGAACTCGCCGCAGCTGCAAAGGCTCACATCCGATGGCGCCGATAAACATTTGTTTGTCAGTTGTCAGATGTCAGTAGTCCGTCGCTGCAACTGACAACGGACAACTGACAACTGACAGTTCTCAAGGCAATCCATCCAGTATCTGATCAACTTTTTCAGTCGTCAGGTTCTCGTGATAGTCGAAATTAACCTGGAACATGGGGGCTGTGCCGCACGAGCCAAGGCACTCCACCAGAGACAACGAAAACTTTCCATCCGCCGTCGTCTCGCCCGGTTTAATTCCCAGTTTCTTCGAGCAATGTTCGGTAATCTTGTCCGCGCCGAGCAGCTTGCACGAAAGCGTCTTGCAAACCTGAATGTGGTACTGGCCGATCGGCTTCGTGTGCAGCATCGAATAGAACGTCGCGACTTCCCAAATGTCCGTGATGCGCAGACTGAGCCGATTCGCCAGGTACAGAACGCCCGGCGCATCCAGATAGCCACGTTCGCGCTGCACGATGAACATGATTGGCAGAATCGCCGAGCGCTGCGACGGATACTTCGCCAGGTGCCAATCAATTTCCGCTTCGACTTCCGGCGAAAACACCGCCATCTCGCCCGACAATTTCACGGGCTGATAGAGCGGTTGAATGTTGACTAGCTCGGTTGTCATTTTTCGTTATCGGCCACAGATAAACACGGATCGACGCAGATATGAACTGATGTCTGCCAATCTGTGAGAATCTGTGGCAACTCTAAATCGTTACCGGTCAATCTCTCCCAGAACGATATCCAACGATCCAATGATCGCCACGATGTCCGCGATCATCGCGCCGCGCGCCATGTGCGGCAGGGCTGATAAATTAACGAAGCTCGGTCCGCGAAAATGCACGCGCGCGGGCTTCGGCCCGCCGGTCGATTTAATGTAAACGCCGAGTTCGCCTTTTGACGCTTCAATCGGGTGATAGACCTCTCCGGGCGGCACATCCACGCCTTCGGCGACCAACAGAAAGTGATGAATCAAGGCGTCCATGTGGCGCTTCATTGCTTCTCGATCGGGAAGCACCACTTTCGGAGCATCAGCTTTCACGGGCCCGGGCTTGAGTCGCGCCAAAGCCTGCTGAACAATCTTGTGCGACTCGCGCATCTCGCGCATGCGCACCAGGTAACGGGCCCACACGTCGCCATCGTGTTCAACCGGAATCTCGAAATCGTAAGTCTCGTAGCCGCTGTACGGATTCGCACGCCG
>DASUTF010000009.1:0-16686 GCA_036374695.1 Pyrinomonadaceae bacterium
GCGAGTTCGTGTCGCGCGGCAGCATCGTGATGCGAATTGCGGGATCAGCGTTCATCGCTTGATAGTAAAGCGTGAAGGGTCAATCGTAAATGGACGATAGGCGGTGTTCTAATTTGAAATCCAGGATTGTGCGAGGAAAAGTAAAAGCGGCGATGCCGAAGCCCCGCCGCTCTCGTCGTTCTTACTTTGTCAGCCCGTCAAGTGGACTTTTGGCGGAAAAGCGGGGAAGCCGGGAAAAGCCTTGCGGCAAAACCCTGACCAGCCCCGCCCGTCCAATCCTAACCAAAGCGCTTTGATTAAGCACTGGGCATCGCACGTATACTCTCATTCAGTTCGCTTGTCTACATAATTCAAGACTCTTCGACGGGTGGCAGATCTTTGTTTGCGGGTCCGCAGAAAACGCTGCCAAATCGGTCGTAACGCGAACCGTGACATGGGCAATCCCAGGTCTTCTCGCATCGGTTCCACGCCACCACACAGCCGAGGTGCACGCAGATGGCGGACATGCGATGTACCGTGCCGTCAGCGTCGCGAAATACGGCCACTTTGCTTAGGCCGCTGCGCAGAACGGCACCTTCGCCTTTGGCAACCTCGTCCTCTGAATCGACTTCGCCGGGCGTGACCAGATCCGTGTACTGCGCCATCACGTTCATGTTTTCGGCGGCAAAGTCTTTCGCTGCGCTCAGAGTCTTGCGTGAAGGATCATAGAGTTCGGCCCACGGATTCTCGCGCTCCATGATCAGATCGGTGATGAGCATTCCCGCGATGGTGCCGTGCGTCATGCCCATGCCCGAATCGCCCGTCGCGATAAACACGTTGTCGGCATCGAGCGGATTGCGACCAATGTACGCGAGACAATCAAACGGCTCCATCACCTGGCCCGACCAGCGGAATTCAATCTCTTCGGCCATCGGAAAACGATTGCGCGTCCACTGCTCGAGCTTGCCCCAGCGCTGCGCGCAGTCCTGCTGCTGGCCTGTCTTGTGATCCTCGCCGCCCACCACCAGCACGTCGTGACCGTCAGCCTGCGTGACACGAATGTAGTGATACGCATCCCAAAGATCGGGGGGCGCGTCCCAAAGCAGGATCGACGGCACAGAGTCTTTCGGAATGCGCGCGCCGATCACGTACGTGGTGTAGGGGGCCTGCTTTGTGTGAATCGCGAAGCGATCGTTCACCGGCGAGTTCGTGGCGACCACAATTGCCTTGCACTTGATTTCATAACCGCTCGCGGTCGTTACGTGCGCATCGTCGCCGCCTTCAACTTCGTCTGCGTGCGTGCCCGTGTAAACCTGGCCCCCGTCGCGTTCAATCGCGCGCACCAATCCGTTCAGATAGAGCAACGGATGGAATTCGGCCTGCCGCGGAAAGTGCAAACACGGCCCCGTGTCCCAAAACTCAAGCGGCGCTCGCTCCAGGCGCCGGACTTCAGTGAGTCCGGCTCGATGCGTGGCGGGCAGTTCGTCTTCCAGAACTTTGACCCGACCGTTCGCCGGCAGAAATAAATAGCCGTCCGTCCGCTGGAACTCACACTCGATCTTTTCCTGGTTGACGATCGCCTCGACCCGATCGATGGCCGCCGTGTGACTCTGCGCCGCCAGCCGCGCTCCTTCTTCACCGAACAGTCGCTCCAATTCAAAGTAGCGATCGTCAAGCGCGTTTGAGAGGTGCGCCGTAGTGCGCGAAGTCATTCCGCCGCCGATTGGCCCATCGTCCAGTACGACGGCCGACTTGCCTTCCCGTGCCAGCAGGTACGCGGTGGTTAGTCCCGAGATCCCTGCGCCGATGATCACGACGTCCGCGCTGATGTCTTTCGTCAGCGGCTTTTGCGCCGGCGAGCCGGCAGTGGCGACCCAGACTGAGGTGGTGATGCCGTCGGCTAGATGCTTTTTATCTTCCATAGTTTTAGGCATTATGCGCTGAACAGAGGCGAAGGACATGCCAGCGGCCTATCCCTGAATGCCGGCTGTTTTGCACCTGCTTCTCAGTTAATCATTTAACTCAGTGTCTTGAATTGCAACGAGTGACGAAGCGACTAGTTGGAAATCGGGCGCGAAGAATTGAAAAGAAGCTTTGGTATCACTGCGCAGTACGAGCCTGGCGGTTGTAGTCCTTGATTGCGTTCAAATCGTCCTCGCCGAGAGGAAAGCGGAAACCACCCAAATCCACACCAACCCGGCGAGCACCGGCGATCTTTGCGAGTTCGTCGCCGGTCAAAGCAATCTGGTAGGGTAATCCGGTGACTCCTCCGGCCGGTACTTCCCCGCCGAACAACATTTTCCCCAGGTCCATTTGGTTGCCGTCCAAAAATATCGTTAGTTCCGGATTGGTAAATGGTTTTAGTGTTTTGGTTACGATGGCGATGCCCAGGAGTACGCGATCAACCGGAGCTTTAAGCTTGGGGCCAGAGAAAGATGATTCCAGACTCATGAATATGCAGCCGTCTTTCGTACAGGTTACCGGCATTAACCCCAACATGAGTTTGGTCCGGTCTTTTGCTTGATCATATTCGGTCGTGATCCGGCCGGAATGCTGCGGAGGCGGCGGCTCAGTTTTGTTGGTTTGAGCTTCGGCTATCCCGATCATTAATAGGATTAGGAGTAGGACTGAGGTTGGAAATTTCATGTGGTTTCCTCGATTGTGTGGCAAACCTACGGCATGATTCAGGGCGCGCATTGAACTTTCAAAGCAAAGCATCGAACGTCAGTGTTAACGCGGCGCCGCGAATTCATTCCAGCTGAGAGCTATCAGCTGACAGCTGTCAGCCTTTCTTCCGCCGCTCGCGTCCAACGATTTGTCCGGTGCGCGTTTACGTTTACGCGTGCCTGCAGGCGTCAAGCGACTTTTGGTGTAGTTCGCCCACGTCGACGGTAACTTGCCAGATGCGACCACGGGCGACCCATAATGCAACCTGAACTCGCCCGCGCCGGATCCCCACGGCGTACCTAACAGTCATCACCTCGTTGGCAGAACTGCACCGCGTCCTACAATCCGCGATACAGCAACGACAGCGCTTCCATTCGCGCTGACTGCCCGCCGGTGAACTGATACATGCACGGGTCTTCACTGTAATCCATGAAGTTCTCGATTGGATCGACACCGGGCTTCGGACAGGTATCACGCCCAAACGGACATCCGAATGCCGGTGAACGCTCGGACGGCGTGTCGGCGACAAAGTCGTTGTAGTTTGCCGCACAGCCACCCTGGAAAGTGTGGAACAGCCCGAGCCAGTGCCCGACTTCATGCGTGCCCGTGTCGCCCTGGTTGTAAGCGCGCGGTGCGCAACAGTCGCCGCCGGGCAAACTTGAATAGAGCACCACGACGCCGTCCTGAGTGGGATCGCCTGCGTACCAGAAGGGGAACGTGGCCCAGCCCAGATACACCCCGCCGGCGTTGTTGACATAAAAGTTCAGGACGTCTGCGCCGGAGACGTGCAACGCAGTCTTCATCTCACGTTCTTCTTCCGAGCCGATGGCCGAGTTAAACCATTCTTCGTTCGTCACTCGATCGACGCCGGCGAGCTCAAACCGAAAAGGCGTGTTCGCGGCGGTAGATACGGCCGCCGGATCGGCGCCGGCATAAGCCGCATTTAGCACGCTGATTTGATCGCGCAACCATTTAACCGGCACGTCGCCGTTTTCGATTCCGCTGCCTTTGTTCACGACGTGAAAATAAACCGGGATGGTGACTGAGCCTGATTTGCGAATCTGTCCCGGCGAGCGTTTCGAATTAAACTTGTTCAGCGCCTGCTCGTATTGCGTGGCTGTCGTTTCATCAATGTGCCGCGTGGCGCAGCGGTCGCGCGAATTGCCTGCTAAGGCCGCTGTGCCGATGGTCGCGGTCGCGTTATTACGCGTGAGCGCTGTCGAACCGCACACTGCTGCCAACACAAAGCCGGCCAACATAACCGACATGATGTTTCTGTTCATGTGAAAGCCCTCCTGGGTCTAAAGCCTGACGTTAAAGCCGAGCCGGTGATTGGGACGGGACCGGCGACTGTTTTGAAAGAGAGGATGAAACTTTATGGCAGGCATCTCATGCTGTCAACGGTTGCCGATCTATTAAGCAGGGACCTACTTTTCCTGTCTTTGGGTCTTCGCGCCTTTGCGCGAACCGGCAATTCTTAAAAGAGAAGTGCCAAAAGTGAAGGAGCGGCTAATTCGCCTTCACTCTGTGTCTCGGTGGCGAGTTTTGTCTGGCTATTCCACCACCGAGGCACAAGAGGATACACGGAGACACGGAGCAAGCGGCAAACGGGACCACTACTCAGAGAACCAACTTGACTCGCACGACACGCAAAGTTACATTGCAGGTGTCCCTCTAATCCGCTCTCCGAAATACTCTGAACTCATGAAAACGAAAATTGTCTTACTGATAGGCCTCATCTGTGTGTTTAGTTCGATGGTCGTAGCGCAACGCGCCACCGCCCCCGAAGTCGTGGTGAGAAACCTCTACGCTGCGCAAAAGCGCCGCGCAACCGATCCGTTCTTTCAAGCGAAAAGCCGCGCGCGGCTGGATAAGTTCTTCGCGAAAGAACTGGCCGATTTGATTTGGAATGACGCCGTTTCATCGGCGCGGACCAAAGAAGTGGGCAAACTGGGCAGCGATCCCCTTTACAACGCGCAGGACATGAAAATCACCAGCTTCAGAATTAAGCGGCCAATGCCAGGTGAAGGCAACCTCGATCTCGTCGATGTGCCGGTGACGTTCAAGAACTTCGGTAAGGCGCAGACGATTCTATTTCGGCTGGAACGCGACAAACGCCGGGCCTGGAAGATCACAGACATCTTTTATCCCGACAACGAAGAATCCGCGTCATCTCTCAGCAAGATTCTAAACGCGCCTTAGGTGACGGTCTCATGTCTTCCTCAGTGTCTCTGTGGAATTCTGTGTCCCTGCGGTGAAATTATCGTTGAAAACATTCACCACAGACGCACCGAGGATCCACAGAGACACGGAGTGATAACAGGCGGACGCTAATCAATGATTGGCTGTCCGCCAAACTACTTCGCTGGAATCGTCAATTGCTGACCTATCTGAATCTTGTCCGGGTCCCGCAGTTGGTCGCGATTGGCGTAATAGATCCGCATGTACTCGTTCGCATCGCCGTAAAACTCTTTGCTTATCTTCGATAGAGTGTCACCAGATTTGACCGTGTAACTCGACCCGCCGCTGCCTAAGCCGCCGCCCGCCGCTGCGCCCATCGCCTTTGCGTCCACCGAAATGTCCGCCGTAATGTCGTCCATACTCGGATTAGCCAGCTTGATCTGGTCCCAAATCTTGTTCTTCGCCTCCTCAGACGGCGCCGTGGCGCGAATGTACAGCTTGTCATCCTGCACGTGCAGATTCTGAAACTGTAGCTGCTCCTGGTCCGCGGCATTGAGCACAGACTGATATTACTGCTTCAGCGTATTAAAGCGCTGCTCACTGTTCGGTTGTTGTTGCGCTTCTCCTGCTCCACTTCCGAACATCTTGTCAAAAATCCCCATAATTGAAGTACCTCCTAAAAGTTTCCTTCGAAAGGAGCAATGCTTATGCCGCTTGAGTTCGTGTCGTTCAACTTCAAGCACGTTGCGGAAAGTGAACCGAGTGGCGCATGTCTTCGCGCAGGATGCCGGCCCACGTACTAACCGTGCGACGGCGTCAGAATCGCAACGGAAGACATCGTCGTGTCCACGAAAACCATGGTGCAACGATTGTACGCTAGCCGGTCCAAACTCAATTTGTCGCGTGCTTTATGTCTTCGATGGGGCTATATTGGCGGCCTCTGCTCGTGCCCGTTACATGGGCGACCACATTTTAACCGTACTCACACGGAGGTCAGTGATGAAAAGACTCAACAAACGCTATTTCGCGATTCTGGTGATGGGTGTGTTTTGCGTGTTGGCGTTGGAAAGCCGCACTCGAAGTATCGAGCCGCAGCGCACAGCGCCTCAACCGCCGACGCGTCCGGGTTTTGATTTCCAGCGGTTCACTAAGGGCCGGCCCTTCAGACTCAACACGTTGCCGACGACGCAGTACGGTCCCCCGTGGGCGGACATAATCGTACAGGGCTCGAACTTCGTCGAATGCAAAGGCGCGCCAATTGCGCTCTGCTATTACTCAGGATCCGGGCCAACGACGCCGTGTACGGTGGACGGACTGGGCCTGGCGAACTGCACCTGTTACGAGATTCCGAGGAATGAGCGTTACCTCGTTGACATCAACGCGATCCTAAATCTTGATGTATACCTGAAGACGGTGGCGAAGTGCGGGAAGCAGGGCGAAAACTGCCGACCAACAGGTAAGTTCGAGGCACCGGTGTGCGAGGCGATCAATAACAACACTTTGATTCCCGGAGCGGACCTGATTTCGACTTTCAGCCTCTACCTCAAGGACACGTTCCCCGTCAAACCGACGAACTGCAAAAAGTCGGCGCCCTATGCAGGCTGTATGACGGCGCCTTGTAAGCGAACGGGAAAGGTGGATTCGAAAACCAACCTGCCGTTGGTGCAGTGCGGCTGCCCGACTTTCACGGGACCGTATCAAGTGGGATCTGACATCGATCAAGACCAGTGCGTTCTCGACGGGAATTACATTTGGTCGGCGGCATACAACGTGACCCTGGATCGCTAAGTTTGATCGCAGCTCGGCGCGCGATTAAGCCGTGAAGGGGCACCTCTTCTGGAACTCTGCTGCTTAAGCAGCCGTACAGCTAACAAACCAGCCGGCTCAGAATAGTTCTCCGGCTCGCCCTTGTTTCAAAGAGGTGACCAATGATCCCTGCCAGGCGCGCGGGCCGCACGACCGGCCTTCTGTTACTACTTCATTTGATAACCGGCCTGATGACGCCCTATATGCTGCTTCAGCAACTGTCGAGGCCGCTGACGTTTGCGGCAACTGGCTCGGTAAGCGGTTTTCAAATCAGGCTGGCAATCATGATGTTGTTTGTCGGTGGCGCGATACCGATAGTTATCGCGATCACCGGAATGCCCGTGTTTCGAAAGTCCAGCTATGCGCTGGCGCTATGGCTCTTCGGCCTGGCAATCACTAATTTCGCGCTGCAGGGCGGAGAGATTGCCGGGTACATGTCCATGTTCAATTTCAGCCTGAATTACGCCGGTGCCAACGCTGCGGATCTCGGTACGTACGAACTGGTGGGAGCGACGGTGCGGTCGGCGTGGAAGTGGATTCACTACACGCACTTGCTGATCATGGTTAGTTGGATCTTTTCCCTCGGCCTGATGCTCTGGAAATCCGCAGTCGTTCCGCGCATTCTCTCCGCGTTGTTGCTGATCACAGCGGTGCTTCAGATTACCGGCATCACCTTGCCGCAGTTCCTCGCCTATCGCAGTCCGAACCCGATGTTGATGGGGGTGCCGCTGGCTTTCGCCTACCTCGGGTTGTCCGTTTGGTTGATGATCAGGGGATTCAGGGCTTCCGAGAAGGAGGCGACGGCATGAACCAGGGAAATGACACTTTGGAACAGTCCGGCGCCGGAATACTCAGCCGCCTATTCCCGGCACGCGTCGACAACACGTATCAGGGAAGCAAAATTGCGTTTTGGATTCTCGGGCTCCTGATAGCGGTGCGGACAATGCAAAGCTTGATGATCCTCGTCAGCGGCTACTCCATCGCCCAGTCCGCCGACGGGGTTCCGCTCGAGACCTACCCGGCGGCAGCCGCGCAAACGATTGTCGCGCTCTTCACGTTGTCGGCGGTCAATCGGTTAGTAATCTCTCTGATATGCGTCGTGGTTTTGGTGCGCTACCGGCGCGCCGTGCCCTTGATGTTCCTTCTGCTTTTGGTGACCTACCTCGCTGGTCAACTGGTTGCGCGCGTCGTCCCCATCGTTAGAGTAGGCCAGCCTCCAGCCGTCGTTATGAACCTGGCCCTGCTCGGGCTAACGATTCTGGGTTTGGTGTTGTCGCTGTGGAAACGACGCGCCGCGACGACCTCCTGACTAGCTTCAACGAGCTGCGAAGCAGCGGTTGTAGTTAAGCTCAAGGCGAGGCTCTGCGAGCCTTGGGTTACCAGTGAATAAAATTTGCGGGAGCCGCCGAGCGGCGACGAATAACCACTCAACGAGAATGAGATGTCGCTCGCTTCGCGGGCCGCACAAATGCGCTCGCTCAAGCGCGCATGTCATAATCCACAGCGATGGCCCACACGACCGAGGTCCTATTCGGCCTTTTCATCGTCTTCCTGACCGCGCAGGTCGGCGCAGAGGTTGCGCAACGCCTCAAGATGCCGAGCGTCGTCGGTCAAATTGTCGCCGGCGCGATCATTGGGCCATCGGTGCTGGGCTGGATCCAGATCAACGAGCCGCTGGAAGTACTGGCTGAAATTGGCGCCGTCCTGCTGCTCTTTTCCATTGGTCTGGAAACACGAGTCGATGACCTGAAACGGGTCGGGCGTTTGGCAACGCTGGTCGGCGTCATCGGAGTGATTGTGCCATTCGTCATGGGAGCGGTGTGGGCGCGCAGCAGCGGCTTTCCGACTTCGAAAGCTGTTTTCATCGCCGCCGCATTCGTCGCGACATCCGTTGGCATTACTGCACGCGTCCTTCAGGAACTGAAGGTGCTCAGTCGCCTGGAGAGCCGAATCATTCTGGGCGCGGCCGTGATTGATGACATTCTGGCGATGCTGCTGCTGGGCTTTGTGAGCGCCCTGCAGGTCGGCAACGGGGTTAACGTGCTGGGGCTGATCCTCGTGGCTGCGCAAGCGATCGGCTTCGTCGTTCTCATCGCCGTCTTCGGGACGCGCCTCATGCGACGCGCATCAAATGTTGTTGAGAAGCCCGTAGATCCGCTGTCGCCGCTGACCATCAGCCTCGTATTGTGTTTAGGTCTGGCAGTCGCGGCTTCGCACATCGGTTTGGCCGCCATTATCGGCGCATTTCTCGCCGGCATGGTCGCCGGTGAGATCAGGCAGCGGCAGACGCTCGAACACCAGCTTCAACCCATCGCGGCGTTTCTCGTTCCCTTCTTTTTTGTAGTGACCGGAGCGAATGTGCAAGTGAGCCAGTTTGGCAGTGTGTCCACGTTGTTAACGTTGTTGCTGGTCGTGACGCTTGCGGCCGTCTCAAAGTTGATTGGCTGCGGACTGGGCGCGTGGTCACTCGGCCGCCGGAAGGCCCTGATCGTTGGCGTAGGGATGATGCCGCGTGGCGAAGTTGGAATTATCGTTGCCAGTCTGGGTAAACAGGCCGGCGTGTTCAACGACACGATCTTTGCACTGCTGATCGCAATGTCTCTGATTACTTCGATCATCGCGCCACCGATTTTGAGGATTTTGTTTAAGCGTGAGAAAACTGACCCGCAAACGGCCGCCGCTTGATCTAACTCACCTGAAGGTCCGCGCCGAACTGATTCGCGCCCAACCAAATGACCGCAGCAGCGCAAGTAGAGCAAAGAACGCGAGTCCGTGGATCGGTTGCGGATCAGCCGTAGGCGGATGCTGATACCGTTCGAGGCTTTCGCTGTCGTACCTGCCCGTGTAATCGCACTTCACGCATTCAACCTTGTAAGTGGCCCGCAGATGGGCGCGGCCTTCAGAGAGATCCGGGAAAAGGATCTGGCGCGTCTTGCACTCAGAGCACTTGAACAGGATGTACCATTCACCGGGAACCAGTGTGCGCATTTAAATGTTTACCTCGGGATGTGTGGGGCAGAAACATTCTATACGCCACGTCAAGACGGCGGCAATCCCTTTTTCCCCCGCCGCCCCCTCGTCAAATTTGCACCACTGGGCCAACCTCAGCTTCTTCTCAACCGGCCGCGGAAGGGCTACTGACAGGCGCTAAATGTGGCAAGCCACGTTGGCGCAGTCGCGCCGGCAATCAAGAATTGCGACAACCAATGTTTACTCAACCCAATCCCGCAAAGGAACGGCCGATGATCAAACGTATCGCTGCTATCACTTTCATATTTTTGTGCACCGCCTTCGCCTGGGCAATTCTTGGCGCAACCATTTTCCAGCGCACTTACGATTCCGACAGCTTGTCAGGCACTCGCGTTAAATCGACGTGGGGCGCGCCGCAAAACCAAACGCCGCCAACTGCCACTTTCGAAGAGCTCGTACCAAAGAAGACCGTCAAGACTGAGAACGGCAAGACGGTCGAGACGGTGGTTCAGGAAAAATTCACTCGGGATTTACCGCTCGAAAGCAGCCGCTTGAACGTGGACCTAAACCTCGAACATAGGCAGAAGGGTCTGCTCTGGTACAGCACTTACAAAGTTGGTTTTGCCGGCGCGTACGTGTTCCGCAATCCGAGCGACAAAGAACAGGATGTAACGTTCGCGCTTTATTTTCCGACGGCTCAGGCGATCTATGACGATTTGGTTTTCGCCGTTGACGGGGCGCCGCTGACCCTGAAGAACGAAAAGAACAGCGCCAGCGGCACGCTGAAGATCGCGCCCGGCAAAGTCGCGACGCTGAAGGTCGGCTATAAGTCACAAGGTCTGAACCACTGGTCTTACAGCCTGGCAGACGGAGACAAATCGTCTAACGATGTCGCGCGCGTGCGCGATTTCTCGTTGAAGATGACCACAGACTTCAAGGACATCGACTTCCCGAACAATACTTTGTCGCCGTCGATTAAACGCGAGAACGGGAGCGGCTGGGAACTGGATTGGAACTACACAAATCTTGTCTCGGGTTATCAGATCGCGATGACCATGCCTGAGAAGCTTCAACCCGGGCCGCTCGCCGGTCGCATCAGTTTCTTTGCGCCGGTGTCGCTCTTTTTCTTTTTCTTCCTGATGCTAATCATCACCACCCTGCGCGGCATCGAGCTGCATCCGATGAACTACTTCTTCCTGGCCGCGGCCTTCTTCTCGTTTCACTTGTTGCTGGCGTACCTGGTCGATCACATTTCGATTCATCTCGCGTTTGTGATCAGCTCAGCCGTGTCAATCTTTCTGGTCATCTCGTATCTGCGGCTGGTGGTCGGCCTTCGCTTCGCGATGCGCGAGGCCGCGCTGGCGCAGTTCATTTATCTGGTCGCGTTCTCGTACGCTTTCTTCCTGAAGGGCTTCACCGGACTCGCCATCACCATCGGGTCCATTCTGACGCTGTTCGTCGTGATGCAGGCCACTGGAAGGATTCGCTGGAAAGACCGGTTCGCGCCGCAGCCACCGCCGGAGTCGTTTGCGCCACCGACGCCGGTGTCGTCAGTTCAGGCGACATAAGGAGGAGGCCGACGAGATGAGTATTTTTCCCGAACTGGCAGCTGTGCCTGATGTTCCACCGGTGAAGAATGGATTTTGGCAACGGCAGTTTCTTCAGAAGACTACCAGGCCCCAGCTCGTCTTTGACCTGATAGTCGGCGTCGTCGGGCCAATTCTTTGCTTCGTTTTCGATCCGATTGTTTTTCAAGGAGGTCTTGCAGGGCCTCCGTTTCTTCCCGAATACCAAGGCGTCGTTTACTTGTTCAGCGGTCTCGAGATAATTCTCCTTTGCCTTTGGCTCGCATCGGGAAAGGGCAACGAGGTCTCAAATGCGCTGATCGGCGGCGCCTTATTTAACGGCGGATTGTTCTGCCTGACTATAGCGATTTTGCTTTTTCCCTTAAGCCTCATTGGCCTGGCTGTTGGAATTGGCCTTTTCGGTTTCACTCCTTTCTTTACGGGAATCGTGTATTTACGAAACGGATGGCGCGCCCTGTACAGCGATGCCAACAAATCTTCAAGACTCACGTGGGCCACGGGCGCAGTTTGTGGCTTCCTCCTCGTGGCCGCAATTCCGATTGTTCTTTCTCTACAAATCCGTTCGGTGGTCTCCAAATCGGTCAATGAGATAATTCGAGCAGACCCTGTCCGCGCACCATATGCGGCTCAACAACTCGCTGTTCTTCGATTCTTTGCGAGCGCCGATGTGGACCGAATAGTGTGGGCATATGCTTCTGAAACTGACGAGAACCGTAAACAACTCCTGAGATCCTGTTATCTTGAGATCACTGGTGAAGATATTGACCGACGCCTTTTAATTCTTAACGACTAATAAACTCGAGCGGATGGCGACGCGGCAAGACCCGGTCGTTACCGCTCGCGGTACTGACTACAATTCCTCGTGGTTACGCCATCACAGACAAGTAACCCACAACGTAATCTGAACGTTAGACATTTGAAACGTAACCGAAGGAATTTACGTTCTATGCTGTAGAATATCGCTGAAACAAGTAATTGGAGGGATTGATTATGCGAACTGCAACCGTTGAAGACGGCAAGAACACCGGCATCAAGCTGGCCCACCTGGCCGCGAAAGCCGCCGAGGGCAAAGTCATCGCGGAAGACCTGGTCGACATTGGCAAACGGAAAGCGCAGAGGCTCGTGCGCCAGGGATATGAAATAGGGGAAGATTACATCGATGAATCACGCCGCTATATCAAACATAATCCGTGGCAGTCGATCGGCATCGCCCTCGGCTTCGGAGTCGCCCTGGGATTCATTGCGGGCCTGTTAAGCCGTCGAAATTAAATGGCTTTTGCGCGCGGCCTCCCCCGCGCGCCGTGCCTCCCAAACGTGAACCTCCCTCCCTAAACCCTCGCAAACTGCTCGAAAACCCCGTCAAAAACGACACAAGTCGTCCGATTTCGCCTTTGCGAAACTTTGCGACTTTGCGTCTCTGCGTGAAAGAGCCTTATGCGACAGGTGGCCGGTTCACGCAAAGGTGCTAAGGCGCAAAGACACGCAAAGTAGGACAAAACCCGCCTGACACATTTCGCCTTGATCTGTCGCTTTCTGGGGTAAGAGGTGAGACAGATCATGGAACGCAGAAAACAGTTCATCCAAATGGCACTTGTCGTTTTGGCTGTGGCAGGTGCGATTCTCTCGGTCGGCTACACCGTGCGCAAGGATCGGGCAAAGGCGCCCGCGACCGGTGTGAAGTTTGAGCGCACGCCAGCGCGTCTGGAGCGCGGACGCTACATTGTCGAATCAACCGCGCACTGTTTCCAATGTCACTCAGACGTTGATTACTCGAAGCCCGGCGCGCAACCGAAACCCGGCAAAAAGGGCGCCGGCGCGGTTTTCGCTGAAGACGGCATGGAGTGGCTGGTCGCGCCGAACATCACGCCGGATGTCGAGACGGGCGCAGGCTCGTGGACTGATGAACAGTTGGCGCGTGCGATTCGCGAAGGCATCGGCCATGACGGCCGGCGTTTGTTCCCGGTGATGCCTTACATGAATTTTCGAAATATGTCGGATGAAGATTTGGCTTCGGTCATCACCTACATTCGCTCGATCGAACCGGTGCGGAACAAACTGCCGAAGACGCAAATTCCAGAGCCGGCGAAAGCTGCGGTGCCGCCGCATGAACCGATCGTTACCCAGGTGTCCGGACCGGTTCCGTACAACCAGCTTGCGCGCGGACAGTACATGGTGACTTTAGGAAACTGTGTCACGTGCCACACGCCCATGACTCCGCAAGGTCAACCGATGATGAAAATGGCTTTCGCCGGCGGGTTCCACTTGAAAGGATCGTGGGGCGACGTTTACAGCGCCAACATTACGCCGGACCCGACGGGCATTTCGTACTACGACGAGGCGCTGTTCATCCGAACCATGCGCACCGGCCACGTCGGTGCGCGCAAACTGAATTACGTGATGCCGACCGGCTACTTCAAGAACATGACGGACGACGATCTGAAGGCGATCTTCGCTTACCTCCGCACGCTACGTCCGGTAAAGCATCGCCTGGATAACACAGAAGAAGCGACGTTGTGTCCGCTGGATGGGCAAAAACATGGGTTCGGAGAAAGGAACCACGCCGCCGAATAAAAAAGTGATGAGTGATGGGGTGATGAGTAAATATGGTTTTTGCGCGTGGGGGCGCTACGGCTGCCGATTCGATAAGAACGGCAGCCGGTTTTTCTTGTATCACTATTCATCACAGCTTGCCGTTTGAATTTCGACGCGTAAGGTCGGAATGAACTTAGCCCGGCCTTTCAAGGCCGGGGAAACGGTAAACGAAACCGAACCGTCGCGTTGCGACGATTGAATCCCAGTGTTCTCAGTGCGTCGCTACGCGACGCGGAAATTTACGGCGAACGCGGCCCCAGCCTTAAAAGGCTGGGCTAAAGTCATGCGACGCTACGCGTCGGAATCACTTGTTCATACTCTCGAGGCAAAGCTACTCATCACTCATTACTCATCACTATTCTTTAATTCATGATTCAGCCAGGCCTTGGCCATACGCAATTCCCTCTGCACCGTAGCGCGTGAGACACCGAGCGCTTCAGCCACTTCGTCGTTGCTCAAACCACCGAAGAAATGCAATTCAACGATTTCGCTCTTTCTTTGATCAAACGTCGCGAGTTCCTCTAAAGCTTCGTCGAGCGCCAGAAGATCTGAAGCGGGCTTGCATGAAACCTCCAGCGCGTCATCGAGCGAAACTTTCGGACCACCCTCGCGCTTGGCGCGATGCTGCGCTCGCGCATGATCAACCAGCATGCGCCGCATCAGCCGCGCCGCGACCGCAAAGAAATGCGCCCGGTCCTGCCACGAGACCTTCATATCCACCAGCCGCAGATAAGCCTCGTTCACCAGCGCCGTCGCTTGCAGCGTGTGCTCAGGCCGTTCACCCCGCATGTAGTGCTGCGCCAAACGCCGCAGTTCGTCGTACACCACGGGCATCAGCGCATCCAGCGCCTGCTGACTGCCGCCGCGCCACTCGAGCAGCAGTTGCGTGACGTTTGTTAAAGGTGCTGAGGACATCTTTCCCACAAAGACTCCGGCCGGTTGAAAGATCGAGATTCTAATCGTGCGATTGTTAACTGTTCAAACAGCCTCGCGGTACAATACGCGCCGTGACGCGCTCGTTCATGATTGTGCTCATCTTCGCATTCCTCTCGACCGCGGTCGCGGCGCAGCCTCAGTCTTCGCTCCAGGACACTTTAGAAAAAGAAGGGTGTGCGACCCTTGAGACAAGTAAAGTCCGCATCTGCAAGTACGACTATATCGCGGACAAGAATAGAGTGGAGGCGCTCATAATTCGCCCGCTCGCTGAGGGCAAGTATCCGGGCATCGTGTTGCTTGCCGGAAGAGAAGGCGCCGCGACAATGATTACCTTTGCGACGATTGTAGCGCAGCGTGGTTTCGCGTGCGTCGCGATCTCCGAGCTGGGTTTCGGCAAATCCGAGGGTAAACCGGATTTCATGGGGCCGCCGTCGATCGATGCTTACGCGGTCGGCTTCAAAAGATTTCGAAGCGAGCCATTCGTTGATCGAACAAGGATTGCGGTCTACGGCTATTCGCGCGGCGGAATGGCGGCATCGTTGTTGACCCTAAAGCTCGGTACTGATGTGAAGGCGGCCGTCTTCGCCGCTGGCATCTATGACTTTAGAAAGGCGTATGACGACACTGGCCTCGACGGCATTAGGGAAAACATGAAAGCCGAAACCGGAATGTCCGACAAAGCCGTCAAGGAGCGGTCTTCAATCCTGAAGATGGAGAAACTGAAGACTGAGGTGCTGATTATTCATGGGGCAAATGATCAAAATGCTCCCACTAATCAGGCGGTGATGCTGCGCGACAGATTGTCTCAACTTGGCAAAGATTTCGAGTTCCTGATTGTTTCGGATCACCGTCACGGGCAATTAAAGAGCAACTTCGTCGCTCCTGTCCTCGATTTTCTCAGCCGAAAACTAAAAGCCGTGCCGGATCCAAAGTATCGATAAGAGTTTTAGGGTTGCTTGTAGACTTCTCCGTTCTTCATCACAAACCGCACGCGACGCAGCGCAGAGATCTCGCGGGTCGGGTCGCCTTCGACGGCGATTAGATCGGCGAGCAGTCCGCTCTTCACGAAACCGATTTTGTCTTCCAGATGCAGCACCCGCGCATCGACCGAGGTTGCTGAGCGCAGCGCGTCGATCAGCGGCATTCCCCACGCGACCATCGTTTCGATCTCCTTCGCGTTGTCGCCGTGGGCGAAAACACCCACGTCGCTGCCATTCGCAATAATTACGCCAGCTTCGAGCGCCTGTTTGAAAACCCGCTTCTTGTTTTCCATGTTCGCGGCGCTGGCAACTGAAAGCGTCGGGCAAAAAGCGATGCCACGTCCGTTCATCATGCGAAAGAGTTCCGGCGTCAGCCCGTCACCGTGTTCAATGGTTTCGACGCCGGCGAGAATCGCGCGGCGCGCGCCTTCAGTTGAACCGGCGTGCGCGGAGACGGGAATGCCGGCGCTCTTCGCGACTTCGACGATTAGTTTCAACTCGTCGAGCGTGAACGTGGCGTGCGCGGTGCCGCCCGCGCCCCAGCGATAGTCGGCGTAGACCTTGATCCAATCCGCGCCTTTGCCAATCTGATCGCGCACCACCCGCGTGAGGTTATCGACACCGTCGGCTTCTTCAGCGCCCTGCGGTACGCTCCATTCAGACGCGTAACCCTTCGGTCCGTACGTGTTGGTCGCGACAATCGCGCGCGTAGTCACGATCAAACGCGGTCCGGGAATGATGCCCTGCTGCACCGCCTGCTTCAGACCAACATCCGCGTAGCCCGCGCCTTCAGTCCCTAAATCGCGCAACGTCGTAAAGCCCGCCAGCAAACTGCTGCGCAGATGATTCGTCGCGCGCGCCACGCGCAGGCTCAGACTTTCGCGCGCAACTTGATCGTTCCAGGAAGTTTCGCTGTACGGATGAAGCAGCACGTGCGAATGCGCATCGATCAGCCCGGGCATCAAAGTCAGCCCGCGCAGCTCAATGAC
>DASUTF010000010.1:0-13250 GCA_036374695.1 Pyrinomonadaceae bacterium
TAGAGGGAAATATTGTGGCGAGTACCATCTGCGTACGCAGATAGATTGGGGAGTGAAATCTGGCAATCGCGACGTTTCGTCCACCCGTCACGCGGACTGTCCTGACCACCTATTGCCGCGCAGCCACGCTATTCGAGAAACTATCACGCGTCCTCACGACCATGTTCGGATAACGCACCTTCACTTTGATCGCGCGCTCACCGTCAGCGTTCGCGGAATGCTTTGAGTAGAACCCCAGACTGTAGTGCACTCCCAATTCAGAAGTGATTGCTTCAAACGCCGGACCAACCTGGCGCAGATCATCGGCGCGATAGAAACGGCCGCCCGTCTTCTCAGCCAGGGTGCGCAGGTAGGGTTCGCTGAGCGCATAGCCCTTCAAGAGACGCTCGCGCACTTTGCGTCGCGCCTTGTCATCCTTTATCCGGCTCAATCGTTCCGGCAATTGCGGCAAAGTGTTGTACTGGACCGTGTAAACCAGAATGTCCTGCTCGGCGATGCCTTCGAGAGTCGCTTGCATCGACACGCGACTATCCTGATCGACGCCGTCGGTCATCAACACGATCGCTTTGCGGCCGGGAATTTGCGCCATGCGTTTAAGCGCGAAATCGACGGTGTCGTAGAGCACCGTGCCGTCCGTCACCGCCGGAATGTGCAGTTTGCCCCGACGAATCACGGCAACTCGTGCAGGCTGGGTCAGCACATTCATTCTTCCGTCGAAGGTAATCGCCATCATTAGGTCGTTCATGCGCAAGCGGCCCACGAAGGTGTTTGCCGCTTCGCGAATCTGGGCGAGTTGAAACTGTGTCGAGCCACTGACATCCAGTAACAAGGCCACCGTGAAAGGTTTTTCGACGGAAGCGAAAAAGGCCACGTCTTGTTCGACACCGTCTTCGTAAATCCGAAAGTCTTCTTTCCGCAGGTTGCCGATGTACCGGCCGTTACGATCCATCACCACCGCGGGCACAGTGATCAGGCTCGTGCTGACCCGCACCACGCTACCTTCTTCGACCTCTTCCGGCCGTGAACTCTTGTCGTATCCGTCTGCTGAGTTGACTGGTCGCGCGTTCGACCCGCGCAAGACCGGGGGTTGTCGTTGTCCCTGCGCCAAAGTAACTGCGCAGCAGCTTAAGGAAAGAATGGCAATCGAAATTGTTCTGGTCATATCGTGGGTCCGCAATGCTCAGTTTCTGCTACTTCACCGTGAATTAGTTAAAAACGACGAAATGGCGAGGTATTTCAGTTGAATCGCTTTAGCTATCGCCTTCGCGATGCTTGTGTCTTAGCGTCAAATCGCCAATGTCTTGCTCTGTGTCTCTGTGAAAGCTCTGTGCCTCTGTGCCTCTGTGGTGAGTATTGTTTAGATATTTTCACCTCCGAGGCGCTGAGATCGCACAGAGACACTGAGAAAAATGAAAACACCAGGCACTGTCCAAACTCACTTTCTGCTTTACCCCTTCCCCGTTTAC
The DNA here is from genome assembly GCA_036374695.1 of Pyrinomonadaceae bacterium. Classification (GTDB taxonomy): domain Bacteria; phylum Acidobacteriota; class Blastocatellia; order Pyrinomonadales; family Pyrinomonadaceae; genus UBA11740. The sequence continues at coordinate 1,467 of DASUTF010000010.1, forward strand.
CCTTACCCTCTATCTCACATGTGGCGGGTCATCAGATATGTCTTTTACGCCGTAGTCGGCATCATCGTCGGCGGTCTCATCTTTCAGGTAGTTGTCGTGCCAGGTTTTTCCGAGCTCGCCACGCAGAACCCCGCGACCACCTCACTGATTGAAGCCCGAAATCGTGAGGCGCGTCGCAAAGGTTCTGAGCCGAAGCGTTTCCAGGTCTGGGTCCCGCTCGAACGAATCTCGCCGAACCTGCAGCGCGCGGTGATTGCCGGCGAAGACTCGAACTTCGCGACCCATAACGGGTTCGATTACGAAGCGATTCAACGCGCCTGGGATCACGCGCAGAAAGAAGCTGATAAAGAGGCGAAACAGACCGGCGAAAATGACTCATGGCTGCCGAACCTGCCCGACTTTAAACGCGGCGCATCCACCATCTCGCAGCAGCTCGTGAAAAACCTCTATCTCTCAAGCGAGCGCTCGTTCATGCGCAAAGGTCAGGAAGCGATCATCACCTATTTCATGGAACGTAACCTTCCGAAGAAGCGCATCCTCGAGGTGTACCTGAATGTGATCGAGTGGGGCGATGGGATTTACGGCGCTGAAGCCGCTTCGCAATATTACTTTCACAAGCCGGCGGCAAATCTTAACGCGCGCGAAGCCGCCTTTCTGTCGGCGATGATTCCGAACCCGCGCACAGTCTTCAATCCGCAGGTGAATCCAAAACGCGTCGCGCGCCGGCAACGCATCATCATGCGAGGCATGCCGAGCGTTAAGATGCCTGGGTGACGCTGTTGTGGGCTCTTGACTTCGCTGGCCGCGTCCGTTATTAACCGGGCCAGCTTACATTCTTTCTTTCATCCTCAAAGGTTCGTGCGCGCCGCTGAGGCCCGGCGTTAAATTGCTTTCTTAACTAAACCGATTAGCGGAGGTTAGATTTTGATGATGAAACGGCTGAACGTCCCCCTAATAGTGCTCTGGCTCTGGGTGCTGGCTGTAACCATTTTAATGGGAGGCGGCATTTTCGAGCATCTGGTCCTTACACCGCTCTGGGCTGGCTCGCCCCCCGAATCTGTGACTCAATGGCAGTATGGTGTCGTCCAGGCTAAGTTCTTCGGTCTGGTCAGTCCGCTCTGCTTCCTTCTCTCGCTTGCGTTAATCATCGTGTCATGGTGGATGCCTCGGCAGCAACGGAAGTGGGCTTTGGTCGCAGGGGTGTCCATGCTCGTCTTAGGGATTGCGACCTTCTCTTTTTTCCTCCCCATCTTGCATAAAACACAGGCCACACGAGGCGCAGGACTGAGTGGCGAGGAAATTACGAGACTGGTGAATCAGTTCAAGACAGGTAATTGGGCGCGATGGATTCTGTCCATCGGCGGGTGGGCAGCAGGATGGCGTGCGTTGAGTCTTTCCAGATCAGCAGAATCGCCCTCTTAAAGAGAATCCTGCAAACTTGGAGCAAGGTCTTGTTCTCTATCCAAACGGCATCGAGTATTGGACACCTGTTGGCCTGACTGATTTTGCTTAGCAAGGACCGTGACGGAAACCTCGTCATTCTGGAACTCAAAGTTTGCGGAAACATCCGGCCACGTCTCAGGCCTACTGCGGCCTTAAATGGGTTGGCTCCCTTCGCGTCTCAAGAGCAGAAGGTGCAGGGAACAATCGTAGTTCAAGAATCACTCTTGATTCTGAAGGAGCAAGACAGATATAGCGGGCGTGAAGGCCTGTTAATCGGCAAGTTATTAAATAATGGCGACTCACGTCCATTGCGTGATCCACGTGGCGAACGCTAGCCACGCATTCGTGCCACCGATGACTATGCGCAGTGGGTGCGAGATCACAATCAGCGCACCACCCAACAAAGTCGCTCGATGCGGCCGCCCGCGCGTGATGATGTCAAAGACAAGCAGCGGCACGATGAAAAGATCACTGAGGCCAAAGAAAACGAGCGGTCCACCGGTTTCGACGAAACCGATCGGCAAGCGCGCCACGGCTGCCGGAAGAATGGCGATCGTCGACAGCAACATCAATCGCTTGTGCGTATCGGGCCGCCGCCGGAAATACAACGCTGTGGCGACCAGGATTCCGAAGACCAGCATGTCACCCAGCGGTATCGTCAGGAACGAAAGCGGATTGACGTCAGGTATCGGTGACGGACCCTTGGCGCGCACCAGTGACGTGTACACGCCAATAACAATCATCAGACTCGCCAGCACGCCTCCCAGGATCCCTAAACGCATGTGGATACGTGTGCGTTTGGCCGCAACGAGGGTCGTCTGCGTCAGGAACAGAACAATCCAGGAAGAGAAGACGATTCCGTGAGCGATCAGTAGCGGCAGCAGCGGCTGCGCCTGAAAGTACGGTCGCAGAAAAAACGTCCGCGAAAAGCCCGCAAAAACCGTGATCAGAATCGCCACGGACATCGCCGTGTAGAAAATCCGCTCGGCGCGTCTTTTATCGATTGAAGTTCCGGTGTTTAAGACTTCCGCTCGTGCAACCATCCTTCTCTTTTCTCCTCTCAGCTCCTGACTAAGCCCAGGTCAATCCGTGTTTCGACAACGGAAGCGAACGGATTCGCTTGCCGGTGGCCGCAAAGATTGCGTTCGTGACAGCCGGTAAAACTGGCGGCAAGGCTGGTTCGCCCAGACCCGTTACCGGAAAATCAGTCTTGAGAAAATGCACTTCGATTGTCTTCGGCGCTTCGTTAATCCGCAGCGGCGTAAACTCATCGAAATTCTTTTCCACCGCCCGTCCGTCTTTGATCCGGATCTCTCCCATCATGTGCGTCAGACCCTCGATAACTGAACCCTGCACCTGATTCACCGCATTCAAAGGATTCACAATCTGGCTCCCGACATCGCCGGCCACCCACACTTTATTGACGCGCACCTTGTTCGCGCTGTCGACGGTAACTTCCGCGACCTCAGCGAAGTAGCCCTGGTGACTGAAATGAAACGCGACGCCTTCCCCGGTGCCTTTCGGCAGGTTGCGTTTGCCCCAATTCGATTTCGCCGCGACCAGTTCGAGCACGCCGCGCATGCGTTTCTGATTGAATACTTGTCCCGGCGGAGCTGCTTGCTGACGGGCCGCCGGCGGCGGCAGCGGAATCGGCGGCGTGTCCAGAATCGCGTAACGGAAGTCGACCGGATCTTTGCCTGCCGCAATCGCCAGTTCGTCGATGAAGGATTGGATGACGAAGCTGATTCCGTTGCTCCCGGGCGCGCGCAACGCCCCGGTCGGCACCCCCGAAGGCATGACTGACGAATCGATCGCAAAGTTCGACACGAACCGCGCCGGAAACTCGTTCGCACTCATGCCGGCGCTCGGCGCAAATCTCTCGACCGTGCCGAAGCTGACAAAATGATCGCGCCACGCCACCAGCTTTCCTGACGCATCTACGCCGGCCTTCAAAAAGTGAAAGCCCGCGGGGCGATAAAAGTCGTGCGTCATATCGTCTTCGCGCGTCCAGAGCAGTTTCACCGGCACGCCGATCTGTTTCGCGATCGCCGCCGCTTCAACCACGTAGTCGTTGTTCAGCCGCCGGCCAAAGCCACCGCCGATTCGTGTCAGGTGAAGTTTGATGTCCGCCGGAGCGATGCCCAACGTGCGCGACACCAGGCCGACGGCGGGCTGCGGCGTCTGGGTCGGCGCCCAAATCTCAAGCTTGCCGTCCTTGAAATGCGCCGTGCAGTTCTGCGGCTCGAGCGGTGCGTGCGCGACGAATGGATATGCATAGGCCGCTTCGACAACTTTCGTCGCGTTCTTGAACGCCGCCTCAAGGTCGCCATCGCTGCGCAACGAACGATGCGCCTTCTCTTGGGCGAGCGCTTCGGCCTGACGCGCGAAACCTTCGCTGCTTTGCAACGCCGCCGCGCCGTCTTCCCATTTCACTTTGAGCTTTTCGCGCGCGGATTTTGCTTGCCACCAGCGATCAGCGACGATCGCAACACCGCTCAACAGTCCGGCCATTTCGCTGCCACCTTCAAGGATGAACGCGTGACGAACGCCGGGCATCGCTTTTATTTCATCGAGATTCGCCGACACTGCTTTGCCGCTGAAGCACGGACACTTCTCGAACACCGCCCAGAGCATTCCCGGCAAAGTGAAATCGATTCCGAAAAGCGGCTTGCCGGTGACAATTGCCAGGCTGTCAACATTCGCCCGCGGTGTCCCGATGATTTTGTAGTCCTTCGGATCTTTCAGCTTAACCTTGTCGAGTTCGGGCGGCGTCAGCGTCGCCGCCTTCGCGGCGAGTTTGCCGTAGCCAATCGATCGTTTCGTTTTCTGGTGAACTACATTTCCCGCGGAGGTGGTCAGCTCCGTGTCCGGCACGCCCCAGGTTTGCGCCGCCGCGGCGATTAGCATCGCGCGCATGGCGGCGCCGACCTGTCGCATCTGGTTCCAACTGTTCGGCGTCGCGGTGCTGCCGCCGGCAAACTGATTCGTGTACTTCGTAAGATCGAGATCGGCCTGCTCGACGCGCACGTCCTTCCAGTCAACGTCCAGTTCCTCGGCAATTGTCATCGGTAGCGAAGTCTTCACGCCCTGACCGACCTCAGGATTTTTGCCGGTGATCGTGACGACCCCGTTCGGTGAAATCTTGATAAAGGAACTTGGCACGGCCACGGCCGGCGCCGGCTGGTTTTGCGCCAGAACCGGCGGGTTCAGATACAGGCCGAGCAGAATTCCCCCGCCTGCCAGTGAACTCACCTGTAGAAATGCGCGACGATTAATTGACGGTGTGGTCATGATGATCTCCGGTACAAACGGTACGCACGCGTCCTGCGTGCTCTTCACAAATCCCTTTGCCGGTGCGGGCAGGATGCCCGCGCTCCCAGGACATCCCTATTCCGCTTTCGAAGACTTGGCTGATCCGCGATCGGCGGCAGCTTTGTGAATCGCCTCGCGGATACGCAGGTACGTTCCACAACGGCAGATGTTTGCTTCCATTCCGCTGTCGATCTGCGCGTCGGTTGGCTTCGGGTGTTTCTTCAGCAATGCGGCGGCGGCCATGATTTGTCCGGCCTGGCAGTAACCGCACTGGGCCACGTCGATTTCCATCCAGGCTTTTTGCAGCGGATGCAGAGTGCTGGTCGCCAGTCCTTCAATTGTCGTGACCCGCTTTCCGTTTACTTCCGCGATCGAAGTGACACACGAACGCGCGACTTCGCCGTTCACGTGGACGGTGCAGGCGCCGCACATAGACATGCCGCAGCCAAACTTTGTGCCCGGCATGTTCAGCACTTCTCTGATCACCCAAAGCAGAGGCATGTCAGCCGGAACGTCAACGGTTACGGACTTCCCATTCACAGTCAGCTTGTATGGCATCACGAATCCCTTTCTGTGGCTGCTTCTTTAACTCAGGCGGCGGAGAAATTCAATAGCAGGGGGAGCGCAGGCATCTTGCCTGCGGTCCGCCGTCATCTTGACGGCTTCCCCCTCTTGGTTTTACGCGCAGGATGCGCGCGGACCGCACGCAGGATGCGTGCGCTCCTGGACAGCCCGCTCCGAGATTAAGGAATGGTTCGATCCGTGCCGCGAATCAAGTCTCTGAAGCGCGGATCGGAACGCAGGTTCTCAAGATGCGGATCGACGCGGACGAAGGTGAAGCCCACGGCGTGTTCCTGCTCCGCTTGCGCCAGCCACTCGAATCCTTTGTCGCGGTCTCCCAGCAACGAGTAAATGATCGCAATCTCGTAGGCCGTGACCCATTGTTCGTCGCGTTTCGCAATGATCTCTTCGAGAATCTTGCGCGCTTCCTCGTGGTGACCGGTCGCGGCCAGGACGTGTGCTCGTTTCGCGCGCGTCGTCGGACTGTCGCCGGCAAAACTGCGTTCCTGTTCGTAGGCCGCCAGGGCTTCAGCGACCATTCCCTTCCGCTCATAAGCCCAGCGCAGCACGGTGTGCGCCGCCACGGCCCCCGGATCCAGCTCAAGCGCCTTGCGGCACTGGGCAATCGTGTCGTCGAAACGCCCGGCGAGAAACAGCACATTCGCCAGCGCCGTCGCGATCACCGCTGACTGGGGTGTTAATTCTCGAGCGCGTTCAATCTCCTCATACGCTTCGTCGTGCCGGCCCACCGCCGACAAACTGTAGGCGTACCAGCGATGCGAAACCTGGTTGCGCGGATTCAACACGATGGCTTTCTGAAGTTCGCGTTCAGCGCCTTCCCAGTCTCGATCGAAATGCAGCCGGACAAAGCCGAGTGACGCGTGCGCTTCCGCCAAATTCGGATCAGCTCTCACCGCGTTCAGCGCTGCCTGCTTCGCGCGTTGCCATGCTTCAGCCGGCGGGGGCTCGACGAACCAGTTCAGCAATGCGTAGCAGTCAGCTAACTCAGCGTAAGCGACTGCGTAATCCGGTTTGAGTTCGACTGCGCGCTCGAGCCTTTGAATCGCTTGCCGCAAGCCTTCGGCGGTACGGCGCGTGGCATAGTAGCGGCCGGCGGTGAAAAGCTGGCGCGCTTCCTCGTCTTCTCCGGGCGAGGTTTCCGGCGCCGGGGTGGCGACCGCTGAGGTTTCCAGCGAACGTGGCGCGGCGGCGGCTTTTGCGCGCCGGGCAACGACCGTTTGCTCGCTGAGGGCTGTTTGCGGCGCCGGGTTCCTTGTCTTGCTCAACAAGTCTTCGAACAGCGGCTCGCCCCGCACGACGTCCCACGCCGGCTCCACGCCTATCCAAACCAACCAGCCTTCATTGATCTCATAAGCCTTTTGCAGCAGCGCGAGGGCCTTTTCGTAATCGCCGAGGTGCAGATGGATCAGCGCCGTGTGATAGGGCGAGACATAGGCGCGCTCGGACATCTCCTGCAACTGTTTCAACGCCGCTCGCGCATCATCCACGCGACCGGCTGCGGCATATGACTGACCCAGACCCGACACGAAAAATTGTCCGCCACCTGACAGCTGCAAAGCTTTCTCGGAAACCCGAACGGCATCATCCGCTCGACCGGCGGCGCGCAGGGCCCACGCGTACGTCGCCACTCCGACCGAAAAATCCGGCGCGACTTCAAGCAAATGTTCGTGCGTGGCAATCGCTTCTGCGTTTCGACGCGACTGGTAATAACACCAGCCCAACGCCTGCACCACGCTGGGCGACAGCGGATCGAGTTCGCGTGCCCGCAGGATCTCGCGCAACGCATCATCGAACCGGCCGGTCATCGCCAAATGAAAGCTGTACCAGTGATGCCCCGTGGCGTAATTCGGATTGATTTCGATTGCGCGGCGGTGATGCGCTTCAGCGACTGACCAATCAAAGTCGTGCGCGATCGTGGCAAACCCGAGCGCGCTGTACGCTTCCGCGGCCGACGGATCGAGATCGATCGCCTTTTGCGCTGCTTCCTTCGCCGCAGCCGTACATTCGTTGAATGACTTTACGCCGAACACGCCGAGCCAGTTGTAGTAATCGGCGATGCCCGTGTAAGCCAGCGCATAATTCGGATCGAGTTTGATCGCCTGGTTATAGCATTCGATGGCGCGCGCCAACCCTGATTCGGTGTACGTGCTCCAGTGATAACGGCCGCGTAAATAGGATTCGAAAGCTTTCGGATTTACGGTGCCGCGTTTCGAAAGCTGCACGCGCTCGTCGCCCGTCAGTTGCGGCAGCAGCGCCGTTGTCACGCGCTCAGAGATCGAATCTTCGATTTCCAGTACATCCTTCGATTCTTCGTCGAACTGATCGGCCCAGCTGGTCACTCCCTCCGCGACGTTCATCAGTTGCGCCGTCACGCGCAAGCGCTCGCCGACACGACGCAGGCTTCCATCGATGACGTACTCAACATGCAGATCGCGGCCGGCTACCAGTGGATCAACCGCGACACCGCGATAGCGCAAGACGCTACTCGTGGGCCGCACGACCAACCGCCGCACGTTGCTTAAACGCGTGATCAGCGCATCGGCCAAACCAATGCCGAGATACTCGTCGCCGGTATTTTCATTTGGTTGCGTCAGAACTTTGAACGGCAACACCGCGATCGATTCCTGCCCGAGGTGCGATTCGATCGGCAACGTTGGCAGCGACGCGAGCCGGTGATTCAGCTTCCGCAGCAAAGCGTCGAACCGCGGATCACCGTGCAGGCTATCCAACTCAGGATCGACCGCCGCATAAAGCACCCAGGCGTCTCTGATTTCTACTGCCCGCTCGAGCATATCGAGGGCGGCTTCGGTGCGCCCGAGCGCGCATTGCACCAGCGCGAGGTGATAAGGCGAGATAAAGCGACGCCCGGCAATTTCACCCATCTCTCTTAGAATGGCTTCGGCTTGTTCGAGCTTGCCGGCTTGGGCGTACGCCGTGCCGAGCCGCCCCAGGGTGCGCGACGCTTTTCCTACCGAGGCGACGCAGCGTTCAGCGTTGGCAATCGCTTCCTCGTGTTGGCCCTGCGCGCTCAGCATGAAGCTGGACATGTAGACCAACATCAGGTTTTCGGGGTCCGCGGTCTGATATTCGCGGCACAGTTCAAGCGCGGCTTCAAATTGTCGCGCATGGTACAGACACCAAACTCGGCAAAAGCGCGTGATGATTGAAAAGGGGTCGAGCAAAGCGGCCGCCTGCGCCTCGCGCGAGGCCTCTGAGAAACGACCTTCCATCGCCAGTTGAAACGCATACCAGGTGCGCGCCGGCGCATAGTTCGGATTCAGCTCAATGGCCCGGAACAGTTGTCGTTCGGCGCCATCCCAGGCAAAGTCGCGACAAAGTTTCGCCTGGCCCAGCGCGCAGTGGGCTTCGGCCAGGAGCGGATCGATGGCAACCGCCGTCGCGGCTGCCTCGTAAGCGGCTACCCCACACTCATTCGAAGGCAGGACAGAATAGATTCCGAGCCAGTTGTAATATTCGGCAATGGCGGCGTGCGCTACCGCGTAATCCGGATCGATGGCCGTCGCCTGGTGATAGCAAACGATCGCCTTCGCGAATCCCTCTTCGGTGAACTTGTTCCAGTAAGAACGTCCGCGCAGATACGCCTCGTGCGCCTGCGGATCGTTCGTGCCACGCTTGGCCAGCTTTACCTTTTCGTCCGCGGTCAGGTGCGGCACGATGGCTTCGGCGACATGCGAAGAGATGGTGTCCTCCAGCGTCAGCACGTCCGTGAAGTTCTCGTCGAACTGGCCGGCCCACGCCGTCGTGCCGTCATTAACGTCCAGCAGCTGCAAAGTCACGCGAATGCGCTCGCCGGAGTGGCGCACGCGCCCGTCGAGCACGAAGGCGACGCCAAGTTCCCTGCCCGCCTGCAACGGATCGGCTTCAGCGCTGTAACGAAGGACACTACTCGTCGGCCGCACTGCAAATCTTTGAATTGAGCTCAGCCGCGTAATCAGCGCGTCCGTGAGTCCCGCGCCCAGGTAGTCAGAACCTGAATCCGAGCCGCCCGGCACGTCGATCAACTTCAAAGGTAGAACGGCGAGCGCCGTGTCCGACGAAGCCGGACTCGGCCTCGTCTGGCCGGCGTACGGCGCGTCAGGAAGACTGGAAAGCGGCCGGCCTTCCAAAAACGAAGTGACGTCTTCGCCCAATTGCGCCGCCGAGGGGTAACGCCACTGTGGTTCTTTCCGCAATGCGCGCGACACGATGTCCTCCAGGACACCCGAAAGGTCGCGACGCAAAATCTCGACGCTGGCGCCGCGCGCGAGATAAACATTCTCGAGCGTGGTGGCCTCATTCCCCGAGGGCAGCAGATCGTGCGGGCGCGTGATGATGATGCTCAAAGGCGCCGGCGGCTCTTCACAAATCACGCGCGCAATTTCATGTGGCGCGCGATTGAACAAACGATAGGGCCGATGCCCACTCAGTAATTCGTAAAGCAGCACGCCCAGCGAATAGACGTCGGTCGAAGGCGTGATTGGCGCGCCCTGCACTTGCTCAGGCGAAGCGTATTCCGGCGTCATTAAGCGCATCGCCGTGGCGGTTGGATCGTGAGTGATGTCGCCGGCGAGCTCTGGATTCAAAAGCTTCGCAATGCCAAAGTCGAGCAGCTTCGGCACTCCGTCGCTTGTCACCAACACATTCGAAGGTTTGATGTCGCGATGCACGACCTGTTTCTGATGCGCGTAGTGGACGGCGTCGCAGACCGCGCTAAACAGTTTCAGGCGTTCGCTGATGCTCAACTTGCGATTGTCGCAGTATTGATACAGCGGCTGGCCTTCGATGAACTCCATGACAAAGTAAGGCAGTCCATCGTCAGTTGTGCCGCCATCCAAAAGCCTTGCAATGTTCGAATGGTCCAGGGCCGCGAGAATCTGTCGCTCTTTGCGAAAGCGGCGCAGAATAAAATCCGTGTCCATGCCGCGCTTAACCAGCTTGATGGCCACGCGCCGGGTGAACTCTTTGTCCACGCGCACGGCTTCGTAAACCGCACCCATGCCGCCGCGGCCGATTTCGCGCACAATCTCGTACGCGCCGAGCCGCTTTCCGATTAAAGGATCGACATCTTCACCGAAAGGATCGAAACGCTTTGCTTTGATTTCTTCGGGCACGAGGTCTTCGAACGAGTAATCGCCGGTTTCATGACTGGCGAGGAGGCTGACGACTTCCTCGTGCAGGGTGGAATCGGTGCCGCACGCGTCAGACAGATACGAGGCGCGCCTTTCGACGGGCAGATCGAGAGCGGTCTGGAAAATGTTTTCTACTTGTCGCCAGCGTTCGGGGGTCATAACTCACCAGTGGCAAGCGTCCACGAACTTCGATTGTTTGGGAGAACCCGTTAGATTCGAGGATGTACAACTCACAACAATTTTCGACGCAAACTGGGTTTCGTCATCGTAGTCGAGCGCAGAAAAAATATCAACGCGCAATTTACTTAGTGGCACAGACTTCAGTCTGTGGCTTTCCGAGCGGAATCACCGACTGAAGTCGGTGCCACACCACTATTGATTTCCTTGAGGATGAATTAGAATCCGGCCGTCTCTTCATAGTTGATTTTCCGGACCCCGGAGCGCCGGCATCAAGCTGGCCTCAACGTTAATCACTGCCATGCCAATAAACAAACTACTCGCCGGCTTAATCACAGCCGCCGTTGCTTCGCTCCTCGTCGCGACATACTCGTCTGCCGCAAAGCCCACGTTACTTTCACGTGCGCCTGCCGACTGGTCTCAATTTCGCGGACCGAATGGCACCGGTGTCGCGGAAACTACCGGGTTACCCATCGAGTTCGGACCGGCAAAGAACGTCGTTTGGAAGACTGAACTGCCGCCGGGTCATTCGTCGCCTGTGCTCACGCGAGACCGAATTTTTGTCACGGCTTACAAAAAGATCCCTACGGCCACCGCTAAAAGGCGTGCTCATGTCGTCCAGGCAAGTCCGATTGAGAAAGAGAACTACAAGCTTCTGGTGATCGCACTCGATCGCGCCAGCGGGAGAATTGTTTGGCAACGCGAGGTGCCGCGTGCGCGTACCGGCCGTTTGCAGAACGTGAATAATCCCGCTTCGCCCAGTCCGGTCACCGACGGCAAGAATGTGTACATCTTCTTCCAGGAGTTCGGCCTGGTCTCGTATGACCGGGCTGGCAAAGAGCGTTGGAAGCTGCCGCTTGGGCCTTTCAGCATGTTCTACGGTTTCGGCGCTTCGCCAATTCTGGTCGACGACAAGATCGTCCTGCCCGTCGATCAGGATAATCCCATCTCATACCTTATCGCGGTCGACAAAAACAGTGGCAAGGTGAGTTGGAAAGTCGACCGGCCGGGGGTGATCTCGGGTTACTCAACGCCAATCGTCTACCAGCCAAAACAGGGTGCTAAGCAGATCATCGTCCCTGAGTCATTTCAGCTTTCAGCATACTCAGTAGCGGACGGAAAACGAGTCTGGTGGGTTAAG
>DASUTF010000011.1:0-9071 GCA_036374695.1 Pyrinomonadaceae bacterium
CACGTTCACCGTTTACCAAAATATCCTGTTCGTCACGCGCGATGCCGCGATCGGTGACTTCAAAACCGATCAACTTCCGTTTGATGCCTTCTTCTTTTTGTTTCGCGAGCGCCTCGCGCCCGATGAAGTCGCCCTTGTTTAGTTTCGTAATCCAGCCGAGGTTCGCTTCGAGCAGCGTCGTGCTCTCGTCGATCTCATGGCCATACAGGGCCATGCCCGCCTCAAGCCGCAAAGTGTTTCGCGCGGCGAGACCGCACGGCATCACGCCCTCATCGGTCCCATAGTTTCCCGCGTCGAGAATCTTGTTCCAAAGTTGTTCAGCCTTTTCCGGAGCTGCGTAAACCTCGAAACCGTCTTCACCTGTGTAACCGGTGCGCGAAATAATCGCGTCAATCCCATCAACCTGGCCCGAAGTGAAGTGATAGTACTTAATCTCTGCCAGATTGGTTTCGGTTAACTGTTGGAGAATCGGAATGGCGTCGGGACCTTGCAGCGCCAGTTGGCAGTACTCAGCGCTCGCGTTGCGCAACTCGACGTTTTCTCCGGCGTGGTGCGATTTGATCCATTCCCAGTCTTTGCCGGTTGTCCCCGCGTTCACGACCAGGAGCAGGCGATCTTCAGCTAACCGGTAGACCAGCAAATCATCGATCACGGTACCCTGCGGTGTCGTTAACGCCGTGTATTGAGCCTGGCCATCTACTAACTTCGAAACGTCATTCGACGTCAATCGATTAACGAACGCAATCGCATCGGGGCCACGGACATCGACCTCGCCCATGTGCGAAACGTCGAACAGTCCCGCATGTGTGCGCGTGCGCACGTGTTCGTTGACTGTGCCGGCGGGATACTGCACAGGCATGTCCCAGCCCCCGAACTCAACCATGCGGCCGCCCAGGCGGCGATGGGCTTCGTTCAGCGGTGTTCGTTTCAACTCGACTGCGGGTGCCGACACTTGTGCGCAAACCTCACTTGCAGAGGGAGTATTCTCAATAAACGATCCGGTAAATTCGGAAACTAACATGCGACTTAGTCCAAAGTCCAACGTCCAGTGCCCAAAGTCTGCGGCCCAGGCCCTGGCTCCAGGTCCAACGTGCAAAGTTTCGCGTTCTGTCTGGCTGTCAGGACGTCGGACTTTGGACCTTAGACGCCGGACTTAATAGGAAGCACACTTCCACTCACTGTCACCCAAAGTTACGCCTGAAGTGCCATCCCGCGGCACGCCTGCACAAATCCCCAGCAAAAACCACGTGAAAAGAGCTGGCATGGCCATTGCGACGTAGCAGCGCCCGTCCCCATGCCGACGGGCACTCGGAATGACGAAAGGCGCCGACAACAGATTATGAAAAGAACGGTATTCAGCAACGCGCGCGGATTCAGCACCCTACAACTGGTAATCACGGTTGCCGTGATGTCGATCGTCGCGGGTTTCGCGGTGGTCAGCATCTCGCGAGCCCGCGATCACGTTCGGCTCATGAACTCGGCGCGACAGTTCTCGGCCTACGTCGAAAGAGCGCGGGCAGACTCCGTACGGCGGCATGCTGAGGGCGCCAATAGAGCGACAGTTTCAGTCCTCGATAACAACACCTACGCCATCACTATAGATTGGGACGGATTCGGCGCGGTCAGCACGCGGAATTTCGACCTAGAGCAAGGTGTCAGATTCACTACTATAAAAACCATCGTGTTCGACTGGCGCGGTCGCATCGCGAATGAAGAATCTTTCGGCTTTGACAACGGCAGGAACCAGGTAAACATAAACATAACCGGATCAGGTGATGTTACCTTTGATACGGAGTGGTTTTTTGACCGCTTGATTCCCACCTCACCGCCAATTGGCACGGGCGGAGGCGTGACGCCTGAACCCGGAGCGTCGCCGTTGCCTCCAGCGCCACCGCCAACGACGCCGACACCGACGCCGGATCCTAATGCGACCCCGACACCGACGCCGGATCCTAATGCGACGCCAACGCCGACACCGACGCCGGATCCTAATGCGACGCCGACACCGACGCCGGATCCTAATGCGACGCCAACTCCGACACCGACGCCGACACCGACGCCGGATCCACAGCCTTGCGTGCTGAACGCCCCGGATTCGCTCACGATTGTCAGCGACGGTTCGAGCACTGTGAGCGTGAACCGCACGAATATAACCGGCACGGGAACAATCAGTGCGACCTCGAGTAACGCTGGTCAAATTCAGGTTACTCCTGCTTCGCGATCGGTTAGTGGCACCGCGGCCGGATCATTCACGATTACGGTCAAGAAGAACTCCGGCTCGGTCACGTTCTCATCGTCCGGTTGCACATCCAAGACCGTTACCATAACCGTTCCTTAACCTGGGAGATTAATCGTGATTCGCAAACTTTCACATCCGACACGCAAGGCAAGGCGTAAAGCTCATAGCCAGGAAGCAGGTTTTACGTTGCTTGAGACGTCAATCGCCATGGTTCTGTTGGCGATCGCCGGTTTGGGAGTAGCCGCGTGCTTCTTCTTTGCCGCGAAAAACAACAGCAGCGCTCGCGATCGCGAACTCTCAATGGCGGTGGCCCAACAGGCGATGGAGCAACTCAGAAACGCCTCATTCACTGATGCTGCTTTAAACGCCACGGGCGGAGCCTCAAGCACCCTTACCCGCGGAGGCCGGACCTACGTGGTGCTCACTACGATCACTGACACGAACGTCCAGAACGGAACCGCGCGGACAAAGACAATTCAGATTCGCGTCAGCCCCTGGAGCGACAGCGAAAGATGGGCGCGAAATATCACGAGCGTGTTTGGTTCAGTCACGATTATTTCTCAGCGGACATCTCCGACCGTCGGTCCTAATCGCGCGCTATAAGAGAGGCTAATTTCATGACCAAAAGATTGACTGAAACAAAATCGGAAGCCGGCTTCTCACTAGTCGAATTGATCATTGCGATGACCATTACGCTGGTGGTGCTGACCGTCGCCACCACGCTGATCGCCCAATCGCTGAATATCCGCACCCGCTCAAACGAGAATGTTGATGCCCTCGCGGACGCCGAGCGCGCACTTAACATCATGTCACGCGAGATTGCCCAGGCCGGCTTCAATCTCAACGACAACGGCATCGTGCCCGAGGATTCTTTTGTCGACGCCAACGGGAACAGCACGATTCGAATACGCGCGAATTTAAATAGATACGACACCGCCGCCGGTAGTGGTGCGCGGGAAAACATTAGCCTGCCGGTTGCGGATTCAGGCGAAGATGTAAGGTATTTCATTCACCCGGCCGGGACCACCACCCTGCTGGCACGATATGACCGCTTCGGGCCGGCCGGCAGCGAGTCGACGGTTTTGGCAAATCGCCTGGACAGCCTGCGCGTCCATTATTTTGCGCAAAGAGTCACTTACAACACTGCGGGGTGCGACATCAGCGCCGCGTCAGCGGCTGAAGTTTCGCCCACCGCCGCGCGATATGTCGTAATCGCCGTGTGTGTGCGGCAAGGGGCCACTGGCGCGCCCGGCAGTCCGGGTTACCAGCCGGCGCACAATCTGTTATTGACCAGCGACGTCGCACTGCGAAATGCGAACCTGGAGAACTACTAGTTGGAGATTGCAATGAACACTCAGAAGCCGCAAAACAAAGGGCGAGACAACAACCAACGCGGCGCCGCGCTAATAACGGTGCTGATGATGTCAACGCTAATGCTCGCAACGGGCGGGGCGCTGGTGCTGGTGACAGGCCTGGCGAACCGAACCGCGATCGACGCTACGGCCGAGAGGCAGGCGTATTACAGCGCCGAATCCGGCGTTCAGGACACGCTGAATGTCTTGCGGGGCAACGTGAACCCACAGGCGAGCATGCCGGCGAATAGCAAAATCGACTTTCTTAAAGCCGTCACGGCCTCCGCCTCGAATCGCCCCAATGACACTAGCGGATTACTCCGACTCTCCGGATGGCTTAACTACAGTTATACGGGTGCCAATGGCGATCTACGTGTGCCGCTGACGGCGAATTATTCGCCGCTGACTGGCTTGGCGTACTCAGTGCTAGTCAGCGAGCCGGACAGCGACAGCACGCCTGCCGGCACAGAACCGTCTCGCCTGCTGATCCGTGTTAGAGGTTACGGACCAAAGGGAGCCGAGAAGCGATTGGAAGCCATCATTCGACGGACAACCTTTGACTACGCACCTCCGGCAATGCTGATGATGCGCGGGGCGGAAGACTGCGCCGCCATGACCTTTACCATTGGCGAGAGTAACGCCAAAGATTATTCGGGTCATGATCGTAGCGGCAGCGGGATTCTTCCAGCGTTCGGCTCGACCTGCGATGGTGACCTGACGATCGAAGAGAATTCCGACGGGAAAGAGACGGTGGAACTTCCCAAGGCCGCCAAGTTTGACAATCCGGCGTTGCCGCCATGGTTGCGTTCCGCAGACGACGCGCGCGCATTTGTCGATCAGCAGCGCGAGGACGCCATCAGACAAAACCGTTATTTCACGTCGTTCAGCGGGAACGCCGGTACCGCGACGGAGCCGGCCTTCACCTTTGTCGATGGGGATTGCGACCTGGACGGCGGCGGCGGCCTACTGATAGTCACGGGTACCCTCCGAATGAGCGGCAACCCGAATTTCAATGGCCTGATTCTCGTGCTTGGGGACGGGCGAGTGGAACGGGACGGCGGCGGCAACGGTGAGATTTATGGGGCGATCGCTGTCGCCCGATTTAACTCGACGGGCGGTTTCCTGCCGCCATTCTTTAATACCAACGGCGGCGGCACCTCGACGATGAAGTACGACTCGTCAGCCCTGCGACAGGCCCTGAACGTGGCCGGACCGCGCGTCCTCGGCATTCACGAATTTTAGGCAGAGCAAGAATTCGCACATCCTGCCCCGCCCATCTTTATCGCCTCATCAGCCAAGAGAAAACAACATGGCCAGAATCGACGACCTCCTCAGACTCATGCGCTCGCAGGGCGCATCCGACTTGCACCTGACCAGCGGGTCTGCGCCGTTCATGCGCATCGACGGCGAGATGGTCAAACAAAACTATAAGTCTGTCTCTGCCGAAACTTGTCAGAGCCTCATCTTTGAGATTCTTACCGAGAGTCAGAAAGAGTTGTTCGAGAACCAGCTCGATCTGGACTTCAGTTATCCCCTCAACAGCGTGGGTCGTTTTCGCGTGAACGTATTTATGCAGCGACACGGTGTCGCGGCGTGCTTTCGCCTTATCCCGGAGGACATCAAGACGATCGAGGAACTCGACCTGCCCGGGCAGCTCCGCGAGTTGATTGACGTCTCGGAGGGTTTGATTGTGGTCACAGGACCGACGGGTTCGGGTAAGAGCACCACGCTGGCGTCGCTGATCCACGAAATTAACCTGAAGCAGCAAGCTCACATCATTACGATCGAAGACCCGATAGAATTCGTCCATCAGAATTACCGCTCCCTAATTAGCCAGCGCGAGATTGCGAGCCATACAAAATCGTTTCATACGGCTCTGCGGGCGGCTTTGCGCGAGGACCCGGACATTATTCTGGTTGGCGAGATGCGCGACCTCGAAACGATTTCACTGGCGATCACGGCCGCGGAAACCGGCCACCTGGTGTTTGCGACGCTGCATACCAACAGCGCGATCAAGACGATCGATCGCGTCATCGACGTTTTTCCGGAAAGCCAGCAGACGCAGATTCGCGTAATGTTGTCGGAAAGTTTGCGCGGCGTGGTGGCCCAGGCGTTATTGCCGCGTCCGGATCGTCGAGGCCGGGTTCCGGCAATTGAAGTCCTCGTAAATGTGCCTGCGGTTGCTAATCTGATTCGCGAAGGCAAGACTCACCAGATCCAAACCGTCATGCAGACCAGTCGGGCCAACGGCATGGCGACGTTTGAGACTTCCACGCAGGACCTGATTCAGAAGGGTCTGATTTCGAAGGAAGACGGGATGAGCTTCCTGCGCCGGCGCAGTGCCGCCCAACAAATGTCCGGCAGCGGCAATCACACGCCGCGAGTCACCGGTAGTTTCGCGGTCAACTAACTGCAAACCGGCGGCGCCGATCTCTTTATTTCGATCGCCGCCAGCTCACTTCTTCTGGCGTTCAATCCACACGCTTTCTTCCACGTAGCCGACCGAAAACTCGTAGTAGTAATGATACGTGAAGAGTTGGCCGCACTGCGGGCACTTCTTGGTAATCTCGTATTCCTTCGTCGTATCCCAGAAACCCTCTGGAGCAGGATAGGCGTCCACGAGCTCTGCGACGCCGCCGGGTAATGTCTCGCCTTCACGCAGTTTCGCGGCCGCAAAGTCGGGAATGGTCCCGCAGGTGTCGCAGACTGGCGTATCCAATTACAGTACGTGTGGCTCGCCGAGACTCGGATACGGGTTGCCAGCTTTCGCGGGCTCAGATCCGAAAGGCGCAGGCGCGCCCTGCGACGACGCGAAGTCATCCGCAGCGTTAAGGTCTAACTGATTGTCTGAGCCCTTAAATATCGCCTTTGCTTCAGCGACGACTTCGGAAGCGCGATCGCGTATGTCCCGAGACACTTTGTCGGCGTATTCGCCGGCTTTGTTAGCTGCGCCTTCCGCTTTCTCGCGAATCAATTCGCGGCGTCCCCGGCCGCGATCGGGATCCAACAGGTACATTAATGCGGCGCCCAATCCAAGGCCGCCAATCAACGCAATCTTTTTATTCATGAAAAAATTCCTTCCTCAGTTAAGTTCGTTAAGCCCACTCACTCCGAGCGTCGTTTTTGATCGCCCCGGTCACCCTGGCCGGGTTCGACTTCTGTCTCTGCGTGCTGACGTCGGTCCTGGGCCAGCGATTTCCCGACATCCACCACGTCGTCAAAACGACCCTTATCGTCGCGTCTGACGAAACGCTTGTCTGTGCCCGTGTCGATTAATTCTCGTTTATCGGTTTTGTCTGAAGCCATCTTGCACTCTCCTTCTTAAAAAAATCTACAGCGCGCACGTGTCGCCTTGGCGAACACAATCAGCGAAAGTGTTCGCGAATGATCCACTGCGCCATATAAAAACGCGATCAATTGGAATGGACTGCAATCCCGATGCCGCGGGTGTGACGTTCCGCTCGGTCTGCTGGCGTGTCCGACCCGGAGTAGTAGCGACGGGAGCCGGAGGCCACGCGCAGTCGCCTGATCCGGTCGCATTCACCCCACGCGGGCTGCCCGCGCGGGGACCCCGGTTCGCTCTCGGTTCTGACACGTCGCCGGCCCGGACAAGTCCGCCGTCCAGACGAAAGAGTTATCTAATGTGTAAGTCGTGAGACAGTCCCGGGAGACGCGGTTGATCCGGACTGGTTCAGATAAGCGCGCACTTTCGGCGGCACGCGTCGGCGCAAAAGCGCGTTGCGCGCCTGCCATTCGTCGGCCGCGTCCATCTCGGTAAGGAAACGAATTTCCCTGGCCTCGAGTACGGCGATGGGCACGCCATCGCGATACAACAAACGATTCGAAGCCGCCTGCGCCAGCTTCGGTCCCGGAAGAAGAATTCCCAGCATGTTCAAAGGATCGGCGGCGCTGACCGCGATCATGGATCCGTCGGCTTCGGTGCGACGGATCGAGCGGAGCAAGTGCACTGCGTCCGGCGATGCGAATTGCTCACCTGAAAACCCGCCGACGAAGCGACCTCCGCGAATCTCACCGCGTGCCTCCGAACGGCGATAAACGCGCAGCAGGTCTCGCCACGGAATGTTGATCGATTCGCGATCGAGCAACTTTCGAAACACGACGCCGTACCTTTGCAGGAGTTTCATTGCCACGGCTTCGATTGATTCGCGATCGACTTCGGTGCGCATGCCTCCGGCATGCTCGGGCGGCAGACCGGAGGCCTGCGTACCGGCCCGAACGATCACCCATCTTCCTGCCTCATCCATGCTATAGACAGGTTTTCGGCGGCGGCGACGGCTCTCAACCGCTCTACTGGTTGTCTTGCTCAAAGGCGTCAGCAGCGCGCGCAAACCCGTGAAGCTGTCGGCGGTAAGCAACCCACGAAAGACGAGCTCACCCAGAGCTTCTTCAACCATGCTCGGCAGAAGGTTCGTGCCGGAAGCGATATCGACGAAGAATGACGCGCCGTGCTCTTTCAAATAATCGTAAACCGTCTGCGTGTTTGTGCTGAGGTTTGTCCCGTTCTCGCGAGCGGGAAAGGCTTTGCTCCACACGGAGCGGTTCTTTCGATTCAGCAGTACAACGGGCGTGCTGCGCACCGGCGATGAACTGCTCGTCTTCTCAGGTGAAATCTTCGGCGGTGACAGACGCAGCCACGTCAGCCGGCCCGACAGACACAACGTGTCGAGCCACGCCGGGTCGTAATCGGCAACTCGCGCCGGCAGAATTTCAGACTCCCAGGAACCGGCGGGCGCATCGAAGCCTTCCAGCTGATCGAGAATCGCAGCCACACTCTGCGGGCCATCGACTTTGTGTTCAGACGCCACTTTTTGCCAGACGAATAGGAAGCGCATGAAGTCGGCAGCCGAAACCGGCTCGATCTCTTTGCGCAAACGGTTCAGCGTGTAGCTGTGAATTCGCGCGAGCAGACGGCGCGAGCACCACTCCGTCGGTACGTTCGCGTCCCCTCGCGCTTGTTCAATTTCAACAGGCGATGACGCCTGCGTACCCCCGGGCGTGAAGGCACCCTGCATCGCAAATCCTTCGCCTTCGAGCTTTGCCAAAGCCTGTTCAATCTGGTTCGCGGGCCGCGAAAACGAATCGGCTAGCTGGGAAACAGTGACGGGCCCAAGTCCATCAAGTCGTCCACGCAGAACTTCAACCATCGCTTCCTCGGGCGTCCAGGTCTCGTTTGCGTAACTCGCCGGGGGTTGGATTTGCGGATTAAGAAGTGCGTCAGGATAAACGGCGCGCAGTTGATTCAGGCGTTCTGCGGCCACCCACTTCGTGTCAGTGGCACAGACTTCAGACTGTGATTCTCCCGGCGATTCACAGACTGTAGTCTGTGCCACGGCTCGCGGTCCTGACACGAACGCCGTGGCGCGGCGTTCGTTGACCAGTTCATCAAACAACGCCTGCCAATTACTCTTACGACCTTCCGCAACCGTGATGAACCCGAGCTGCATCAGGGCATCGTGCAA
>DASUTF010000012.1:0-28727 GCA_036374695.1 Pyrinomonadaceae bacterium
CACGTGAAGCATCGCGTGGTTCGAAGCCACGACTTCCGCCTCAAATATCTGAATTCCGTTCGCCGCAGCTACTTCGGCCAATTGGCCCAGCAGGATTGTCCCCAAACCTCTGCCCTGAAAATCATCGGCGATGGTGAACGCAACTTCCGCGCGATTCTGGTCAATCACCGCGTAAAAGGCATGCCCGACCAACTGATCGTCCGGACCGGTCGACGCGACCAACGCAAATGAATTAGCGAGGGTAACTTCGCGATGCGCTTCGGCAGCCAGCGCCGATCCTCTGATGACCGAAAAGAACCGCCACCAGGCTGCTTCCTCTGAGAGCGATTGAAACAAAGCGAGCAGCTTCTCTTCATCGTCAGTGCGCATCACACGCACCCGCACCGTCGACCCGTCACGGAGCACGACATCGCCGTCCGGATAGATCGGACACGAAGATCCTTTTAACTCGTCGGCTAATGCGCCTGGTGTCATGTTCAGGAGTTTACTTATTGATGTGTCGCCCGCCAATACTGGTCATGAATGCGTTTTGCCCAACCCCAAAACCGGCCGTGTCGAATACTTGAGGGCTCGTTTGTCCAGAGATCCTTATGGAAATAAATGCTCTCGCCATCAATTTCTATGACCGCCATCAGGTCATGATCGTAGTGAACTACCGGCGGATGGCCGGCGATCTCGGCGGCTAGATTAGCAGCGGCGACCTCGCCCTGGTGCACTGCCAGGTGTCCCATCTTGGGGCCGCTGAAGTTCACACAGTCGCCGGCGGCGTACATTCGATCCAGCCCGATGACTTTCATGTTCCAGTCAACATTGATGTAGTCGTCCCCACTGGTAATACTGAGCCGCGCGGCCGCGCTCGAGCCCCGGAAGGGTGGAAGTAACATCAGAAGGTTGTATTCAAGTTGGCGGCCATCATCAGTAGTGACTGTGGATGAGGTGACCCGGCTGACTTGAAAATTAGGCAAGTATTCAATTCGCCGTTTCTCCAGGGATGCGGCCAGGAGTTCCGTCAGCTTGCTGTCGTCAAACTCAGATCCGGGAGGGCCAGGATTAATGATCGTAATGGTTGTGTTCTCACGGTCGCTGTTTTCATCGAGCCAGCGCGCCAACGCAAATGCCGACTCGTAAACGGGAACGGGAAGCCTCGCGCCCGGACATTGACCGATAATGACCCGCCCGCCCTGAAAATTGCGCACCGCTTCACCGAACTTGAGCGCACCGTCCAGATCAAGAAGGTGATGCGCGTGTTCGAAAAATCCGGCAACCCTTTCGGTGGCCAGCCGTCGGCCCAAAGCGAAAATGAGATAGTCATAAGGGATAGTGCCGGTTACATCCCCGTGAGCAATTGTCACTTCCCGGTCGTCCCCATTAATCCGCGCTACCTCACCTTCAATGAAAGTGATCCGCCGATTGAGCATCGATCTGCGCAGGTCAAAAGAGACATCGTCAGGCTCACATTGCCCGAAGGCTAATCTGACCAGTGCCGGGTGGAAAAGAAACTGATCGCTGCGTGAGACAAGAGTGATCTGATGAGGGTCGCCCAACTCTTTAGCCAGGGATTCGGCCGCTACCACACCGCTAAAGCCGCCTCCGAGTATGAGAACTCTGGCCATCACTTAATTCCTACGCTGCCGCCTGCCTGGGTGCGGGCATGCGCACGACTTCAACTGAACATTTCGCATGGGCAACTATCGCCTGCGAGACTGAGCCGAGAAGTAACCGCTCCCACGTTGGATAACCGTGCGACCCGACCACGATCAGATCCGGCTTCCATTTTTCAGCCTCTTCAAGAATGACACTCTTTGGTGCGCCCAAAACCGCCTTGCTGTCTATCGTCACCGTGCCTGCGAGTCCCGACAGTTTTGCGACCGCGGCATTAATAATTTCATCCGCTTGTTTGCGAACCAGGCTGTCGAGCCGTTCGAAGTAATCATGCGGAAGCGCCCAGACTTCCGGCGAGGCGGCGAGCGGCAATTCAAACGCATGTACCACGAGGATTTCAGAATCTTTGGGCCACGTTCGCTTTGACACTTCATCCAAAGCCGCATCACTGTATTCTGAACCATCGACGCCAATTAGTATTCTCATGATGACTTACGTTTCGTGGCGGGCTGACTGGACAAAGCGCCCGCCGAGCAGCGTCTCCTTCACTCGTTAGTTGAGCAACGATCGTGCCTAATGATCTTGACTGAAAGCAGCCCGAACTGTGTTGCCTGAAACGGCAGCTGGAATAAGATTGCGAATTTTCACCCGGTCGTTGAGCACCCCGACCCAGCCGCTGATTAGACGGTGAGCGCGACGCATAGTCTTCGGCGTTTTGAACCCAACTGGCCGGCCTTTGTCGCTAGTTCTCAGTCGATTTTCGAGCGGCATTGCACCTTGACGGTGGAATTTCGCACTCACAGCACGCGTTCCAAAGGGCGGCGCCTCTTGTCCCAGGGATCGGAAACAGCATAGTCAGATATTACGGTTTCATGCTCGGCGTGAGTGAGGCGCCTGACCGCAGGCACCGGGCTCGCTTCAAACTCGCGCACACTGCCGGTGAAAACTATTCGGCCCTCGTGCAGCACAATAACCCTTGAGGGCGGAAGTTCCTGCTCCGAGGTGACTTCTTCGATGATTACGTCCGGGCCGATTTGCCGCGCTCGATGCGTAGCAAGATAGGGAATCTCGTCCAGCTTCTTCGTTACATAGATTGCGGACATTCCATGTATGTCGCGCGCCCGCACAATCAGATCGAGAATGTGAATGGCCGTCAGGGGATCCAGGCCGGACGCAGGTTCGTCGAAGAGCATGATTGGGCGCCACCCAACCAGCGCCCGGGCCAATTCGAGGCGACGCCGCATCCCGCCGGACAACTCCCAGGGGAGCTTTTCCGCATCCTGATCAAGTCCAACAAACTGTAAGGCCTCCATTACTGCCTGACGAGTTTCATCCTCCGGCACGTTATGTTCGTCCAGCCGGTAAGCGACGTTCTCGTAAACCGTCAGACCGGTAAAGAGCGAGTCTTCCTGAAAAACGATTCCGATGCGATTCCCTCGCAACTCGAGAAGCTCCGCTTCATCCAGCTCAGCAACATCACGGCCTTCGATCAGGATTTGTCCGCTGTCTGGATCGGCTAAAGCTATCGCCAGCTTCATCAGCACAGACTTGCCTGAGCCCGACGCGCCGGTGATAAAGATCATCTCGCCGCGCTCCAACCTGAAACTGATGTCAGTTAGGACCTGTTTCTCGCCGAAACTTAGCGAGACGTCGCGAAACTCTATCGCCGGCGCGTTGTTAGATTCTTCGTTCACTCGACTTTGTCCATGGTTGGTTCAGGACGAGCCCTTCTGATGCTGCTCGTAAAGATGTTCGAGGTATTCAAGAAAAGACGAGTACGCTTCCACGTAATTTCGGCCGGCCGCCACGTCATTTCTGTTGAAGTTCTTTTTTGCGAGGGCATCACCAAACCGCTTTTCTATGTCCGCTTTCTCGTTCTCCGGGAAGAGTTTCAGCAACGGCGTTAACAATCCGTTCTCAATCGCCTTGTCGGCGGCAGGAATCACTGGCCCAAGATCAGTTCCCGTCGGTTTCAAACCAGTGTAGGGCACCCCTTCACCGGTGCGATGAATGCGCACCACGGTTTCGAAAAAATATTTGTCGGCCAGTTCCCTCGCGTCGCGACTTAGTCTTCGGACCTTCAGGGTCTTGCGGAAAGCTTCTCTCAATTCAGCCTCGTCCTTTTCTTTAACCCAGATCAGGACAAGATTTACATTTCCGGATTTCAATGCTGCCTGGGCGGCTCTCACGACCGGACCATCCATTGTGTCGCAATGCCCGAAAGTCGTGACCGCGCTCAGGACGAGCATTGAGAGCAGTCCCATCAAGGGCAGGGGCCACCTTTGAATATTTCTACGGTTCATCTCTTTTGCTCCTCTCTGCCATGGAAGCTCAATGTCCATTGCCATTTGTCTTTGGTTTACGCCTCCTGGTACGGACGACTTCGACCGAGCAGTGAGCTCGCGCCGCTACCGCACCGGCGGTGCTGCCCAGCAGGAATTTCTCGAGCCGATTACTCAAACCCGTAGCGCCGAGAAAGATGCAGTCGGCGCGCCATTCCTCGGCGACCTGAACGAGAACTTTCTTCGGGTCACCGTCGAAAACATCAGCCATGGCGCGCAGACCGGCAGTCCTGAGTTTCCTGGCTGCGGCGTCAACAAATCGTTCGCGCTTCTTGTGTTCTGCCTTATTGACTTCCTTTATTGATTCTCTCAATAGCGGAACCATTCCACCGACGATGGTCAAGTCGAGCGGTTGGTCGACAGTCACCACGCGTACCTCGCTTTTTGCCGGCCAGTTTCGCGCGGCCACTTGCGCCAGCGCCTTCTCTGAGCCGCGCGAACCATCGAGCGCGAGCAGGATTCGGACCGGGAAATCCGGCTCATCAAGCTTTCCACGCGCAACGCGAACCGAACAACGCGCTTCATTGAGCAGCCACTGGGAAATGCTCCCGAGGAATAACCGGCCGAGCGCCGAGCGTCCATGAGAACCCGCTACGATCAGATCAGCCTTCCACGCTTCGGCTTTAGAAAACAGTTCCCAGTTCGGCGAGCCCCACACGGCTTCGTGCTTCACGGTCCAGGCCGGGAAAAGGGACTTGAAGCGCGAGGCGGCCTTTTCGGCCATCGCGTTTGCGTCAATTACAGCTTGTGACCCCGACATGTACTTGCTCTGCAACCCGCGCGGACCTCTCGAGGTAGTTGCCATTTCCACAATTTCCAGAGCGGAGGGTGGAGGTGGAGGTAGCCAAGCCTCGGCGACACTCATCACGAGCGCCTCGCCTTTGGTTGGCAAACCGGCGTGAGTAAGATCAGCAAGCGCCGAGTCAGCACATTCAGAACCGTCGTAAGCAATCAGCAGTCTCATAAATCACCTCCACACACCCTCCGCAAACCGGTGGGTTAATTACTCCAAACTCGACCGTTAGAAGGGCAATCGTCATACCGATTAAGAAGACGAGGAAAACCAGTGTGTGCTCAAAAGGAGCGCCCGGAAAAGTGAGAAAAAGTGCGCAGTGGCCAACTAAAAAACCGCAGAAATTGTAGTGCTCCTCGGCTTGCGATCAGGAGACTGGGCGTCTGCGCAACGGTACAAGCATTGCACTGCATCAGGTGAAAGGATGGTCTCGTTACAATGCGCGAGACACTTACGTTAGACCACCACGCCCAGCATGCCTGGTTACACCTTGCTATCAGAATTTTTACCGTGTTCCTGCTGATCGCTCTGATCCTCGTACTTGCTGAGCACGCAGTCGGACACCCATCAAGACAAGGGCCGACGTCGGCTGAAATAATGGAGGCCGAACAGCGACTCTCAGACCTGGGATACTGGACCGGACCAATTGATGGAAGTTTCGACGGAAGTTCGAGACACGCGTTGATTGCCTTTCAAAAGATAGAAGGGCGGAAGCGCACAGGAAAGTTGACAGCCGGCGAACTGGAAGCGCTGAGGTTGGCCGAGCGACCGGTCCCTCGCGATTCAACCTATCCTCATATTGAAGTCGATCTAAAACGGCAGGTCTTAATGGTGGTAGATGCTTCAGGTCAGGCAACCAACATCGTGCCGGTATGCAGCGGCAACGAAGGCAGATACTGGGATCACGGGCAGGTACATCGTGCGCACACCCCCCGCGGCACCTTCAAAGTATTTAGAAAAATTTCCGGATGGCGGCGAAGCTCACTTGGACTTCTTTACTACCCGAACTACATCGTTAATGGCATCGCGATTCACGGCAGCCCGTCAGTTCCCGCTTTCCCCGCCAGTCACGGCTGCATCCGCATTCCCATGTTCGCGGCAAAAGAGTTAAGCGCGATGACGCCGGTGGGAACAATTGTGCTTGTTGTCTGATGAGCGCTGGACATTCAAGGTGAAGGCCGAACTCTGTTCAGACTGAGTTGATCGAAAGAAGTAACGTGTCAGCAGTTGAAACCGGTTCAAGCACATCAGACCATTGCATCAACCGTCTCCGGCAGCACCGGTGATCTGAATGTCAGCAAAGCCGTCACACCGTCCTCGGACTTAATTGCCAGCGCGGCGTCCGCGCCTTCATCAGTTTGTTCCAAACTGACTTCCGTAGGACGTTTGATCGTGTGGGTAACATGATCATCGGTTCTGCCGCCACTCATAATCATGATCGTATTGCCTTCGGTCTCGTCCCATTCATCGGTGATTCCTTCAAACGGCAGGTCGCGCTCTTCGATTTGAGCACCAATTTCGGGCCCCAGAATCTCGAGGGTAGCCAGCCATCCTTCATGCCGGCGGCTAAAGCTATCGAAAAAAGAAGGCCATTCGGTTCGGGTAATCTCTTTGGTTTGCATAATGATTTCCTCTCAAATCCCCGTGGGGAAAGTTTCCGGCACTTCGCCCGCTTCCCATGCAGTCGTTCGCTCCAGGGGTTCAACCGCGCGAGTCTCGTCAAAATGGATCACCGCATCGAACTGATCGGAAAGCTGCGCGCGAAAGTAATGACTTTGCCTTTCGGTCTCAGGTTTGTAGATGACGCCAATCGCGCGTTCCAGCAGTGGCTCACGCAGCGCATCGGCGGTTTGCCGGTCGTTGCGAAGGGTCAGCAGGAAACGAGGAATGCCGGCGTCGTGAAAAATCGATTCAACACTGCCAGGAAGCGCCGCCCGCACGTTTTTGCGCTCTGCCGGCGAGTCCCAATTCGATGCCGCAGTCACCGTTCCACTGTAGGTTGTCAGCCCAACCAACACCGCGTTATGTCCATAACGTTCGCGCGCCAACTGGCCGACATTCCATTCGCCCTGTTTGCCCATGGCAGTGGCGCGCGCGTCGCCCAAATGTGAATTGTGTTCCCACACGACAATTTTCGCCTGCGGATTTTGATTGCTTAGATAATTCAACAGCGCATCGAGTGTTTCCGCCATATGACTGTCACGGAGATTCCACGATGAGATGCGCCCGCGAAACATCGAGCGGTAATAGCGTTCGGCGTTCATTACCAGCCGCGCGTTCTGCCACGCGTAGAATAAATCGTCCATCGCCACTCGACCGTCGCGCCGCGCGTAGTCAATGGCCCGGCGATGGATCTCGAGAACTTGCTGGACGACTTCTTCCTCACACGATTCGGCGATGCCCATACCTGTGGCGTAACCGTAAGATTGTTCGTCCTTGCCAAAGTGATCGAAGCACGCATAGCGGTTGCGCGCGCGTTGGGCTGCTTCCGGATCGATCTTGTCGAGGTAAGTCAGGACGGCTTCGATCGAGGTGTGCAGACTGTATAGGTCGAGTCCATAGAAACCCACTTTTGGCGCGCCATTCCGCAGGTCGTCATTGTGAGTACGCAGCCAGCCAATAAAGTCGAGCACATCGGCGTTTCGCCACATCCATGCGGGAAACCTCTTGAAGCCTTTGAGAGCGTCGGTGGCATCTGCATCGTCACTCGTGCCTCTCACATAACGATTCACCCGATAGGCGTCGGGCCAGTCTGCTTCGACGGCCACCGCGCTAAAACCCTTCTCTTGAATCAGGCGCTTCGTAATTTGCGCTCGTTCGCGATAAAACTCGTGGGTGCCGTGGGACGCTTCACCAATTAAGACGAGACGCGCGTCCCCAATCATTTCCAGCAACGGATCGTAGTCTTCGCGTGCGCCGACAAGCGGATGCGCAGCATCGCGCACGACGTCAGTCAACAGGAGGGTGGCTTCCTCAATCATAATTAGTTTCCATCACCGTTCGGGATTACGCGGCAACTTCTGTCCGATCTGCGCGTGCAAGCAGATCACGCACTTCTTCATCGGTAGTCTGTGAAAAATCCCGATACCAGAGCCCAACCGCCTGAAACGGCTCCGGCGTGATCGCACAGACAGCCATCGTGTCGATTTCATCATTGAAAGACTCGCAAGTTGCACGCGCTCCTACCGGGACCGCGACCACGATTTCCTTCGGCTGCTTTCGTCGCAGCGCCGTTACTGCCGCGCGCATAGTTGAACCCGTGGCCAGTCCATCGTCGACGATGATCACGGTCTTGCCTTTCACTTCGAGAGGTGGGCGATTGCCACGATACAGACGTTCGCGCCGTTCCAGTTCGCTTAATTCAAACTCAGCAACCTGATCGATTATTGCCTCATGAATTCTTATGTATGAGAGCACGTCAGGATTCAACACGCGGACACCTCCGGAAGCGATGGCGCCCATCGCCAACTCCTCATGCCCGGGCACGCCAAGTTTGCGAACTACGAATACGTCCAATGGCGCGTTGAGCCGCCGGGCGACCTCATAACCTACGGGGACACCGCCGCGGGGCAGGGCGAGAACAACTACGTCCCGCCGATTTGCGAATTCGGTCAACTTCTCAGCTAGAAACTTTCCGGCGTCGGTCCTGTTTCTGAAGATCTTCTTAAGCATGACTTCAAAACTCTGGCCTCAATTCACTGCAAAATGTGCGACGAACCAATCCGCCGCCAGCCGGGCTACCTCTTCCAACGTCCCTGGCTCTTCAAAGAGATGCGTTGCGCCCGGAATGATCTCCAACCTCTTTTCACAACGCAGTTGGGCGAGCGCTTCGCGGTTCATTTCAATGACTGGATAGTCGCGACCACCTACGATAAGTAACGTCGGCGCCGTGACGAAGGGCAACGCTGCACCAGCTAAATCCGGTCGTCCTCCTCGCGACACCACCGCGCCGACACGCTCACCGATTTCCGCGGCGGCCACTAAAGCTGCGCCGCCTCCAGTGCTGGCGCCAAAATAACCGACGGCAAGGTTCCGGGTTTGCTCATGCGCTGACAACCACTCGGTCGCGCCCACCAACCGGCGCGCAAGAAATGGGATGTCGAATCGCAAATGACCGCTATGTGCATCGACGGCTTCTTCCTCAGCAGTGAGCAAGTCGAACAGCAGTGTTCCGACTTTGGCCTCACGAATTAGGCGGGCGACGAATTGATTGCGCGGACTGTGACGGCTGCTGCCGCTGCCGTGCGCGAACAAGACGACTCCCGCCGCCTTAGCCGGCACGATTAGCTCTCCGGCTAGTACGACCGATCCAACCGGCATAAAAACCTCAAGCGCCTGATCTGTTTCGGCAATGCTGGCGGTGGTCATTTCTTGTATTGCACACCTTTGGTTTTCTCTCTTGAATTAGGCAACACGTGTGCCTTCGAGCGGTCATTGCAGGCCCAGGCGGCCCCGAAGAAAAGCGCACACTGCGATCGTTGGCCGCGCTAAAACTGGCTGATTTTCCGCATGCGCTGAGGAGCTTTACTCACGGTTTGTTTCAAAAGTTGTACAGAGCCACGGAAGACGCGATGTGTTGATCAGGGAGAGCGGGAACGCCAATTGCGACTCTCATAGTTCATTCATTGACTGGGCTGAGGTAGTCGGAGGTCTGGCATGTTTATCCATAACATGACTGAAGCGGAATGCCGGCAGGCTTTGAACGAGGCCCAAGTCGGTCGATTAGCATGCGCGCAGGGCAATCAACCTTATATCGTGCCGATCTACTTCGCTTACAGCGAACATCATCTCTACGCCATTAGCACCATCGGACAGAAGATTAAATGGATGCGCGCAAATCCACTTGTGTGTGTGCAAGTCGATGAGCTCACCAGCCACGATGAATGGATGAGCGTGATTGTCTTTGGGCATTACGAGGAGTTGCCGGATATTCCCGATTTCAAAGGCGCGCGGGAGCAAGCTCTCGCGCTTCTGCAAAGACGATCGGTCTGGTGGTGGGAACCGGCCTGTATTTGTGCAGACCATCGCGACAGTCCACATTCCTGTACCCCGGTTGCGTATCGCATTCACATAGATCACATAAGCGGCCATCATGCGACACCCGATAAGATGGTATCCGGTGAGACACAAGCCGAAAGGAAATCCGCAAAAACAAACCTGATCAGCAATTTGTTAGCGCGTGTACTACATACGAAAACCAACAGGGAGGAGCCGCCATGACTAAATTTGAACGAATACTTTGCCCCACAGATTTGACGACTGAATCTGACGAAGCCCTGCGCTATGCAATAGCGCTCGCCTTCGCGTACAAAGCGAAGCTGATGCTTCTGTATTGCCGCACGCCTGGTTCGATTGTTGAATGGAGCACCGGCTCGAGCGCAGCACGCCTGTTCGAACTCTCACTCTTTACGCACATGGACGCAAATGAGCTGAAGAGTCTGGATTGGGAAGGCGTTATCACGGAAGGCGACGACAAAGGCCTGGCAATCGCAGACGAAGCGGCCAGGAAAAACGCAGACTTAATTGTCATGCGTTCCCGGCGACGACCTTATGCTGCAGCACTCCTCGGTTCCACTGCCGAAACAGTATCCCGGACTGCGCCATGTCCAGTGCTGGTGACTCATCCAAGTGAACGTGAGTGGGTGGGTGTGACGACGAGCGAGATAGATTTGCATCGTTTGTTGGTTGCATACGACAACTCTGCGGATGCCGACCTGGCGCTGAGTTATGCGACCTCGCTGGCTCAGCAATATCAGACTGAGGTACACGTGCTGCACGTAATTAGTGATACCCCGCCGGAAGAACCGGAGCTAGCATGGTCCAATGCCGGACGGGAAACTTCATATGAGATTGCCGTGCGACAGTTGCAGCAAATGGTCCCAAAGGAAACGTACCTCTGGTGCAAGATCGTTACGGACGTCCGTTGTGGTCAGCCGGCAAATGAAATCCTGTCTTATGCGAAAGAGCAGAAAATCGATCTTATTTGCATGGGTGCGAGTGGAACCGGTTTTAGCCTGGATAAGCTGTTCGGGTCAACCGTAGATCGCGTGCTGCGTCATGCGCCATGTCCGGTCCTGGTTTCACGGCCAACAACTAGAGCCGCAGCATCGACAAAGGCGGCCTAACGGGTCTTCGCCTGAAGATGAAGGATCATGAAAGCATGGGTTCTTGATAAGCCGGCGCCGGTTGAGTCCTGTCCGCTCGTCCCGACTGACGTTCCGGTTCCCCAACCTGCCGAAGATGAAGTCCTGGTCAAGATCCACGCTTGTGGAATTTGCCGGACCGATCTGCACGTGACGGAAGGCGAATTGCCGGTTCGCAAGTCACGTGTAATTCCGGGCCATCAGATAGTCGGTAGGATCAGTGCCATTGGTTCCCGGGTTGGCGAATTCAAGATCGGCGATCGGGTGGGGATCGCCTGGCTCAATCGCACGTGCGGCATTTGCGAGTTCTGCCGGGCCGGGCGAGAGAATCTGTGCGACCGGGCTGCGTTTACCGGATACTCCGTTGACGGTGGCTACGCGGAGTTCGCCGTCGCTCCGGCATCTTTCACTTATCATCTTCCGGACGGATTCGATGACATTCAGGCAGCTCCGCTGTTGTGCGCGGGCATCATCGGTTATCGATGTTTGCGGCTAACCGGAATCGAAAAGCGAGATTGGAACGGCGTCCGGCTTGGCTTGTACGGCTTCGGCGCCGCGGGCCACGTCTGTATTCAGATAGCTCGCGCGCGCGGCGCAGAGGTCTATGTATGCACTCGCGATCGTGAGAGACATCAAGCACTTGCTTCGGAACTAGGGGCTGCGTGGGTGGGCGACGCAGATGCCGCACCTCCAGTCTCACTTGACGCTTCGATTGTTTTCGCTCCGGCCGGTGAATTGATTCCACCGGCGCTTAGAGCAATCAAGAAGGGCGGCACGCTCGTTCTGGGCGGCATCCACATGAGCCCAATTCCTTCATTCGACTACTCGCTGATTTATGGCGAAAGAATCATCAGAAGCGTCGCGAACAACACTCGAATGGATGGTGAAGAGTTTCTGGTGGAAGCCGCTCACGTTCCGATTGTCACGCACACTCAAGTATTCAAATTCAACGAAGCCGGCCAGGCCCTCATCGCCCTGAAGACAGACGCCATCCGGGGGGCCGGTGTCCTGGATATCGCCCTGCCTTGAGGAGATCACCGCGCTCGTGAACCCTCACGCATCGCTCGAACTCATCGTGGGGGGCAACTGAGAAAATCTCCGCAGGAAGTCCTTATTTTTCCACGTGGGATCAGCAATTATGGAAGAAAGCGTCCGCTCAAACGAGGCACAATGATTGCGAATGGAAGGGGGCAAGATGAAAAGGAGATGTAGTTGTGACGAGAAGCGGGAGAGAACTACACAGCGCAACCCGACCATTCATTGAAGTATCGCGATTTGCGAGTTGGTGGTATGTAGGCTCGACTCTAACCTTGCTGACTGCGAGTCTCGCCCTGGCGGGGCTGGCTTCCTGGTGGCCGCTGCGGGTCTCGTTGTCGGTTATTGGCGGTCTTATTATGGCCCGCGCTTTTATCCTTTATCACGACTTTATGCACGGCTCGCTCCTCAGAGACTCGTGGCTCGCGAAAGTCCTGCTGCACGGACTGGGACTGGTAATGCTGGTGCCTCCACGTTCCTGGCGTGAAAGCCACAACTACCATCATGCAAATGTCGCCAGGCTGAACACGCCAGCGATCGGATCTTATCCCATCATGACGACCACCGAATGGCTTCAGGCTTCGCGGCGGCAGCGGTTTATCTACCGTTTGAGCCGCCATCCGCTGACCATCCTGGG
The DNA here is from genome assembly GCA_036374695.1 of Pyrinomonadaceae bacterium. Taxonomy (GTDB): domain Bacteria; phylum Acidobacteriota; class Blastocatellia; order Pyrinomonadales; family Pyrinomonadaceae; genus UBA11740. The sequence continues at coordinate 12,553 of DASUTF010000012.1, forward strand.
CGCTTATCTCACCATCTTCGGTTTTACCATCACGATTTCGCCGCTGTTGAAGAACCCCCGAAAAAACTGGGACTCTGCGTTGTCGCTACTCGTGCACGGACTGATTATTGCCGGCCTTTGGGTGTTGGCTGGCCCAGCCACTGCGTTTTTCGTCCTGGTGCTGCCGTTCGCGCTTGCCGCGGCGGTGGGGGCCTATCTCTTCTATGCCCAGCATAGCTTTCCCGGAATCAAGATGTTCCCGGCGGCCGAATGGGACTACTATCGCGCCGCGCTCGAATCCAGCAGCTACCTGAAAATGGGCCGCACGCTAAGCTGGCTGCTCGGCAATATTGGCTATCACCACGTCCACCATCTCAACCCTCAGATTCCTTTCTACCGGCTGCCTGAAGCCATGACAGCAATACAGGAACTCCAGCATCCGACCGTAACCACTTTGCGTCCGCACGACATCCGGGCCTGTCTGCGTGCGAATCTCTGGGATCCGGAAACAGCACAAATGGTCACCTTCCGTGAAGTCGCGAACCGCACTTCGGATCCGTCGGCGGCGCGGCGCAAGCCGCAGCTCCGTGCGTCGTAATCGATCGATTGGCCAGTCTTCAACAAAAACCGGAAGCCAACAGTCATCTCCCGGTAGTGGGTCAGTTTGAAAGAGTGGCACGGGCGTCCCGCCCGTGAATCACGCGCAAGATGCGCGTGCCACCTCAAACTGACCCACTACCCATCTCCCAGGTTATTCACGACAGATGATTCGCGCAGTTTGTTTCTCAAGCGGGAAGGTTGTATCAACAGACACGTTCAGCGAGATATTCGGTTGTGGGCGAGCGCGCCGGCTTCGCGCTTCCATTCTCCATTTCCCACGGCAGGCTGAATTGCACTTGAGAGTTCGCAAGGAATGGCCAGCCGTTCAAACCCCTAAAGGCCGACCTTTAACCAGCCCATTTCATACTTGCGTGGTCTTGTCCGCTTTTGGAGTTTAGTGGTATGAACTACCCTAAGACAGCACGTTATGGCAGCTTCCCCTGACGGATTTTATCTTGGTTTCCCCTGCCACCGGTGTAAGAAACCGATCGAGATCGTCATCGACGATGGCAGCGACCACTGCAGATTCGTCGCGGAGGACGTTCTCCAGGTTTTTTGCGAATGCGGCCACCGAGGGCACTATGCTGCGAATCAGGTTAGGCGCTATCCAAATGATTCAGATTCTAACCTGCCGGCCGATGCGTGACAGGTCGAGAAGCGTCCGTTATATACAGCTCTTCATAACGTAAGCCCTGCGACGCGGTTGCAGTACGACACAATCGTCCGACTGAAACACGCCGGCGACGAGCCGGTTCGCCGACAGCACCACGAGACCTCCTTCACTCAAATCCATACCCTCAGCGAAGAAGGCCGGCAACGATGGGCGTCTTTGATTGAATGGTCCGTTGAATATTGCAATCGCGAATTTGCGGGAACGCTTCTGGTCGTTGATTAGGGCAACCGCAAAGTCCTGCTGGCCGTCTCGATTGAAATCTCCGACGGCATAATAAGGCTGATAATCTCGACCGTACTCTGCGCGGCTGGCCGCAAGCCCTTCAAGGTTCCGGCAATCCTTTTCAGTTGCGAGCCTCAGCCGTGGCTTGCTCTGAAGCCAGCTGTCCAGCGTGGCGCGATGTGCGGCCCGTAAATCGGTCGCTGAAGCGATTTGGGTCGACGGCGGTTTCCCGGTGACAAACAGAATTCCAAGTATCAGGCAACACGAAACCAAAACATTTCTGAGAATCATTTCACTCCTTCTCTGCTGTGCAGGGTGAGACACATGCGGCCGCTCTTCAGGTGCCCGGCGTTTCACCCGCCGCGACCTGAGTCAGACCAGTCCCATCGCTCCCAATACGAAAGATCTTGAATGGATAAGCTGCCCGTCCCTCCCGGTCGCGATAACCCGCGAAGTAAAGGTAGCGGCCATCGCGCGACCACACGGGATCCATCGCCAGCAAGTCCATGGGAGTTAATCGTCTCCGCGTCTTAGCCCGCACGTCGTAAAGAAAAAGGGCCGTGTTAGGCTCGCCAAACGTGCGTTCAAAGAGCCGCGTCCCCGGCACGGAGCGAGTGTAAGCGAACAAGTTTGGATCGTTCGGCGAGGGCACGAACGAGTCACTGCTGGTTACGGCCTCTTTATCTCCCATAATTGTTCCGAGTGGCGTCTTTCCCACGACCTGCCCCGAAGTGCTCACTTGCACCAGGTTGGTCATGTCTTGAAAGTAGAGACTTTCGCCATCAGGCGCCCACAGCGGATTAAAGATGTCATCGACGCCCTGGTCTCCACCGGTAAACAGTTTCTGATTCCGGGCGCCGTCGGGTGCAATAAGATGGAGTTCGCGCTTACCCGAGGCAAGCGCCAGCGTAAACGATATTCTTTCGCCGTTAGGCGACCAGCGCGGGTGTGCGCACCAGGCAGCTGAACGAAACAGCGCAGCCGTCTTGCCGCTCGCCAAATCGAACAGCATCAGCGCCCCGGCCGCTGGCGCAGACACTGCCGTATTGGTTGGCGCGCAGTAAGCCACGCGCCGGCGATCTGGAGAGATCGCCGGGAAATTTCCTTTGGCAAGTCTTCGAGGAGTCGAACTGTCAGGCGCGAGATAGTAGATCCACTCGCGATTACCAAAGACCAACGCATCGGAAACCTGGGCAGTCCCCGTCGCTGTCCCGGTGCGCTGAGCAAAGCCAACGCCGCAATTAAAACTCCAGACCAGGATCGTCAACGCAACAATCCATTTGCGCTTCGTCATATCTGTTCCCCTGTAATTTCCAGGCTCTCGGCAAACGATCAGTCGCGTTTCCAGGTCACGCGCGCCAGTTTGTTCTCGTGCGAAAAGTCGAATTCAACTTCGCCGTCGAACGCTTTTTCAAGCGCATGCCCGAGGCGCGAGGCCAGATGTTCAGTGGTGGTAGTCAGCGTCAGTTTCCCGTCTTCGCTGTCTTTCCAAAGCATGATCCGGCCCAGCGGATTGTCTTCCGCCGCTCGCTCGGCTTCGTTCCGCAGGAGTCCTTCAATGTCGTCGCGATGTGCAGCCAGAAAAGCACCCTCCAGGTAAACGTAACCACCGGGCACGCCTCCTTGCGTTTGCACGCACGCGGGACAGGTCGTGATTCTCGCCGGACGCCAGTGTTTCGGCTCATCCTTGCCGCGTTCAGCGTCGGCGACGGTCCAGCGGCGATTGGCATAGACTGAGCCACATGATGCGCAAACCGCGGGCTCCCTGGGTGCGCGTTTGGTTCGGTGCCGGCCGGCCTCATGGTCGACCCGCTTTGTGAAAGTCGTGTTGGTGTATCGTTTGTTGCTTCTCATGATTTGCTTCCTTACCTGGCCTCAATCGAAACGGACTTATTGAACAAAAACAAAGCTGCCGCTGTACGCGCCATAATTTCTCGTCTTGACACCATTGCGAGCGGTGCCTGCGTACGATGAAGCGCCAGCTCTAATCTCAATCGTCACCCTGCCGCCACGCGCCAGGGTAATTCGCCCCGCATGCACGGCTGCAACGCAGATCGAGGAGTCATCCGTATACAAATTGGTTCCCCACACTTCAGCGTTGCCGGTCAGCGGATCGAAGCCTATTGAACCGTTCGCCGGACAGGTGAAAGTGAACCTTTCGCCATTCCGACCGCGCCATGCCAGTGCAGTTCTATTCCACGCATCAGGGCTATCAACTGCGACTTCGTTTGTAGTCGTGGTCCTTTGATTGGAGACGATCACAAAACTCCCGGCGTAATAGTCGTAACTCTTGCTCGCAATTCCGTTACGAACCGAACCGCGATAAGAAGTTGCAGCCGGCCTGATTTCAATCATGACGTTTCCGCCTGCCGCAATCGTGATGGCGCCTGCATGAACCGCCGCGGTGCAGACCGAAGAGTCGTCTGTATAAAGGTCTGTGCCCCACACTCTCCCGCTGGCGGGTCCACCGGCAGGACAGGAGAAAGTAAAGCGCTTACCATTACGGCCGCGCAAAGTGTCGGCCTGGGTTGCCCAGTTGGCGTTTGCGCTGCCACTGATCCGACCGACAAAGACGAAACTTCCCGACCACGAACCATAAGCTCGACTGGTAACTCCATTACGCGTTACGCCTTGGTAGCTTGGTTGGCCGGGTCTGATTTCAATCGTCACCGTCCCTCCACTGGCCAATTCGATATAGCCTGCATGAACAGCGGCTGTACAGATCGAGGAATCGTCGGTGTAGATGTTTGTGCCCCATAGTCGTCTGCTGATTGGTCCGCCGGCCGAACACGTAAAAGTGAATTGCTGACCGTTTCGACCGCGCAGCGAATCGGCTTGCGTGCTCCAGTTTATGGTTTGTTGCGCAAAGCTGGCGGCCGCAAACAGGATGACGACCAACGCTGCGAGACTGATGTGCATAAGCTTGAAATTGCTTCGCGCCGCGAGCAATGCCAGGTTAGATTTGCTATTCCTCATTTCGTAAGATCCTTCGTCTAAATAAAGCGCATTCGCCTCAACTAAAATCATCGCCGGCTCAGACACCGCCACGATCCGGTCCCGGCGGTGTAGTTGCAGAACGGGCCATTAAGAATTTTGACTTGCGCATTCGATCCACTCAGTACCAGATTGCTATCCAGTTGCGCCGTGGAATCGTCGACTGGATCCTGATAGTTCACCCATTTGTGCAGACCCAGATCGTAAATGCAGATCCAGTTGGTGCCGGCTGCTAATGCAAGCACGTCGTTAACCTGGGCGATATGATTGATCACTCTTGTGCGAGAGATTGAGGCAAATGCCTGTCCCCGCTGCGACACTTCATAGTTCAGGCGCCACGCCTGGTTTGGGTCCTGCGTCGTGTAAAGACTCGAGTCGTAAACCAGCAATCCGCCGAACGCATACATCAACGCCATCGTGTCGCTCGTCTTGCAGAATGAGGGATGAATTTGAATTCTGATGTCCTGCACGCGTGCATGATGTGAAGCACGACCGGAGTAATCCGGAATTCGTACCCAGGCGTTGTTGTTCAGATCATGCACGAAGCCTCGTCCCCATTGGTCCATGTAGAGCTCAATTCTTCTGCCGGTGATTTGCCGGTATGCGTAGTTAGTAAGATCGGGCGGTCTGGACTGGACGGGAGGCGCCACTGGAGCGCCGCCCACTCTCAGCGTGCTGATCACCATATGCCAGGCATGATTGGCGCGAATGCGTTCCTGATCTGAACCGATGTAAACCAGGTGAACCGACCTGCCCCCGAGTGTCAGCCAGTACACCTCAATGTTGCCGGGCTCGCCTTTAACCGTCGCTCGTAACCTGATCCCCTGTGCATGCACGCCGCCGATTGATTCACTAATTGCGCTTCGCTCGGGCTGCGCGCCCACCTTGGCCAATTCCTGCACCAACGCGCTGACCAGGGCCTCCGTGACTCTTGCTTGCGCCGGCCCCAGTTCAGACGGGTTCAATTGCTGTCTAAGTGCGAGGATCATGATCTTCGCCTCATCTTTGCCGCGATCGAGATTCAAAGTCTGCGCAGCGGCATCGCTTTCATCGGTCAAAGGCCAATCGGCCGGATAGCTAAACGACAAGCCATCCCGCGCGTACTGATTCACCTGGCCGGTTGCGGTCTGAGGGAAAAATATCGAAATGAACGCGATGAATATAAGAATACGGAAGACAATTGCCTTGCTCATGAATCCACCTCTAAACGCTCTTCAATCCGGTAACCACGACTGGAAGAAGCCACGTGCCCGAGCGGGTCCTTCACGCGAAGTGTGTTCGCCCGTCAAACAAAAAGGCACGTCCCAAATCTCTCTGGGACGTGCCTTCAAGAGTTTTGCTGTCCTGCGGTTCCCTTAAGCTGATTGCGCTACGAAAGGAATCATCGCGCCGTGCCGGCCCTGTTTCTCAGGACCAGAGTTCGGGGGCGCAGGACAGCAAACTTTCAAAGAACAAATCCCGAAGCTATTGCAAGCTGGTAAACAGCAATGTATGTGCCATCGCGGATATGTAACGGAGCGCTCAAAGTGCTTGGTTTTTCTCTGCAAGGGGGGCAATTCCCAGCGAGCTTTCGCGCAGTTTCCTGCGTAAGTTTTCTCAGCTTTAAGCGAAAATTGATGAGTTTAGTATCGATTGTCGGGCGGTCTCTTAGGGCATGACGGTTGCGCCCTTTGGATGGTCATGATTCCTTTCACCGCAGAGCAGTTTCTTGATGTATTCGCTCGGTACAACGTGGCCGTGTGGCCCGCACAAATTGTTCTTTACGCATTTGCTTTATCCGCAATCGGTCTGGCGCTGCAACGCTCCTCGGATTTCAGTCGGAGCATTGCCTGTTTGTTGTCCGTTCTTTGGCTTTGGAGCGGCATTGTCTATCACTTGATCTTCTTCAGCCGGGTAAACGGCGCAGCGTACATCTTTGGAGGGCTTTTCATCTTCCAGTCATGTCTCTTCATTTACGCAGGCGTGTGGAAAAGAAATTTGTTGTTTGGCTTTTCTCGCACTTCATACGAAATCATCGGCATGCTTTTTTTTATTTATGCTCTCCTCATTTATCCCGTCCTCAGTTATAAGTTTGGGCATAGATATCCGATGGCTCCGACATTCGGTGTCCCTTGTCCGGCCACCATCTTTACCTTCGGTATGTTTCTCTGGACCAGGCGCAATGTTCCTCTTTACCTCATGGTCATTCCCTTGCTTTGGTCGCTGATTGGCTTGTCAGCCGCGTTGTCTATGGGAATGAAAGAAGATTTCGGATTGGTAGTCGCAGGGGTAACCAGCTTCTTATTGATCGCGCGGCGAAATCGAAGCGCGCGCGCCTCTACCTGGTTAGTTAGCCCTGCATCGCAGAGTGCTCCAGGCATGTAGTTAAACTAAACCGCTTCGCGTTATGACTATTGACGATAATGACACTCGTGATACGTCCCAAAGCGGTCGTTGGACGAAGCGGAGAGTTCTGGGTTGGTTGGCCGTCGCCTTATCCACCTCAATTGCCAGCTTCTGGGCGATTTGGGGAATCATCGAGAACTTTCATGAAGGTTGGTTTCATAGCTCGCTCCTCTTGAACCTCGGGCTGATGTTCGTCCAGTATCTCAGCCCGGTAATAATCTTCGTGTCGCTGACTGTCCTGGCCATCGCTTTCCCCCGCATCGGCAGCGTGGCTCACGTGGTCGCCGGACTCCTTTTGTTCCTGCTGCTCTTCGATTTGAAGGACAGAGTAGCGATGCTATTTGTTATCGGGCCGATGCTCATACTCGGAACGCTCTACTGGTTTGGCCGACCGCAGCCGCGCCGGGCCGCGTACCTCCTCGCCGCAGGACTGCCCGCCCTCGCTCTCGTCGTCTGTGGCGTAGAACCTGTCGTGCGCATCGCGGGGCGCGTTGACGATGGCAACTTACAGACTCGCCTGGTGCAGGGCAACGGAGTCCGGCTTTTGTGGGCGCCCGACGGTATCGGCTGGCCTCGTGAAGGAGTTACCTGGCATGAGGCACTCAGACGCTGCCGGCACCTGTCGGAAGATGCCGGGACATTAGCTGAAAGCCCGCGGAACGTATGGCGATTGCCAACGGTGGAAGAAGCGGTGCGCTCGATGTCGCGTCACGGCGTTAACAGCGGCGGAATCTGGGACGGGCAGACCAAAGCGGCGACTTACCAGGTTCGCCCTGACAAAGAATCACCGCTCTGGAACGTCCACTCACAGGTGATTTACTGGTGGACAGCCACGGAAATCGATGACGAGAAGGCTTACATCATTGTCTACGATGGTAAGGTCTGGCCGCGGCCCAAGCGTTTCGCCCCGGCGTACTTAGCCTATAGGTGCGTAAAGCCTGCGGAAGCGGCGAAGTAAAACACCACACGGCGCCGAAGAAGATTGGAGTGAATTCCCGTGGCCCTCAGTGCGTTCGCCGACAAGACCCATCAACCAACAGACAAGGATCTCCGGTTCGTTCTGGGCAAGGCACATACAGCCTGGGTGCAGCTGATTGAACTTGTCTCTGATCGGATCGTCCCACTGTCGCAGGTTTGGGGATTCACCAGCACCAGTACCGGTTGGGGCCTTCGCTTGAAGTGCAACGACCGAGTCATCCTCTACATGACACCGCGCGAGGATCACTTCCTCGTCTCATTCGCGTTGGGCGAAAAAGCTGTCGCAGCAGCGCACGGGCGTAAGCTCCCCAGGAGCGTTATGAAAGCAATCGAATCAGCGCCGAAATATGCGGAGGGCCGGGGAGTCAGGCTTGAGGTTCGACACGTTCGCGAGGTTTCAGCGCTGGCGACACTCGCGGAGATCAAAAACGAGCACTAGCACGATGAAGCCGCGCCGCTAACGGTGTGCATCGGGAATCTCGCGAACATCACTACGGCGGCGGCCCACCCAACCAGGTTCGTGGCGACGCCTTTTAATCTTGTCGCACGCTTCTTCCTAATCACATGCGACGGCGTAAGCATGGCTGCAGCGATGATCAATTCGGCTTGGGACGCAGGATGCTCAACGCTAAATAAATTCCTAACAAGAGCGCACACAGGAATCCAAATGCGAAGACGGCCCATCCCCAACGCTCCCAACCCGGTGGCTTGTAGACTGAAACCAGTACCGCGAGCCCGTTGATGAACGCAGCCGCGATAACGCCGAGGACGATTCGATTGGCGATTTTCTCCAGGCGGTTAATGATTGGATCAAAACCTTGCGGATGCATGCCAATCTGAAAGTTCCCATCTTCAGCCGCACTCATGATTCTGCGTAGTTGCTGCGGCATTTCTGCTCCCAGTCTCGCAAAATCCAATCCGGCACGACCGAGACCGCGAACCCAGCGGAGCGGAGAGTATTGCCGCAGCACAAGCTGCTCACTGTAAGGTTTAAGCGTGGTCGTAAAATGAAAGTCCGGATCCAGATTCACACCTAATCCTTCGATCATGATTACGGTCTTGAGCAGGAGCGCCAAGTTCGTCGGCAGATGCAGGTGGTGTTGGCGCATCACCGCAAAAACATCATTCAGCAGGGCAGTCACCTTCAATTCGCCTAACGGCAAACCCCAATACGTTTCGAGCAGGTGCGCGATATCGCGGCGCAACAACGCACGATCAATTCGCTTTCTGGTGACTCCCAAATCCAGGAGCACATCTACCAGTCGATCCGCCTCCTGATGATTGATAGCAACCAGTAAGTCGGCGAGACGTTCCTGCGTCCGCGTATCAAGAACTCCGATCATCCCGAAATCGATCAGGCCAATCGCGCCGTTTTGCTCAATGAAGAAATTGCCGGGGTGCGGATCGGCATGAAAGAAGCCATCCTCGCACACCATCTTCAGCACGACGTTGGTGGCGTAGTTCGCGAGCCAACGACGATCGGTTCCTTGCGCATCAAGGCCGGCGAGATCGTTAATCTTGACGCCTCGGATTCTCTCGAGCGTCAGTACGCGCGACGTAGTGGTTTCCCAAAACACGCGCGGAACGTGAATCGACGGATCGCCGGCAAAATTCGCCGCGAAGCGCTCCGCATTGTGGCCTTCCCGGATGTAATCGAGTTCGTTGCGCAGAGTCTGCGAGAACTCATCAACCAGCCCAACCAGATCGTAGCGGTCAGCAAATTCCCAGTGGCGGCCAGCTGTCGCCGCCAACTCTTTCAGTATTTCCAAATCTTCATTGACTTGTTCGACGACGCCCGGCCGACGAACCTTGACGACGACCTCAGTTCCATCAGGCAAGCGGGCCAGATGTGCCTGGCCGATCGAAGCAGAAGCAAGCGGCGCAGGGTCGAAATGGAAAAAGGTATTCTCGAGGGGTTGACCTAACTCGGCCACCAGCGTCGTCCGGATATCTGAAAACTGAACCGGCGCGGCGGCGTCCTGCAGCTTCGTTAGCTCCGCCAGATAATCAGGCGGCAGGAGGTCCGCGCGGGTAGAAAGGATCTGGCCGAGCTTAATGAATGTAGTTCCCAGCTCTTCAAGCGCGGATCGCAGGCGCTCGGGTTTGCTTTGTGCTTTCTCGCTACGAACTAAAGATTTCTCAATAGAGCGAGGGCCGTTGTTCCGAAGATAATCCCATCCATGGCTTATCAACACGGCGGCTATTTCTCGCGACCGATCAAGATGAAATTCTTTTCTCCAGTTGAACGGGTTCATTGAGATTGGTGTTGCGCCTGGAGATGGGCACTACGTGGGGCGACGAGTGCAGAAATCGCGGAGCGCTCTGCGACTAAGCCGGCCGGCATTCTTACCCTTATCTCATTCAGTACGGATACCACACCGGGCGCGCCGCGTGTCGCCTCTTCAGCGGCCAGGCTGTCGCCATAGCTTGGCGTGCTGCCCTGCAGTGTTACCACCCCATCGCGAGCGAGAACGCAGATTTCGCGCGAATGTAACTGCTTGTTCAAGCTCAACTCTTTTAAGACCCACTGCTCGGTCTCACTGTCGGTATGTAAATGCATTGAAATATCTCCCGCGCCAATCTTCTAATAAGAAGTCCGGCCTGCTCCGGAAAAACAAAACCCGAGACTTGATATCCCTTTATCTTCCAATCACCTCGGACTGAAACTGCTGATGCGCTGGACTATTCAAGTTCAGGATGGTCCCGTGCTCGCGCCACTCCCGGCTACGCGCGATTTCCTCCTGCTGTTTTCTTTCGAGTTCGTGAAGTCGTCGATCGAACACCACGGGACAGCACGCCTGCAGGCTGCACCCTTCGCAGTTCGCGTGGTTTTGACATCCCGGGAACATCCACATGACCACCGCCGTTGACGACAGAATGTCATTGGTCGAAAGCGGGCCAGCCCCGTGACAGGGTCGGCCCGCCTCAACTTCACGGCTACGCAGCCGCCGTCATTTTCTTCTGAGGTTCTTCCTTGATTTCCAACTTCCGAACATTTGACTCGCTCTTGGTGACGGGGACCGTCACTTCCAGCACGCCGTTACGGAAAGTCGCGTTTGCCTTGTCGGTCACGGCGCCTTCCGGCAATGGAATTTGTCGGAAGAACCGGCCGTAGTTCCGCTCAGTGCGATAGAAGCCCTCGCGCTTTTCTTCTTTTTCTTCTTTGCGCTCTCCTGAGATGGTTAGCGCGTCGTCCGTCAGTTCGACTTTTACGTCATCCTTCGTGAGACCGGGGAGCTCGGCTTTGACCATCAGGTCACCATTGGTTTTGAGCATCTCGATCTTGGGCATCCAGTCGAACTCTTTCTCCTCGCCAGCGAACGGGAAAAGCTCCTGGTCAAAGAAATTGGGGAAACGGAATCCCCTGAAGTCGTCGAACATCCGTTCCATATCTTCTGTAAAGCGGCGCATCATGCCGAAGGGGTTAGACTCCGGGGTCTTTCGCGCCAGCTCCAACGCTTTTTTCTCTTTGTTCTTCATCTCCTTTTCCTCCACCTGATAATTGCGATTAGCTGATTAGAAGTAGGGATCAACCCGCAGGTGATCCACTACTCTGGAAACGCCGGGCGCGTGGCTTATCGAGCCCAGCACCGCTCGCTTCTCCTGCCACGAATGAACCCGGCCCCACAAATCCACTGCGCCGTCGTGAATATCAACGCGCAACCGTTCTGCTTCACGATCAGCACGCCGTTCAAGGGCAGACTCGATTTTTACACGGAGCTCTTTCGGATCGACGTCACGCTTTTGAATCGTGATCTTGTTGATTACGCCGATCACCCCTGAAAGACGCAGGATTGCCCGCTCTGCATCTTCGCGCTCGCGCCAATAATTCACGTTGCCTTCCAACGTGACCCACCCATCGCTAACCGTGGATAGGATTTGGTCATTGGGCACCAGGGCGTCCCATTCAAGGGCGTTCCGGACAGCGGCGGCGATCTCCGTGTCTCTCCGCGCAGATCCACTTGCTGGTTTGACCTCAATGTCGTTAGCCACATCCAGGACGCCCATCACACGATGCGCGGCCTCCTGGGCGGCGACTTTCTTGGCGTAGCTCGTTACGATGCCGGTTAGGGTAGCAACACCATCGCGCACCCGGACGTTGATGGTCGTTTCGCCAATGCGCGAATCCCATCTCAGCTCGTGCCCCACGTCCCGTTCAAGTTCTTTGTCACTACGTTTTGGAAACATAACTAACCTCCTCGGACCGGCGTCCACGCCGTCTCGAATGTCTAAGCACAACAGTGCGAACCTGAACTAGGTTGCCGTGGCGCCCTGCACCATCGGCAACGGATGTTCACAGATGGCCTGGTACGTCTTGACGACATCACCGTAGTCAATCTGGGGCTTCTTCCCATTCCCTTTTGCCTTCAGCACTATGTCGTTCATCGACACGATGCCTTGCAGTTCGCCCTCAAGATTGAGCACAGGCAAACGGCGAATCTGGTGTTCGCGCATCGTCTGGAGCGCTTGCTCTACGTCTTCTTCCGGCTCGGCCGCATAGACGGTCGCATTCATCACTTCTTCAACAGAAATGCTCGATGGGTTCTTATCCCTCATCGCGGTTGCCATGCAGATGTCTCGATCCGTAATCATGCCAATCACCTTCCGTCCGTCCTTGATGATTGGCAGAACTCCGCAATCGTTTTCCCACATGGTTTTCGCCGCCTCGGCCAAACTCTCCGTGAGCCAAATCGCTTTGGCATCCGGAGTCATCACTTCTTTGACTTTCATGTTTGTCTCCTTACTGTTACCGCATTGTTGGCATCCGGTTCGTGGTTGCACACTAAGCACCATCCACCGAGCTTTCCCTGAGGTATTCAAACTGCCGGATCGCAACGGGTATGCCGCTAAAACTCTATAAAGAAATTCATTTTCCAGGGCTGCCTGGTCCGATTTTTGTGAGGAAAGCTGCGCACTCTCCTGCGTGGAAACTCGCGGTGTGCGCACTCATTTTCAACCACCGACAGCGGCCCAACGGAAGTAATTTCCGCAATCCGAGAAAATAGAGCCTGCCCATAGAACGGGCATAGGCGTTGCTCTTCATCGGCTCAGTGGGGATCTCTATGGTTCAAAACAACAGCGCGGCTGAGCCGAACGGTAACGATCATCACCTCGATGAATTAATAGAGCAGTTAGGGGCGATTCGTCTGGAAATGCTGGAGTTGGAATCAGCCGCTTTGTCCGACAACTTTGACTTGCATGATGCTCATGGCGAGAGCGCAAAAAACCTGCTTCATTACCTTGCCTTGCGACGACACGACCTGCGCCCGATTCAGGAAAGGCTGGCGGCAAACGGGCTCTCCTCCCTGGGCCGGGCAGAGTCGCATGTGAGAGCAAACGTTGATGCGATCGAAGCGAACTTGCGCCGGTTGTCGAACAATCACAAACCTCTGGAATCAAACGGCGCTTTAACCTACCAGGACGGCTTTAACCTGCTCGAAGCGCATACCGAAAAACTGCTGGGACCGAGGCCGCCGCACCGGCTGGTGCGGATCATGGTGACCATGCCGGCCGAATCTGCCGACGATTATCAATTTGTTCGCAAGTTGTTGTTGAACGGGATGAATTGCATGCGCATCAACTGCGCCTATGGCGACGTGGACGAGTGGTCAAGAATGATCCACAACCTGCGCCGCGGCGTCACAGAAACTGGAAGGGATTGCCGTGTGCTCATGGATCTTGCCGGGCCAAAGCTGCGCACGGGGCCGATGAAACCTGGACCAGCAGTCATCAAATGGCGCCCGCGCCGGAATCTCTACGGGGTGATTAAAAGCCCCGCCCGGATCTGGCTCACCGCCGCGCGCAACCCGGTCGCCTCGTCCGCCTCTGCCGAAGCCTGCCTGCCGATCAAAGGTAAGGGTTTGGACGAACTTCAGCGGGGCGATGTGTTGAGGTTTTTCGACGCACGCGGGTCGGCGCGCTCAATGACAATCATGGAACCCGGCACCGGAGGCTGGTGGGCCGAATCCGAGCAAACAACGTACATGGCGTCCGGAACGCTTTTGCACCTTTCCCGATCCAACCAACCGTTAAGACCGTTTCCCGGCCGAGTGGGAAAACTACCACCTACCGAGCAACACATTCTGCTGAAGCCGGGCCAGACCCTTGTATTGACCAAGGCACCGATCCCGGGCGAACCCGCAGTCTATGACAACCAGGGAACGCTAATTAGCCTGCCCCACATTTCGCTCACGCTGCCTGAGATATTCGCCGACGTCAAAGCCGAAGAAGAAATCTGGTTCGACGACGGAGCGATCGGCGGTGTCATCACGAGCGCCGGCGCTGATTCAATTGAGGTGAAGATTACTCATGCGCGACCTAACGGGAGCAAGCTGCGATCTGACAAGGGCATCAACCTTCCCCAAAGCACCCTCAGTCTTCCGGCTTTAACCGAAAAGGATCTGGACGATCTCCAGTTCATCGCCAGGCACGCCGACATGGTTGGTTATTCATTTGTGAGAAACGCTTCGGATGTGCAGGAGTTACAAAAGAACCTGGCGCTGCTCGGCGGCAAACAAATGGGCATCGTTTTGAAGATTGAAACGCGCCGGGCGTTTGATGAGTTGGCAAACCTCTTGCTGGCAGTAATGCGTAGTCCCGCCGCGGGAGTGATGATTGCGCGCGGAGATCTCGCGGTTGAGTGCGGCTGGGAACGCATGGCTGAAGTCCAGGAAGAAATCCTGTGGATCTGTGAGGCGGCCCATATGCCGGTTATTTGGGCCACTCAGGTTTTGGAAAGCCTGGCAAAGAACGGCATTCCCTCACGCGCGGAGATTACTGATGCGGCGATGGGCGAGCGCGCTGAGTGCGTGATGCTGAACAAGGGACCTTACATTCTCGAAGCCGTACAGGCCCTGGACGACATTCTGCGGCGGATGGAGAAGCACCAGCAGAAAAAACGATCGATGCTCAGACATTTGCGCCTGGCCGATCATCTGTCAGTTCTGAAAAAAAAGAAGACACGCGAGCCCGAGATGCTCGGAGGGCAAGTGGCTCAACCTCAAGAACGTTCCGAAGGCATTGGCGGGCCGTCGTAATTACCCTCGATTCAACCCCCGTCCTGCACCTGACACCAACCGGTTTTCCCAATTGGTGAAGTCACTTGATCCAGGTTCCACTTATCCTGAATTCTCGAACGACCGCGGTGAAAGCACCAAAGAGGAAAAACAAACCCAGGGCTGCAAGAAACATCGCGAGCACCAGGATGAACCACGCTGATGTACCGCGCGATTTATACGTCTTGATCGCCGTCCAGGCAGAGCCACCCAGCAAGGCCACCCCAATAACTATCTCTATCATCCGCATAGTTAGCAGTTCGTCCTCACGAAGTTAGTGCGCCTCAGCATCCGCCTTGGTCACCTGCACAACGCCATCGGGATGTTCCGGGGGCGAATACACGGTGAACAATTTAAGGGCTTCACTGCCGGTGTTGATAAAATCATGTTCGACTCCGGCCGGCACTACAAACATATCGCCCGGGCCGATATTATGTTTATCTTTTCCTACCACGGCCTCTCCCGCCCCTTTGACGAAAACCAGCACCTGGTCAACATCCTCGTGAACTTCGCGACCAATGTCGTCACCCGGAAGAACGCTCATCAAGACGACTTGTGAATGTTCGTTCGTGAAGAGGACCTTCCGAAAATTGTTGTTCTCCAGGGCCAACTGCTGCACATTGTTGTACTGCATGATCTGAACCACCTTTCTATCAATGAAGTGTCACCGAGCTGCCAAGACGCAACTCGTTTTGAAGGGCATGGTGAGGGATTCCGGCACTGCTCCTTGAGATCCAGCCGGCATGCCCTTCGGTAGTTACGGTTACCGGCCGGGAGCACTCGACCGAATAGTCAGTTCTGTGCCGGTCGGAAGCTCAAGATTGTCTTTACCCTGCACGTAAACCGACCCGGCTCCGCCGACGGCGCCAATAATGCCGCCAATCGCCGCGCCTTTTCCGCCGCCCGCAACGGCCCCGATGATGGCGCCGATGGCTGTACCGATGCCCGCGCGAGTGACTGTTTGCGTTGTCTGTTTGTCGCCTTGCGCAGTTCCTTCGTTATCAACCTTGACGGTGTCGCCTTTCGGCGTGCGAACACTCGTGAGAATGCCGCCGAACTTGTAGGTCTGACCGTTGCGCAGCCGGATCGTATCGAAGTTAAGGGTCATCCCTGAGCGACCAGTCAATCTTCCGCTCTGTGTAACGCTACTGACTGTGCCTTCGATAACTGCGCCCTGGTATTCACCAGGTTCACGCACGGTCATCGTGAAACGGTCGCCCTGCTTCGTCTGCTTTGTGGTTAAGTCATTGTTTAGAACAGCCACGACGGTTTCTCCATCGCGCACAATG
>DASUTF010000013.1:0-2880 GCA_036374695.1 Pyrinomonadaceae bacterium
AGCGTAGGGTCGCGACTTGCGAATGTCCCAGGCGACGCCGGAACCACGCAAGGCCGGACCCGAAAGGCCGATTGCGATCGCGTCTGCTCCGGAAATCACGCCGATGCCCACGGTGCGGCTCAACCAGATTCGATTCTCCGAGAGGACCGTTTCGTACTCGTCCAGCCGTCCTGAGATATTGCCGATAAACTGCCGCACGTCTGCTTCGAAATCGTCGTAAGCGTCGTTCGGCATTCCCCCGACGCGCCATGCGTGACAAGTCAAACGCGCGCCGAATTGGCGCTCGAAAATTTTCAGGATCTCTTCGCGTTCGCGAAACGCCCACAACAGGATCGTGACGGCGCCAATGTCGAGCGCATGCGTGCCGAGCCACAGCAGGTGCGACGCGATCCGATTCAACTCAGTCAGGATGGTGCGAAGGTAATGCGCCCGCGGCGGGACATCGAGTCCCATCATCTGCTCGACCGTCTCAACCCATACCAGGCCGTTGGAAACCGCGGCGATGTAATCCAGCCGATCCCAATACGGCGCGATCATCGTGTACATGCGGTTCTCGGCAATTTTCTCCATGCCGCGATGCAGATAGCCGATGTCGCAATCGAGATCGATGACCGTCTCGCCATCGAGCTTGAGAATCACGCGCAACACCCCGTGCGTGCTGGGGTGCTGCGGACCCATGTTGAGCGTCATCTCTGGCGCGTCAAGCAGCGATTCCCGAGTTGTGGCGATTTCTACCTGATGCATATTGGAACGTTTGTTTTCTTTGCGTCGCTTTGCGCCTTGGCGTCTTCGCGTGAATCTTCATCTGAGAATGACTTTCACGCTAAGACGCAAAGATGCAAAAGTCACGCAAAGACTCAAGTCGATGCTTGTTGCGCCTCGTTCGGTAAATAACACCCTGTCACTTTCCAGGGCTCGATGACTATTCCGATCTCCTTAATTTCCCCTGCCTCTTTTTTGTCACGTAGCTTCAATATCAATGACTGCGCGGCACTAGCCTTATTCCAGACGTTTCGCGGCGCGTGCGTTTCCGTCAGGACGAAACCCGCCGTCGACGCCGCCTCAGGCGAGTCGAAAACTTTGGCTTCGTAATGGGCGGCTATTTCTTTTGGACTCATTGTACGTTCGTGTCAGTACCCGTGGCGGTAGCGACGGGATCTACATTCAATCTTGACTCTTGATCCGGTCGCAAACACCACCCCACGCGGGATGCCCGCGCGGGGACCCCGGGTCCGCTCCCGGTAGTGACACTGCTTACTGTTCACTGCCCACTGCTCACTGCTCACTTGTCTTTCGGCATCACTTCTTTGCCGCCGCGGAAGATCTCTCGCACTTCACGCTCCTGCGGAACGGACAAAATCTCGAGCCCGTAAGTCCGCCGCTGCTCAACCTGTTCACGCTGCACGTCTGTGAACTCAGGCAGATGGCGCTCAGTCCACGCGTTCTCAATAAATTCCAGCGGGTAGTCTTTTCGCAAAGGATGCCCGTCCCAATCCGGCGGCAGCAGGATGCGTCGCAAGTCCGGATGATTGTGAAAGACTACGCCGAACAGATCGTAAACTTCGCGTTCGGGCCAGTCGGCGGCCGGCCACACGCTGGTCACGCTTTCCACGCCTGCGCCATTCGTCGCGACTTTCAGCCGCACGCGTTCGTTTTTCGAAATCGAGTACAGTTGGTAGACGACTTCCATCGGCGCTTCCCGGTTGTCCGGCCAGTGAACGCAGGTCAAGTCCGAAAGATAGTCAAAAGGCGTCTCCGCATCTGTCTTCAAAACGTTGCAGACTTCAACGATCCGTGAGCGTTCAATGCGAATCGACAACTGGCCGAGAAACTCAGTTGCTTCGGTGACCGCGTCCGCGCACTTCTCGCTTAGTCTTTTGACCAGCGGATGATTCGAAGCATCAGACGGCTTCGGTCCTTCTTCTTTTTTCTTAACGGGAGGTTTCGGTGCGCCGGGGGCCGCCGGAGCGGCTTTCTGCGCGGCTTCCTTCGCGGCAACTACGCGCGCTTTCGCGGCTTCTACCTGCGCGTCTTTTTCGGCGTCGGCTGAAATTGAAGAAGGCGGGTTAGCGCGCGCGTCCGTCTGCGGCGCTGCGTCGGCAGGTGCGTCCGTCGGTGCTCCAGACTCTGGGGGTTTACCTTCCTCTGCCATACAACTCAGTACACTCTGAGGTAGCAACGCTTCGGGCTAACCATTTATTGGCGGCCACGGGCGCGCGATGATTGAACGACACGCTCACGAGAAATGCAATTTCTAAAACAGGTCGGAAGTGACTTTTAACACGCGATTTCGGAGGTTGTCAATTTACTTTATGTTCGCGACGCATCGTGTCAGTACCCGGAGCGGTTGCGACGGGATCGCACGGTCATCGCTGATTCTCGATCCGGTCGCTACCGCTCCCGGTACTGACACGGTCGTCACTACTTCGAATTGATCAGTTCTTCCGGCATCTGTTCCGGCAGTTTCAGAATTTCTTCCCAGCCGGAATTGTCTGCGCGCATCTGCGCCGTCAGATCGTCACGCAACTTCGTCAAACGATCGCTCAAAGTGCGCGGATAGTTACCCAAGTCGCGGAAACGAACCATCTGATCGGCCACAAACGCTTTCTGTTTTTCGATCGAAGGGATGGGTTCGTGCTGGCCATTTTCCCAGAACGGTTGCACCAGTCGCTCGACCCGAGCAGCTCCGGGAATTTCGATCTCTTCATCATCCAGCGCGGTGACATCGGCGACGTAGTTTCCGTCTGCGTCGATCCCGCGGAAAACTTGCAGCCGGCCAGGAAGCGTCGTCTTGTCCAATGAATTTGAAGCTTTCAACGTCGGCCGGCCATCGATGACGCACGCTTTGAAGATGACGCCGGCGACGTTCTTCACTTCGCT
>DASUTF010000014.1:0-5160 GCA_036374695.1 Pyrinomonadaceae bacterium
GAGTAATGACCGGTCAATCCGTGGAGCAGGTAAAGAACCGGATAGCGAGTTACCCGTGATGCGCGGTAGTCCCCCGGCAACACAACGTTGTATGGAAGTGTCTTGCCGACCAGCGTGCTGTGAAACTGAACCGTCTCAACAGTTGGGCGCGCGCCCCGCTGTGCGGACCCCGCGTCTGGGCCACCCAGCAAGATCAAAGCGGCGGCAAAAAGTAACGCGGTTCTGATTGTCTTGGACTGTCGGTGCATAAGCATGGATTCGGCGGCGCATCTTACTACGAAGCGCTACCGAGCGCGCAGCCTGGTAGCGCCCTATTTCAGTTCTGAGACTCTGCGATCTCTAAGACTCCGCGGTGGATAGTCCGGGGAAAAACTCACCACAGAGACGCCGAGAACGCGGAGCAAGCCGCAGGGAATTTCAAATCGGGACAGCAGCAGCGTCAAGGGACGAAGATCCCCTCACTAGCCACGTCACCAAAACAGATTTATAGTTTGCGGGCAGTTCCACACAATCGAATCTTCCGGAAAGGCGAAAGTCATGCTTCGTAAACTGACTGTGACCTCAGCTACGTGGGCCATGCTGCCTTTGCGACTCGCTTTGGGAGTTATCTTTATCGCCCACGGCGCGCAAAAGGTGTTCGGCTCCTGGGAGGGGCCGGGGCTCCGGGCGTTCATAAATTTTCCGGCTCCGTATTCATTTATGCGACCGGCATGGCTTTGGATGGGCGCGGCGGCAATCGCTGAACTGCTCGGCGGAGTTCTGGTTCTGCTCGGTTTGTTTACGCGGGTCGGAGCTTTTCTCATCTTCTGCGTCATGCTGACGGCGATGCTCGGGGTGCACTGGAGCAAAGGCTTCTTCATGTCGAGTATGGGCATCGAGTACAGCCTGGCGCTGGTCGGGATGGCTTTGGCGCTCCTGATCGCCGGCGGTGGTCAGGCGTCCGCCGACAAGATGATCAGTCGCCGATAGAAACAGTAAATCGTAAATAGTAAATCGTGAATGGAATGAGCGTAACCACAGTAACGTCTATTTACCATTTACGATTTACGATTCACTAATTATGAAGCGCTCGCCGCTCCTCGTAATCTTCATCACCGTTTTTATCGACCTGGTCGGGTTCGGGATCGTCATTCCCGTGCTGCCGTACTACGCCGAAGGCACGCGATTTGGAGCGACGCCGCGCGGAGTTGGCCTGCTGTTCGCCTCCTACTCGGTGATGCAATTGATTTTCTCACCGGTGCTGGGACGCCTGTCAGATAAATATGGGCGACGACCGGTCCTGCTGATCAGCCTGCTGGGAACAAGTATCGGTTTTTTCGTCATGGGTTTTGCGACGACGCTGTGGATGCTGTTTCTCGGCAGAATCATCGACGGCATTTCCGGGGGAAATATTTCAACCGCACAAGCCTACATCGCCGACGTCACGACGCCGGAGAACCGCGCCAGGGGAATGGGACTGATCGGCGCGGCGTTCGGTCTGGGGTTTGTGTTTGGTCCCGCGATTGGCGGCGTAATGAGCCGCTGGGGAATTCACGTTCCGTTTCTGTTCGCCGGCGCGCTCGCTCTCGCGAATGCCGTGCTGCTTTATTTCACTTTGCCGGAAACAGTGACGCCCGATCATCCCGCGCGCGCCTCCGCCGCCACCGGCCGCAGTTGGACTCAAGTAATCAACGCATTCAAGAACCCGCGCCTCCGTCTGGTGCTGACCATCTATTTTTTGTCGATTGTCGCGTTCTCGATCCTGACGGCCGTGTTCACGCTGTTCATGGTCTTCCGGCTTGGTTATGACGCATTTCACAGCGGCTGGATATTCGCGTTCGTGGGTATCATCTCGGCGTTAATTCAGGGCGCGCTGATCGGAAAACTGGTGAAGCGCTTCGGCGAGGCGAAGCTGGTGGTGGCGGGAACGCTTATGTTCAGCGGGAGTCTGCTCGCCATTCCTTTCATCGGTCCGGCGGCGGGCCTGCTGGGGATTCTCATAACGGGCGCCATCAACTCAGTGGGCAACGCCTTGAACGCTCCGTCGCTCGCCAGTCTCGCGTCGAAAAGCGCGAGCGCAAGCGAACAGGGAGTGGTGCTGGGCGTTACTCAATCAGTCGCGAGCCTCGCGCGCGCCGTCGGTCCGTCAATCGCAGCGTTTCTGATTTACAGCACTATCACCTACGTCGGCGTCGATCGGCTGCCGCACCACATGAGCGATTCGTCGATTTTTCGCACCTTCTGGACCGCCGCCGCGATTCAGTTCGCAGCGTTCCTGGTCGCGATGTACTTTGCGCGGATGTATGGCCGAGAGTATGTCTTGTCAGAACCGCCTGCGGTAGCGGGTGGGTAAAAGGAGCGCACGCATCCTGCGTGCGGGTCACCCGCATCATGCCGGTAGACAGCGAGCAAGATGCTGGCGAACCGCAGGCAAGATGCCTGCGCTCCTAAGACAGAAATTCGCGCAACTCACCTTCATCCGGCAGGGCCAGGCGCCCACCCAACGCGCGACACTTCAAAGCCGCGACAGCATTTCCAATCTTCAGGCACGCTTCGACATCTTGACCGCGCAACATCCCGTAAATGAATCCGGCGTGAAAAGCATCGCCGGCGCCCGTCGTGTCGCGACAGCCGCCCGGGACTGCGAACGCCGGCGATTCGATGAATTTTCCTTCGCACAGGACGATGGCACCGCGCCTGCCGAGCGTTGCGCCGACAATCGGGGAACCGTATCGGGATTTGATTTCCACTAGCGCCGCGCGTAACTCGCCGATACCGGTCAATCGATGCGGAAATTCTGAAGAGGTAATCAACACATCGATCAGCGGAAGCAATTCCGGCAGGCCTTCGTAGATGTTATCGATGTCGGCGGTGACGATCGCGCCGGAATGGTGAGCTGCACGCGCCATGGCTACACAGGCGATCGGATCGTGCGCATCGATGTGCAGCACGCGGCCACGTGCTGCTAGTTCGATCGGCGCTTCGTGCGAAGCGTAGGAAAGACGTTCGTCGCGATCCCAAATGATTGTCCGCTCTCCGGAACGTCCGTCGATGATGATGAAGGCGATCTGATTCGTCGCGCCCTCAATCGTTTCAGCGTGATCGATGTTGACGCCTTCGGCAACCAGCGACTCGCGACCAAACCTTCCCGCGTCATCAGAACCAAACCTGCCCGCATACGCCGTCTTCATCCCGAGCCGCTGCAACGCCACCATTGCCGTCGCGGTCTGCCCGCCCGCAGATTCTTTGTGTTCCGTTAATCTGATCTTCGTGTCGAACTGCGGATATTCCGGGACAACGATCAAATGATCGACGGCGTTCAGGCCGAAGCCGACGGCATCAAATTCACGTTCGTCTGCAATCTGTAAAGGGATTCGCACGTCAGTTAATCAATCGGCTATCATAAATTGAAAAGGAAGTTTGCCACAGCAGACAGTCGAGGAATCGGCCACAGATGAACACAGATTTACGCAGATTGTTTGAATTCTTATCTGTGTCGATCCGTGTTTATCTGTGGCTTCCGCCGGCTCTAGTGGCTAATTAGCGCGTGACTCTCGACGAAAAGCTCAAAGAAATTCCCCGGTCTCCGGGCGTTTACCTGTACAAAGACGCCGCCGGAAAAGTGATCTATATTGGCAAGGCCAAAAACCTGCGCAACCGTGTGCGCTCGTATTTTCAGGCCGGGCGCCGCGGCGAATTTAGCTACGGCATCAAGACTGAAGAGCTCGTCTACCAGATCGCCGACGTCGAAGTCATCGTGACGGACAACGAAGTCGAAGCTTTCATCCTGGAAGCTTCACTCGTCAAGAAGCACCAGCCGTATTTCAACTACAAGCTCAAAGACGACAAGTCTTACCCGCACCTGAAGCTCACCGTCAACGAGCCGTTTCCCAAATGCGTGATCACGCGACGGATTCAAAACGACGGCGCCCTTTACTTCGGGCCGTTTCTGCCGGCCTCGATGGCGCGCCGGACAATCGATCTGATCAATCGGACGTTTCAACTGCGCACGTGCGACATCGAGATTGACGGCAAAGCGCCGCGCCCGTGTCTCGAATATCACATCAAACGCTGCCTGGGGCCGTGCGTGAAAGGCTTGTGCACGCCGGAAGAGTATCAGGAAGCCGTGCGTGACGTGCGCATGCTGCTCGAAGGCCGCAACACGGAACTGGCGGACAAACTTGAAGCGCGCATGATGCACGCGTCCGAAGCGATGCGCTATGAAATCGCTGCCAAGTATCGCGATCTGCGGAAAACGGTCATCAAGCTTTCCGAGCAACAGAAGATGGCGACGACTTCGGAAAGCGACATAGACATCTTTGGCTATTATCGCGAGGGCAAGCGGCTCGCGCTGCAACTGTTCACAATGCGCGAGGGCGACATCGTTGGCCGGCGAGAATTTTTCTGGGAAGACCTGCCGGAAGAGGATTTCAACCCGGCTGAGTTTCTCAGCGAGGTGCTGTCGCAGTATTACAGCGCCGCCGAACGGGGGCCGAGCATTCCCGCCGCAGACCTGCAAACACACGACGTGAATCTTTCCTTGCTGCCGCGCGAGATTCATGTCCCGATCAATTTCGAAGATCGCGAACTGCTCGAGCGCGCCCTCAGCGAACGGAAAGGCCGGCGCGTTCACATTCTCGCGCCGCAGCGCGGCGAGAAGCGCGACATGATCGATTTGGTCGAAAAGAACGCGAAGCTCGCGTTTGAGCAGCGCTTTCGCGTGTTGAAGCCGGACATGAAGCGTGTCCTCGAAGAAATGCAGGAGACGCTCGAGCTGCCGAGATTCCCCGCGCGCATTGAATCATTTGACGTGTCGCACATTCAGGGTTCGGAGAATGTCGCGGGCATGGTGGTCAGTGAAAACGGCAAAATGAACCGCAGCGAATATCGCAAATTCAAAATTCGTTGGAAGCAAGGCGCAGACGACTTCGCTTCCATGCACGAAGCCGTTTTGCGTCGGTATCGCCGCGTGCGCGACGAACAAAAGCCGCTTCCCGATCTAATCATGATCGACGGCGGCAAGGCGCAATTGAACGCGGCCGCCACGGCGATGCGCGAATTGGATCTGGAGGCGGTGCCGATGATTGGCGTCGTCAAGCCGCCGCTTTATCACAATCAAGTCGCTTATCTGCTCGTCAAAGGCCGTGAAGACAGGCCCGTATATCTCGATTCTTATTCGCC
>DASUTF010000015.1:0-3508 GCA_036374695.1 Pyrinomonadaceae bacterium
TTTTGAAGTACGTGAAGCTGTTCGGACTTCCGCTCGAGCCGATGTACCCGTCGCAGTTGTCGGCATTGATGGCGGATGGCCGAGGCATGAAGCGCGTGAAGATCGGCGACTTCACCAAAGAGCTGGGCAAGACTTTTGGGAGCGAACTCGGCGGTGCACCTGCGCGGATGTCGAAAATAAAAGGCGGCAACGATCTCTTGCCCAGGGCCTTTGCCGAGCGGCTGGCCAACACGATTCATTACAACTCGCCGGTTGTCCGCATTCAGCAGGATGAGACAAGCGCTCGCGCTATCGTCGTGCAAGACGGCAAGGCAGAAACGCTGACCGCTGATCGCATCCTGTGCACCGCGCCGTTTTCGGTGCTGCGAAAGATTCAGTTTCCCGCGAACTTTGATGAGAAAAAAATTAAAGCAATCAACGAGCTGAACTACGAGAACGTTTCGCGAGTTTACCTGCAAACGAAGAAGCGTTCGTGGGAAGAAGTTGGCTTGAGCGGATTCGGTCTGACGAAGGAAGGTGTGGAGGTGTGGCAGCCGACGTGGAACCAGCCGGGACAGCGCGGCATCGTGATGACTTACGCGCGCCCGGGCACGGCCGAGCCGATTGCGGCGATGAAAGAGAGCCAGCGAATCGATTCGACTATCAAGCAACTCGATTCGCTTTTGCCCGGGGTGCGCGAAAACTTCGAGACCGGCACATCGAAATGTTGGAACGAAGACGAGTGGGCACGCGGCGCATGGGCGTTTGCGGGCGTCGGCAGCTTGCTGCTGTTCGCGCAGCCGGAGGGGCGAATTCACTTCGCCGGCGAGCACCTTTCGTTATTGCCTTCATGGATGCAGGGTGCGCTGAGTTCGAGTGCTCAGGCCATCAAACAAATCCACGAATCGTAATTCAGGATCGGCCGCAGGCCTTTAGCGCAGCATGCCAGCGCATGCGTACCGAAGTCATCGGACGTGCCGCACAGCGCGCTGCAGGTGTTTGTTGGCTTGCCGCCAGTGAATGGCGACTGTGTAAGGCAGGTTTGCGTGAAAGAACGAGGCGCTCGGAGTTACATCATTATCGTTCGATCGAAACTCGGAAACGTGAATGACGCGTGGCTGATAGATTTTTTCCCACCAGTACGCACCATCGCGATACGATGCAAGCGCGTTGCTGATTGAGCTTTTCAATCGGGCGTCGGTTAGCCGAGGCAGGATAGATTCTACTTCGCCGGTCGCTTCGCGCAGATGCGCTTGAAAAGTGGCGAGCGATGCGGTCGCGAGCTTGCGGCCCGCTTCGAACTCGCCTAACGAGCGATACACAATTACGTCATTGTCGAGCTGACTCAAGGCGGCGATCGCGCGGGTGGCGGCAACTCGATCATTATCGGTGGCGTTGACGCGCGGCTTTGTTCGTTGAGCTTGCGCACACGTGAACGTAACGAGAACGAGAGCGAGAAGGGTTAGCAAACGATGCATTAATTCACAATGGCTGAACGCATCCGTCGCGCGGATGGCGTCGCTTAGTTCTTTTGCGTTGCAAGGCTTATAAAGTCGCAATATCATGCGCGTTCCTGACTATGGCGAAGCCCGGTAAGTTGATTTGCGGAAGATGGATTACCAGCCCGCTCGTCATCCCAGGGGTCCTAATTTTGAAATTCTCTGCGCCCCCTCTGCGTCCTCTGCGGCTCGGCGGTGAGTGTTCTTGAAGACTTATTCACCGCAAAGACGCGGAAGTCGCAGAGACTGCGCAGAGAAAACCGAAATCAGGAGACTACTCGTTATCCCGATGGTGATTTCGGAAAAAGAGGTGTTACATGAGCCGGCCCAACGAAACTGAATACGCGCCGTATTATCAAAGTTACGTATCGCACGCGACTGAAGACGACATTCTGCCCGCGATGCGCTCGCAGATCGACGCGCTCGATGTGTTGCTTGATCGCGTGCCGCCTGAGCGCGAAACCTATGCGTATGCCGAAGGCAAATGGACCATTCGGCAAATCGTCGGACACCTGATCGACGGTGAACGCGTCTTTGGTTATCGCGTGCTGTGTATTGCTCGAGGCGAGACGCAGGACCTGCCGGGCTTTGACCAGGACGAATACATGCCGAACGCGCCGTACGAACACGTCGAGCTGGAAGATCTCCTGAGCGAGTTCCGTCTGGTGCGGCTTTCAAATATCGCCATGCTGCGAACCCTGGATGAGACGGCATGGTCGCGAGTGGGAATTGCAAATGGCGCGCCCGTGTCGGTGCGCGCGTTGGCCTACATAATGGTGGGTCACGCGCGGCATCACATGGGCGTTTTGCGCGAGCGGTACCAGATTGGCGGGGCGAACTAACGCGGGGCCTGCGACATTCAGCCACAGATGAACACCGATTTACACAGATCAATCAGAACTGAACGCACCGGAGCCTTGTCGTTTCTATCTGTGTCGATCCGTGTTTATCTGTGGCTGATATTGATCGCAGTGTGCTGCCCGGTGAGTCTGGGACAATCTACAGTTCGCGACTATCGCCGCGCGCACGAGCGACAGATTCTCGCCGAGTTCACCCGGTTCCTTTCTATCCCCAACGTCGCTTCCGATCGAATAAACGTCCGGCGCAGTGCGCAATTCATCATTGAGATGATGCAGCGCCGCGGACTGAATCCGCGTCTGCTCGAAACGAAATCGAAAGGGTCGCCGCCGGCGGTTTACGGCGAATGGAAGATTCCGGGCGCGACTCAGACGATTGTCGTGTACGCGCACTACGACGGGCAGCCGGTCGATCCGAAAGCCTGGACCGCGTCGCCGCCGTGGCAACCGACCTGGCGCACCGCGGCCTTGGAAAAGGGCGGCAAAGTGACGACGCTGCCCGCGCGCGGCGAGATCAATCCGGAGTGGCGTTTGTATGCGCGCTCAGCTTCGGATGACAAAGCCGGTGTGATGGCAATTCTGATCGCGTTCGATGCTTTGAAAGCGAGCGGGCTCAAGCCGTCGGTGAACATCAAATTCTTTTTTGAAGGGGAAGAAGAAGCCGGCTCGCCGCATCTCGGCGAAATGCTCGACCTGCATAAAGACCTACTTCAGGCTGACGCGTGGATCATTTGTGACGGGCCGGTGCACCAGTCTGGTCGCAAGCAGGTTGTCTTTGGTGTGCGCGGAGATGTGAACGTCGATGTGACGGTGTACGGCGCCACGCGGCCTTTGCACAGCGGGCACTACGGTAATTGGGCGCCCAATCCAGCCATGACGCTGGCGCGTCTGCTGGCGACGATGAAAGATGAAAACGGCCGGGTGAAGATTGACGGCTGGTACGACGGCGTCGAACCGCTGGGCGAAGCCGAACGACGCGCGATTGCGGAAGCGCCGGCTTACGACGATCAATTGCGAGCGCAGCTCGGGCTGGCGAAAACGGAAGGAAAAGGGAAGAGCCTGCTCGAATTGATCAACGAACCGTCATTGAACATCAACGGCATGAGCAGTGGCGACGTCGGCTCGCTGGCGCGGAATGTGATTCCCACGACGGCGACGGCGGTGCTCGATCTG
>DASUTF010000016.1:0-22894 GCA_036374695.1 Pyrinomonadaceae bacterium
CAACGCGCCGCCAGTCACGAGACCGAGCAGGAACGGCGGATGGAGCAAACCGAGTTTGTCGACGTTCACGGTCAGCTTTTCCGTCAGCTCGACGATGATCGAGAAAATCATCGTCGTCGCGCCGACGACCGCCGTGCCGATCAGTACAGGCTTCGCGGTCGCCTTAAAGGTATTGCCCGCGCCGTCGTTTTCTTCGAGCAGGTGCTTGGCCCGTGCGAACGCGACCGTTATGTTGTGCTCGTTCTTCAGCTCTTCAACAATGTTCGGCTGCTGTTCGATCAGCGACAGTTCGTAAACCGACTGGGCGTTGTCCGTCACCGGTCCGTAAGAATCGACGGCGATCGTCACCGGCCCCATGCCAAGGAAGCCGAAAGCCACCAGGCCGAACGCGAAGACCGCCGGCGCAGCCATCAACGCATCCAGACCAAACGTGCTGAAGATAAAGGCGATGGCCATCAAGCCCACGATACTGATGCCGAGCCAGAACGCTGAAAAATTTCCCGCAACCAGGCCTGACAGAATGTTCAGCGACGGCCCGCCTTCACGGGAAGAAGTCACGACTTCCTGCACGTGCCGCGAGCTGGTCGAAGTGAAGATCTTGACGAGTTCGGGAATCACGGCGCCGGCCAGGGTGCCGCACGAAATGATGGTCGCGAGTTTCCACCAGAGACTTGTATCGCCGCCCAGATCCGGAACCATCAGGAACGAAACGATGTAGGTCAGCACGATCGAAACGATCGAGGTGAGCCACACCAGCGTCGTCAAAGGCTTTTCGAAGTTCATGTCGCCCGCATTACCGTATCGGGCTTTCGCGATCGCTTCGTTGACGAAATAAGACACCGCGCTCGAGACCAGCATCATGATGCGCATCACGAAAATCCAGACGAGCAGCTGCACCTGGGCCGTCGGACTCGGCACTGCCAGCAGAATAAAGGTAATCAGCGCGACGCCCGTGACGCCGTAAGTTTCGAAACCGTCGGCACTCGGCCCGACTGAGTCGCCCGCGTTGTCACCCGTACAGTCGGCGATTACGCCCGGGTTACGTGCGTCGTCTTCCTTGATCTTGAAGACGATCTTCATCAGATCAGAACCGATGTCGGCAATCTTGGTGAAGATGCCGCCGGCAATTCTTAACGCCGCTGCGCCCAACGACTCGCCGATTGCGAAGCCGATGAAGCACGCGCCGGCGTAGTCGCCCGGCACAAACAGCAGAATGAAAAGCATGATGAGCAGCTCGACGCTGATCAGCAGCATGCCGATGCTCATGCCGGCCTTTAGAGGAATTGCATAGATCGGAAAGGGCTTACCTTCGAGACTTGCGAACGCAGTGCGCGAATTCGCAAATGTGTTAACGCGGATGCCGAACCAGGCGACACCGTAACTGCCGGCAATGCCGATGAGACTGAAAAGCAGAATGATCGGAACCGTCACATATATCGGGTGATCCGGAACCGGCCGCAGGATGCCAAAGTAGGCAATGACGATGGCGGCGATGAAAACCCAGAGCAACATGATGAATTTGCCCTGCGTGATCAGATACGTCTTGCATGTCTCGTAAATCAGCTCAGAGATTTCCCGCATCGAGCGATGCACGGGCAGATTCTTCAACTGAATGTAAATCCAGAGTCCGAACAACAGGCCGAGAAAACAAAACACGATGCCAATGAGCAGCAGCCGATGTCCGTCGATTCCACGGAACGAAACGCTTGAGAGGTCGGGCAGCTTGAGGGCCGCCTCACCGCCGCCGTGCGACTGTGCGAATGCGCTCGGCGCCGCGACGGAAAAAGCAACAATTGCGAATAAAAAGCTGATGATTCGGCGGCGCTGCGCCGCGACAAAGTTCGACATCGATTTCACGATCAAAAAAATCCTTCCTTTTCGTTTGGGCGATAGGCGAGAAAAATGCCTGCTGATTAAAGGCGTATTATTGCCGATTTGTTAGGGAGGTGTCCAACCGCGGACGCCTTCCTTACGCAATTGGACACATCGAGTGCTAGTAGTCCGTTGAAGGAAGTGCGGACAGTGACCGGTTCGATTAAGGGGATTTCGCTCCGGTGACGTTTCCGTTACTGAGGCCCGTGGCAAAGGTCGCAGGATTGTATGGATGTGTGAGGAACCCATTGCCAGTGCTTATTGCCGTCCCTAAGTCCGTGTTTAACTCGACACTAAACCAAGGGCCATAAAACTTATCACTGGGGTTTGGCGCGCCCTTGGCTCCGTCGATTGTCAGATGGAATCGATGGCCATGATTACAACCAGCAAAGCCGGCATAGGTTAACGTAGTATTCGACGCGTCGAACTGGATCGTGCGGTTGGGAATGAAATCATGGGGTGTCGCTACGAAAGTACCATCCGATAGTGTGGTCGATGTCCAATAGATGTCTTTTCCGGTCCACGTCAATGTTCCTGCGGCAGTTTGGTGCGCTACGTCAACCGCCTGAAGACTGAGAACCCAATTCCCGCCGATCGCTGCGGTTGGTGAAGGTTGCCCAGGGGCGTTTGGGCCAAAACTCGTTCCCGACCATAAGCCAGACCATCCCCCAACTAGCTCTTGCTGGATATTACCGGCTTCCCTAATTGGGAAAAAAATCTGGACCTTGACGAAGTTTGACGCTCCAGGCGTGTAGACATTCAAGACGAACGTCGACCCAGTCTGGCTGGGCGTATTAAACTCCGGCTTGACTGAAACGCGGACGGTTGCCATGGCTCCCGATGGTAAAGAGCCGCTGGAATGCTCGACGTTGAGAAATCCTCCCAACGCGCCATCGTCGGCGACCACATAATCCAGAATGCTCCACTTCGGTCCGGTATTGGTTATCTTAAATTCGACCGGACAGTTGTCAGGTAAGTAGATCGGACGGTGCACTGGAATCCCCGAGATTGTAACGACTGGCGAGAATGTAACTACGGGTTTAGGCCGTCTAATCCTTAACTTTCCTGTGTTCGTGACTTGGTCATGCCACTTCACTTGGACCTGGCACTCGCCCGGCGCGATATCGTTTGGCAGTCTGAAAACGACTTCAGTAAAACTAAACCCGGGCACGGGAAGGACAGCCTGGGCAGGAACATCGTAATGGCTGTTTTCGCTGTCGATCAGATTGACCATTACGTCGGACGGACTTTCGCCAGGACCCAGCACGAGATTAACCACAAAAATCCCAATGCGGGTGTTGGGATTGGCCGTTCCATTCAAGGTGTTCTCGGGATTGTGGGCGAGAAATGGATCTCTTGAATACAATGTGGCGTCCACTGCGGCCACCTGATCTGAGGTTGGACCTCCCTCTTCGAGGACTAATTGGATGGGCGAAGGCGAGGGAACCGGCGCCGGCTGTGACAGGTTAGCACCGGCTGGGGCAGCTCCGCTGAGCGAGCCCGCAAACCAAATCGTTGCGATAGTGGAAACCAGTATTAACGTTAGGGTGGTTCTGGTCATCCTCAAGGCCCCATGACACGCGGTTACTCTATCAGAGGTCGCAAGAACGGGATACTAAGTTTCGGCGACCGTGGGCTGCCCGGCAAACTGCGGTGTTCTCCGTCCGCCAATCCACTTTCGAATTGAATCGGCCAGCACGATCACGGCCGCGGTCATGATCAGTGCCGTCAGCGAAGTGTTGATGTAGCCTTGCGTCGAAGTCAGAGGGTTCTGCGCCTGCGGCCAGAAGATGTCGCGGATCGATTGATAGCCCGCCACCAGCGTCGTGCTGCCGACAAACGACAACGGCACAAGTGTCACCCAGGCGTAGCGCGCTTTGCCCATGTTGATGATGACGGTGGTCGCGACGCACAAAGCGACTGCGGCAAGTAGTTGATTGGCGATGCCGAACATCGGCCAGATCGTTGAGATCGATCCCGTCCAGATAAATGCCGCCCACGCAGTGACGACAATGGCGCTGGTGGCAATCGATCCCGGCAGCCAGTTTGGCTGTTCCAGCTTGCGATAAAACCGCCCGCCGAACTCGCCGACAAGGAACCGGGCCACGCGTGTACCCGTATCGATGGTCGTGAGGATGAAAAGCGCCTCGAACATGATCGCAAAGTGATACCAATACTTCATCAGCCCGCCAAGGCCGGGTATGCCGTCGAAGATCTTTGCGATGCCGAGGGCCAGCGTCACCGCGCCGCCCGTGCGTCCGCGCACCTTCTCGCCTGACTCTGCTTCCAGCCGATCCAATTCCTGAGGCTGAAGGTTGAATCCTTCCTGAGTGCGCTGATCGACCATCCGCACGTACTTCGCGCGCTCAATTTCGGTGCGCTGGGCTGAGTTAATGGCGAAGTAATCTCCGGGAAACAGAGACGTCGCGGCAATCAAGGCCACCACGCCGACGGTGCCCTCCATAAGCATGCTGCCATAGCCAATCATGCGCGCGTCGGTTTCCTTCGCGATCATCTTGGGTGTCGTGCCCGAAGAAATCAGCGCATGAAAACCGCTGATGGCGCCGCAGGCAATGGTGATGAACACGAATGGATAAACTTTGCCGGCGACGATCGGCCCGCCGCCGGAGACGAACGGCGTGATGGCGGGCATCTGCAGGGTGGGCGCAACCACAATCACACCGATGATCAGGAACGCGACGGTCCCGATTTTCAGATACGAAGAAAGGTAATCGCGCGGGCAGAGCAGCATCCACACCGGCAGCACGGAAGCGATGAAACCGTACGCCGCCATGATCACAATTACCTTGTTCGGCGAGAGCGTGAAGGTTGCCGCCCACGACGACTCAGCAATTTCTCCGCCCAGCCACACTGCGAACAGCAGTCCGATGACGCCGATGATGGTCGCTTCCGTAATCTTTCCTTTGCGGAATTTGTACATGTAAAGCCCCATGAACAAGGCAAGCGGAATCGTGAAGCCGACCGTGAAGGTGCCCCATGGCGATTCGGCCAGAGCGTTTACTACCACCAGCCCGAGTCCGGCCAGGGCAATTACGACGATGAAGAGAATCGCAAGCCCCGCGACAAAACCTGACAAGCCGCTGATTTCAGTCCGCGCGATCTCAGCCAGCGACTTTCCGTTGCGCCTGATGCTGGCGACCAGAATCATGAAGTCGTGGACCGCGCCGCCGAGGCAGACGCCGATTACCAGCCACAGCAGTCCCGGCAGATATCCGAATTGTGCGGCCAGCACCGGCCCAATCAGCGGCCCGGCGCCGGAAATCGCGGCAAAGTGATGGCCGAACAAGACCCACTTGTTCGTTGGGTAATAGTTATGGCCGTCGTACATCGTCTCTGACGGCACCGGGCGCGCATCATCCAGCGCCAGAACCCTGGCGGCGATGAACGCTGAATAATAGCGATAAGCGATGGCGATGACGCACAGCGCGCCAATGATGATTGGAAGGGCACTCATTTGGGAGTCTCAATTATCACAGCGCGTGGTTTAGCTCAATAGGTTTGTGTGGTGTGTAAGTGTGTGACGCCGGTTCGGGGCACTAGCGCGACCCGTTTGAGAGGGCTCAATCAAGTTACGTATTGGAGCCCTTCCTGACGGTCGGGTTATTGCCCCGCCTCGCCGACCACTTCGCTTCCTCCGATCGGCCCAACTTTGGCTTGACTACAACAGCAGATTCGACGAAAGTTTCGGTTACGCACCCCGACCTCTGAAAGGACGCTGGAGGTCCCTCAAATGAATACTTGCAGGAAGAGAAATGTGATCGTTGCGGCACTGTGCTTTTGTGTCGCGTTTACTTCGATTGTCCCCCTCAACTTTGCTCAGAAAAAGCAGGCCCCGGTTGAAGCGACGGCCCCTCCGGTTCGCGAAGAATTCAAGTTCGGTAATGTCGATCTTGAAGTGCTCGAGCAGGTGAATCTGCTCGATCGCCGGTTCGAAAGGGACGGGTTAGTGTTGGAAGACGAGGCGGCCAATGCTTACCTATTCCGCGTCGGCAGCTCACTCATTCCCGCGGGCCTCGTCCTCGAAAACGTCAACTGGAAGTTTCGCGCGTTGCGTGACCCTGAGCCGAACGCCTTCGCGCTGCCGAACGGCTCGATCTATGTCACCACTGGCCTGCTGGCGCTGGTCGATAACGAGTCGCAACTCGCGGCCATTATCGCGCATGAACTAACGCACGTGATGCGGCGCCATACCTACATGCAGAACCGCAGCAACCGGAAAAAGTTCCTGACGATGAATGTCATCGCGATCGTCGGCTCAGTTACGCCCGGAATGGTCGGCACGGCCATTAGTCTTGCCGCCGCGATCTCGCCTTTCATCGTGATGTCCATGATTGCGGGCTACAGTCGCGACTCGGAACGCGAAGCCGATCACCGCGCGGTGGACATGATGATCTCGGCCGAGTATCCACCTGAGGAAGCCATTAACGTCATGAAGCTGCTCAGCCAAGATATTGAAGGCGAGCAGATCAAACTCTTCTACAACGATCATCCGGAGTTGCAGGAGCGCGTCAGGTACCTCACATCCTATCTGGGTTCACGGGCCGATAAAGTGACCCCTCAGATGGAATTGAATCGCGAGAAGGTCGCGTACTTCCGGAAGATGCAACCGGTGATGCGGCACAACGTTCAGTTGGCCATTAATGCGGCCCGGTTTCGATCGGCCGTCTTCTTTGCCCAGCGGCTGGCGGACTTCGATCCTGACTCAGCGGAAAACGTTTTCCTGTTGGCGGAAGCCTATCGCACGCTCGGCCCGCGCTCACCGCAGTTAACCGCAAGAGAACTAACGAACAGCGCCAAGAAAGACGCCGCGAAGAAACGAGAGAAGCGCACTGCCGAAGAACTCGAGCGCGAACTGTTGGCGACACCGGGCGGCCAGGAGAACTGGAAAAACCATCAACAAAAGGCCGAAGAGTTGTATTTGCGTTCGTTGGGTTTGCACGCGCCGGTCCCGGCTGCGCATCGCGGGCTCGGCATGCTCTATGAGAAGTTGGGTCGAACTACAGAGGCCGTCACGGCTTATGAAAAATACGTCGAGCTGGCGCCCACTGCGTTTGATCGCGAACGAATTTTAAGACGAATTGAAGCCTTAAGGAGAACTTAAATGATTTCGTACCCCTCAGTCCTCAACCTGAACAAGTTGCGAACCGCCGTTATTATGGCGGCGCTGATAATTACCGCGGCGGTTTTGCCATCAGCGGCACGCGCCCAGTTCCTGCACCCGAAGATCGTCAAGAAAGAAACCACCATTCGCAATGTGGTTGTGCTGCCCGCCAAAGTCGACATTGTCAGGGACAGCATGAAGGGCCCCGAAGGCATGGCGGCTGAGTCCGAAGCGGTAAGTGAGCGAGTTGCGAAAATGGTTTCCGATGCCTTGTCGAAAAAGCAGGTGGCAACCCTGAATGGGCCAGTGTCCGTCACCGGCGACGGCGACTCTCAGCAGAAATACAATGTCGCGGACATTCAGTCTCGTTACGATGACCTACTGCCCAAGATCATGAAGAAGCGCAGCGACGTGAAGAAGGCCCGCTTTACAATGGGTGATGAAGTCCTGAACTTGAACCTGGACAAAAACGCCGACGCCATTGTCTTCATCCGTGGAAAGGGTCAAAAGCAGACATCCGGAAAAACCGCGTTTCGTTTATTCGTCGGAGGTATGCCAGCGTATTTGATGGTCAATATTGCTATCGTCGATGCGCGAACTGGTGAAGTATTGCTCTATACCGATGGGCTCATAACCGGGGATCCGACCGCGAACGAAAACTCTTTGCGCCATGCGATTACCAAGTCGTTGAAGAAGCTCCCGGGTGCCAGTTAGCAACTATTGACTGGAGCGCAACCGTCTCGGTTGCATCGATAGAACGTCAACAGCCTAAGCGGCAAGCGGGACGCTTGCGCTCCAGTCAACATGCTGCTTTTAAATCCGCGTACAGGAGCCGGTGAAAGAGATGTTCGCCGGCTTCCCGACGAACCGACAAACGCCCAGCATCATAAACACGCGACTTCAATCCCCGCTGCACGGACGCGCAGATGTCCAGGTCTTCCTGCTGAATCCGATCGCCGACGGCGACGCTCGCCAGATTTTTTTCCCGCGCGCTTTCGGAAACATCCGCGAAGTAGAAATCGAAAATGACTTCGGTGCGATCCACTGAGATTGGCCGCACCAGGTTGGTGTCCATCACGCCGGCGTAGCAGTTGATCATGAAGTTCGGATAAATCCAGTAGTACAGCGCGCGCTCTCCTGTGCGCGCGGCCGCGACGTCCGCCTGGTCAGTCGCAACCATCGGGCTGGATTGCAGACAATGCCGCGCGCCGCACTCGATCGTGTAATTACTGTAGTCGAGCACGCTGTCCAGCCCCTTATGCAGATGCGGCACGTGATAGCCGCCGTCGAGATAGTTATCGACAAAGACTTTCCAGTTGCAGTCGATGATGTATTTGCGGCGTTCGAACCAGTGAAGATTGCGAAGTCCCAGCGCGCCGAGCTCATTCACCAACTGCGCGCCAAGCCAATCATCAATCGACTTATCTTGCGGTCTCTGTGCGGAAATCGGTACGCACGCCTCCGGCGTGCTCAACAGGCCAGCGGCCTGCGTACCGATAAATTGCCCGCCGGCGGTTCGCACAAAAACCCAGCTCTCCCAAACCGCGACCTCAACCGGTATCAGACCATTGCCGGCGCGATCGAAATCGCAGACACCGCTAAAATCAGGCGTGCCTTTCAGTTCGCCTTCCAGAGAGTACGTCCAGCCGTGGTACGGGCACCGCAGCTGCGGCACGTTGCCGTGGGGCTCAGTCATCACCGCCGCCGCGTGATGCCGGCACACATTGAAGAAGGCGCGGATTTGATTGTCGCTGCCGCGAACCACCACGACCGGTTCGTCACCAATGTCAGTAGTTACGTAGTCACCGGATTTATGAAGCTGATCGACCCGGGCCGCGACCTGCCACGATCGGCTGAAGACCGTTTGCTGCTCGAGTTCAAAGACGCGTTCGTCTGTGTACCACGGCGCGGGAATGGTGGAAGCGCGCTCAAGCGGAGCGCTCGGGTCGTAGCTGTCGATGAGTTTGTTGAGAGAATCGCTCATTAGCCAAGTGAGACTCTTGTCTGCGACTGGGTTTGCCCAAAAAGTCTTAGGTGGCGTAGGCGCCCAGTCATCACGAAACGTGTGGCCGACAATACGCAACAAGCTGCGGAGCAGCGCAGGTAGTTAAGCCCAAGGCGAGGCTTTGCGAGCCTTGGGTAACCGGTGCCCGCAAATCGTTTGGAGCCGCGGAGCGGCGACCGATAAGCGCGCTGAGTTGTCGGGCTTTGAAGCTGCACTGCCGACCTTCAAAAAATCTCTGTCGCCCGCTTCGCGGGCTCGGTTGATCTAAAAACATGGTCACCCAAGGCTCGCAAAGCCTCGCCTTGGGCTTAGCTATGACCGCTGCTTCGCAGCTCGACAATTAGTTCATTCGCGTCGCCGGACTTTTTTAATTCGAAACCCGAAACCCGAAACTCGAACTAATTTACCGGCGTCGCCATCTTATGCTTCGGATTGTAGAAGGGCGTCTTGGTGACCGTGGCGGGTACTCGGTGCCGCACTGCTTCAACCGTGATTTCGACTTCAACTTTTGAACCGATCTTCGAAAAGTCGCTCTTCAGAGTGGCCAGCGCAATCATCTTTTTCAATGTGGGCGACCAGGTGGTTGAAGTCGCTTTACCCAATTGGGTTCCGTTGCTGTAAACCGGAACGGCCACGCGCGACGCGATCGGCGAGACAGCCGGCGGCAGGCCAACCTTCTCATAAATTGTCTCGACCTCAGGCCAGTGAATCTCCAGACCGACGATGTGCCTTGGCGTCCCGCGCTTCTGTTCGGCGACCAACGCCGTCCGGCCGACAAACTTTTGCTTGTCGAGACTGACCAGCCGGCCGAGTCCCATCTCAAACGGTGAGTATCTCTGCGTTTCGATCAGCGCTTTCTTGCTGCTGTTGAAGTCGATGTCGATAAGCAAAAGCCCCGCCTCGATCCGCGCGACATCCAGCGCGAGCATGCCGGTGGGTTTAATGTCGAAAGGCTTGCCCTGATTGATCAGCGTGTCCCAAACCTTCACCGCGTCTTCTGCCGGCAGCCAGATTTCGTAACCGAGATCTCCGGTGTATCCGGTGCGCGAAACCTCGACGGGGACACCCGCGATTGTTCCTTTCGTCACACGGAAGTACTTCAAGTTTTCAATATCAGCATTTTCTACCACCGATTTCAGGAGGCGGCCCGAAGTTGGGCCTTGCAGAGCCAGCGCGGCGACTGATTCGGAAATGTCCTCGATCTGAACATCGAGTCCGGCCGCGTTCTGCGTGAACCAGCGGAGACTTGGATCAGCGGCGGTCCACCGGTAGACGTTCTCTTCGAGGCGGGAAACCGTGCCGTCGTCGATCACTTTGCCGTACTCGTCGCACCAGGGTGTGTAAATCACCTGGCCGACGGACACCTTGCGCATGTCGCGGGTGATGATTCGATCAACCAGGCGCGTAGCATCTTTTCCGGTGACGCGATACTTGTACAAGGGCGAGATGTCGATCAGCGCGGCGGCATTTCGAATCGCGTTGTACTCATGATCGTGATGCGTCTCGTACGCGCTGACGGCGTAAAAGCCCGACCACTCGCGATAGTTGAGACTCTCGCATAGCGCAAACGTCCGTTCATGAAATGGAGTGCCGATGGGCATTTGTTGGTACGCGTTCGTCCAGCGCTAGTCACGCGGCAAGCCCGCATGTCCTTATTCTGACTTTGCGGTCCTTTGCGACTTTGCGTCTTTGCGTGAAATGGCCCATTTGACGAGCGGTTGGTTCACGCGAAGGCGCTAAGGCGCAAAGACATGCAAAGAAGGACACTAACAAGTCTGTGCCACTCGTTTGTCAGAGCGAGCGATTATAAGTATGCTCCGAACAAGTGAGCAAACGTCATCATGAGTCCCCCGTTTTGGTGTGATTACAGAAAGGGGAGTTATGTTTCACTCAATCAAGGTTTTTCGTCTCACGGTGGTTGTCGTCCTCGCGGTTCTTTGCGTTAACTTAATTGCGTCTGCCCAACCGCGATCCAGAAGGGCGAGCAAACTCGCGAAAGCGGCAAAAGAGGCGCAAGCCGCGGCTAACACTTTCACGGAAATCATGAATGTGCCCGACAAGGCGATTCCGCAGAACCTTTTGGACAAAGCGGAAGCTGTCGCCGTGTTTGAAGTGTTGAAAGCGGGCTTTATTGTCGGCGGTCGCACCGGTCACGGTGTCATCAGCCGGCGAGTGAAGGGCGGATGGAGCCCCCCGGCATTTTATAACCTGAATGGCGGCAGCTTTGGTCTGCAAATCGGGGCCGCCAAGACCTATGTGGTTCTGCTGTTCATGAACACCGGCGCGGTGGACAGTCTGATGCAGGACAAATTTGAGATTGGCGGGGAAGGCACCGCCGCTGCGGGACCGGTCGGCCGATCCGCCGCCGCTTCAACTGACGTGCTGTTGAAGGCGCAGATTCTTTCTTATTCGCGCAGCAAGGGACTGTTCGCCGGACTGGAAATCAAGGGCGTCGTGATCTCGCCTGACAACAACGACAACGAACCGGTTTATGGAATGAAAGCCGACGGAGTTCTTTCGCCAACGCGTCAATGGAAGCTGACCGGGATGCCTGCGAGCGTCCGGATCTTTCCGCGCACGTTGGCAAGGTACTCGGTTCGCCGTTAAGACTGGAGGCAAGCGTCTCGCTTGCAAGTCCTCGAGGAGAAAAGATGCAACGATTCATTATTCGCTGGCTGATGCTGCTCGTCCTGCTGATTCCCATTACCGCAGGGGCGCAAACCACCCGCGAACGCAGCACAAAGAAAGCTCTCGCCGCGGCCAGGCAGTCCGAACGCGCCGCCCGCGTTTTCAATCAAATCATGGCGACGCGCGAGAAATCGATTCCGCGTGATCTGCTGCAGCGCGCCGAAGCCGTCGCCGTGTTCCCCGGGGTCTGGAAGGGCGGTTTTATTGTGGGCGGGCGCAGAGGCTCCGGTGTCATTAGCCGACGCGTCGCGGGCGGATGGAGCGCGCCGGCGTTTTTTGATCTCACCGGCGGCAGCATTGGTTTGCAGATTGGCGCCTCGTCAACTGACTACGTCCTCTTGTTCATGAATGAAGAAGCCGTCGGCAGCTTGCTCGGCAATAAGTTAGAGATTGGCGGCGAGGGCAGCGCGGCCGCCGGCCCGGTTGGAAGATCGGCCAGCGCTTCGACGGATCTGAGGTTGAACGCGCAGATTCTTTCTTACTCGCGCAGCAAAGGCGCGTTTGCGGGGCTTGAACTAAAAGGCGTGGTCATTCAGCCGGATAACGAAAACAACGCGCAGGTTTACGGCATGACCGCACGCGACATTCTCACGGGCGCAAACAAAATCCCGATGGCGAAAATGCCTGAAGGCGTCCGCATTTTCCCACAGACGCTGGAACGATATTCAGTACGCAGGTGAGACTGCGACTTGTCCGCTTCATGCTGACGCTTCCGTGGCGTCGATAAACTAAGTAGTGGCTGATAGTTTCGCTTTCTCGAGAAAGTCGATTAAACCGCGATCGGCAAAAGCCCTGTCGGCCGGTT
The DNA here is from genome assembly GCA_036374695.1 of Pyrinomonadaceae bacterium. Lineage (GTDB taxonomy): Bacteria > Acidobacteriota > Blastocatellia > Pyrinomonadales > Pyrinomonadaceae > UBA11740. The sequence continues at coordinate 12,493 of DASUTF010000016.1, forward strand.
GCCGGATATCGTACCTGCAAATCCTATCAATCATGAGCGAACCCAACTTGCGATAACTCTCGAACTGGGCCTCGCTGAACCATTGATCGCCCGTTGATTCATGCGGAAACGTTGGGTGAGTAATTCCGTAGTGATATATGTCCCGCGGTTCGTCGCCATAGAACACAGGTTTGATGTAAACAATCGTACCGTCCGGCGCCGGAGCCGGAACCACATTGCCCTTGTCATCCAAAACGGGATTTCCGTCCGCGTCAATTTTGTCGATGGGGCCGTCAACTTTCGAATAACGAATGGTTCCAATCGCACAGAAGGCCCCCCGCCTATTGTCTTTTCGCGGCAGGATCTTCACCTCTTCGAAATCGATTGGAATGCCAAAGTCTGTGCGGATCTTGTGCACTGCGTTACCGAGGTCATTGTATTGAAATTCGGGGTCGCCGCCGGCATCGCTAAGTAAGATAAAGCGACAACGGCGCAGAACCATTTCGTAAAGCCCGAGATTCTCGAAGTGTCCGCCGTCCGAAAGGTATATGTATTCGCTCTTGTCGTCGGTCTGCCCGAGAGCCTCGGCGATGATCGGCCTCGCCGCCGACTTAGGATAAGCAAAACGATAGACGTCCGGGCTCCCGCTCGGCCCGGGATTGCCAAGCCACCATCCCAGCCGCACGTTCAGAAGCGTCATCAGGAAAGTCACAACTGGTGACGAGTAGTAGCCCATGTTGGGACTAACGGCCGCGCCTGAAATCGCCATTGCCGTTCCCAAACTAATGCCACCCTTGTGCATTCCCTTGCTGCCTCCGTATTCGTTCGTGCGACGATACGCGCCATAGATAGGGTCGTCGTTCTTATCCGCAGGAATTTGAAAACTGCCGCAGTGCAGCGGCGAAACTGTAAACGATTCTGCCTTTCGCTGTTGCCACGCCAATTTTTGGCCGCGCACCAGATTCAGGGTCATGTTTATGATGTGAAGCGGACGATGCGGTGGAAGCAATGCTGGTCGAATGTCCCCTTTAAATGCTTCTTCAAGAAGTTTACGGTTTCGCAAAACCGGATTGCTCACGAGATTTTGCGTGGTGGTGACGTTCGGTGCCCCCAAAGCCGCTTCAGGCAGCGGTGGTTCGGGTTGAAGGAGGATTTCGTTTAACTCTTTAATGATCGCGCGCCCCAGCAGTTTGACGTGGTGATCTGAATCGCTGCCCGGGACTGAGTTTTCTAGTCTTGCGAGCGTGTCAGCGGATAGTTTCTTTCTTAGATGTTCCGAAGCTGGATGTTTCGGATCGCGCAACTTGCTTAGAAACTCGTTAAATCGATTCTCTGTCACAGAACTGTTGGCCACGGGTACCGAGAAACTTCCAGTATGGAAGAATTCGGGTCGCAATTCATGCATCAGCAGATTGTCCGCGCTGTCAAAACCGGTGAAAAGATTTGGATGCCGATCGGCGTTCGAGGCGCCAAGATACGCCCGAATGATCCGATCGCGATACATCGCATGATGAGAAAACTTGTTTGTGTTAATAAGCTTCGCCATGAGGAAACCCAAACCGCCGGTGAGAAAGATGAAAGTGAGAGTCTCTCTGGTCGAAGGGAAAAAAGCCTTTGAAGCAAGAGTGGAGGCGCTATCGATTCTATGGACCCAGTTAGCCGTAGCCGGCCATAGCTTGACCCAAACTCTTGCCAACAAATCGAGAAGGAAGTTGGTGCCGAGCGAAAGGAACACCACAAACACCACGGCAAACGCAATCGCACCTAAGGGCAGGGCGTAACGCATAATCAAGCTGGAGACGCCGGTGGCTGGCTGGTCCTTGGCAGGCATCTTGCCGCTCCGCCCAAGCAGAGCCGTGACAACGCCGACGACACCGCCGGCGGGATAGACTGCATACCAGGCGTAGCTCATGAGCGGCGGACCGAGCACCACGAGAAAACTGGCAACCGCCCAGACGACGGCGGCGATAAGGATCCACCCGCCGTACCGCGCCCACCATTCGCGATCTTCGTCTTCGGATTGCTTGCTCGCAATGCCGACGAAAAAAGTCAGCGCAAGGAAAACGACAATGAGATAGACAGGAACACCGAAAACAGCGAAGCTAAGCAAGCTGTCGCCAGAGTCGAATATCGATCTCCAACCGATATTCGAAGTCCCGGAAGGCAGACTGGACGAAGAGGCAGGATTTGGAAACACACGCGTCGCGAAAGCCCACACCAAGATCCCGCCCAATATTCCGTTGACCGCCAGCCCAACGAACTCCTTCGCCGCCAGACTCCACGATCGACTCACGAACCCGGTGTAAGCAAACCAAGCCGTTAAATGCAGCGCAACTCCGAATGCGATGAAGCCGAAAATACGAGGGATACCGTCGACGCTGTCGAGCCAATGAAAAGTAAGGGCTTGTTCCAGCCTGATTGAATCAGCCTTGCTGAACCATGCCCAGTACAACGCAAAGCACGTCGCGGAAATCAGCATCGGCGCCAGGCACCACTTAAGAAACGTCCTTTGATCATAGTGTTGCTTGGTGATACTTGGCCGGTTGATGGCGACGTACGAGATCATGATCACGCCGCAAATAAACCCGACCGCAAAAATTCCAATTCTCACTTCTGCTTGCGGAGACAACTGACTCAAAGAAACAAAAAGCCGCGGTAAAGCCAGTGCCGCAAGCATTAGCGGTATCAGCACCAGCCAGTTGAGAATCAGATTCCGTATGACGAGCGCGATCAGCGTCCACGTGTCTGCCGACAACAACCCGAGACGGGGCGTTAAATAATTACTGTAACTGCGCAGGTGTGAGATCGGCTCAGCTTCTGGCCGAAGGACGTTTTCCGGTTGTTCGCCGGGCAGATCTTCTTGAACTCCCTCGATGCCACGCGGGTGACGATGAATCCAGGCAGAAAGCCATCCACCGACGTAACCGCCGCCTGAAACCGTCGACAGATAACTGAACTTTTGAAGCAAATCGTTGTGTGCCAGCCCCTGAAGGACTCCCAGACCAAAGGTCGCGCTGCGAATGCCGCCGCCGGATAGGCAAATCGCAGTATGCTGTTTCTGATGGAAATGCTTGATGATGTTCTTGAGCCGGCTTTCTGCTGCGCCGCCATCCCCGTTTTCGGTTTTCGGAAGCGGCGCCGGAACGCCATGCAACAGTTCATATTCTTCTTCGAGAACGTTGTAGATGCGTAAGGGGTGTTCAGACTTGTCGGACATTGAGAACCTCCGCTGATGTGTCTTTTTCGCGCGCGACAACTAAAGAGAAGAACGGGACGGTAGTTGTCGCAAAAACCACTCTTGCTAACCGGCGCAAAGAGAATTCCGATCGAGAAAATGCGCGTTGGCGGGCGCGTCGTTCCAGAAACGCTGGCGCGCTATTCATTGTTGTGGGTGACGAGTACGTCTGGCGACGGCGCACCGGACTACGAGCCTAGAGCGGCGCGGAATTTATTGAAGTTCTGTTGTCTCTCGGCCAACCCGTGTGTCCCGCCATTCACGGCCTTGGTTACCTTCGTCACGATTGCATCATTTGCGCCCTGGTCGCAGATCGCCCAAATGTTGTTTGAGTTGAAGAAGAACCCGGCGGAAGCAAGCGGATACTTGGTCGCTACCAGGTCGGGATTAGCCACACAGTCCTCGCCAATGTGATTCGTAAAACTTTGGTAGTTGTTCCTGCCGGTCAGTTGGATATAGCCGCGGCCGCGATACCTGAAGCCGTCGCCCGACGCTTCGTCGCCGTTGCCCATTCGGTTGGCGTAAACCCTGCTGCCGATCTTCTGCGGATTGCGAGCGTAAGCATTCACGTCTACGTTTTTGAAGTACTTTGGAAATACCTGCAACAGACGTTGGGCGCTGTAATTCATGTTTTCGACCGTGGCCGTGAAGTTGGTGGATTCCAAAGCGCACTGCGCGAGGAAATGCGCGAGACGGAGATTGGTCGTGATACCGAACTTCGCAGCCGCCTCCGGGATCTGATCGATTACCGCCTGGGGTAACTTTCCCGCAAGTCCTGCCAGATTCAGATTGGGCGCGTTTGCCGGAGCAGTCGCTGCCGCAGTGCCTGAGCTTGCCGAACCGCCGGCTGCTTCACCACCGCTGGGCGCGGCCGCGCCTCCGGCCGCATCGAGAGCGGCTAGCGTGCCCGGTCCGACCTTTCCGTCTACTCCCAATCCGTTAGCCTGTTGGAACGCGCGCACGGCTTTATCGGTGTCCGCATCGAAATTTCCGTCCACACCTTTCGGATCGAAACCGAGGTCTTTGAGTTTTTGTTGCAGGGCCTGCACGTCAGGACCCGACGAACCTAGTTTTAAAACTGGCATGTTTGTTCTCCTAACTTAAATGACTCCGCAGAGGGCGTCGGGCGCAAGCGAAACTCGCGTGACTTATCGTTTCGACAGAAAAGCTCTCAGCAACTTTGCGGTGTCAAACGTGAAACCGAACTGACCCCGTACGTCTCGCTCATTGATCAACTCCGTGCGGTTTGCGTACGTCAGCGAGATTGGAAAATCGACTCCTTCGAAAAGTGGGATCTTAACCTTCCCTTGAACCTTAAAAATGGAGCTGATTCCATTGCCCCAATCGCCTTCGGACGCCAGGAACAAGTAAAGCGGGCTTCGGCCGGCTAGACTCTTTTCGGGTGTCATTTGAAACTGCAGTTGTCCCGCGAATTGTGCGCGGCGGGTGTCGGCGCCGAGGAACCTCGAATTTCGGTAAAGGAAGCTGCCGTTCAATGTCAGATTCAGACGGTCATGGATTCCATACTCAAAAATCGCCTGCCCTTTGTACTCGTCCGGTTCCTGTTTCTGGAGCCGGGACTGGAACGCGAGGGAAAACTGCGGCGCTTTTCGGATTTGTTCGATCGCCCTTCGCGCAGCATTATTCAAACCAGTAAAAGCGTCGAGTCGCGCGTCAATGAGTTCGTCAATTTCCTTCAGCGCCTCTTCGTCAAGCGCCTGTTGTAGCAACGCAAATCCAGGCATCTTGAAATACTCGTTCCGAACGAACACGCGCACTTGGAGGTGAGCTGCGTCAATTTTTGCAGGGTCGAACCACGATTCGACTGGCTCATCAAGTAGATCCTGGAATTCCTGTCTTTGCTGCGCGTTCAAGGAACCAGCACTTAACTTGCCTTGGACGAACGCCCGCACTGCCTCGGGAATTCGCAGTCTATCTCTTAACTTGCCGAACAAAATCTCGTTTTTTATCTCAGCGGTAAGCTGGCCGAGGTTCGTAGCTGCGGCTTTTAGATACTGATACACCGTACCTAATTCTCGTTGATGCTTCGACGCATCGCGCCCGGAGAAGATTAGATACTTCGCGCCCGCGATTGTGGTGTCTTCAGTTGTTTGGCCCTGCGCGTTCAGCTGGCCTTTTTCAAAGCCGAGGGTAAAAGATAGTCGCCGCCAGTCCCGATGTTTGTTGTAGAAGGCGGGATCCAGAGGTTGCTCGCCCCGGAACATCGAGTACAGAGAGTAGGCGGTTGCCGTTACTGTAGCTGATGGCTTGTCGCTGTTGCCGCTGTTGTTATCCTGCGTCAACCCCGCAAGGTTTAACCCGAGCCCGACCAAATCAGACGCCGAACTCTGATCGACCAGCGAAGTGGAGTTGTTCGCTATCGCCGGCGTTTCCGTTTGGTTTACGTTTGACCTCTGATCAATCCTCGCCTGGGCATTAGCCTTGATTCTTTCTTCGATTCTGGCGTTTAGCCAGTTGTTGAAATCGTCGGGCTGCTGGGGAGGGGCAGCGGGCGCGGTTGCGGCGGGCGCAGTAGCAACGGGCGCGGTAGCGGCGAGCGTATTTGGGCCAGGCGAGATACTGGTCCCATTCCCCACCGCTAAGGGAGCCGGACGAGTGATCGAGGCAGTTTCGATCGACGGGGCGCCGGCCGCCGCTGGGTTCGCCGATGGCGCCGGGGCATCGCCATTACCAGCCGATGCTGCGACGTGTCCGCTTTCCAAAGCGGCGATTTCATTCCGCAGGTCACTTACTGATTGCGCGAGAGCTTGCTTTTCTGCGTCAGTCAGAACTTCTGCGACTTTGCTCTGATACTTTTGCAGCGTCGCCATCTTTTCACGCAGTAATGCGCCCAACTGTTTACGGCGTTCCAGCAGGAACCCCTGGTTGATCTTCCTGACATCCGGATCGGTGGTCGGGTCATTTGCAATGGTCGTAAGCTTTTGAATCTGATCGCGCAATTGATCGATCGACGTAGGAGATTGTGCCGAAACTACGACGGCGAATTGCAGCACGAGTACACAGATCCAGAATATGCGACGGTGAGTTTTCATAAGTCCTCCAAGTTACTTCGCAAAGGCCACACCCAGATTCCGCATGAACTTGTCGTCATCCTCAAAAGGAGCGACGCGGGTGTATTCGCTGTTGATAATGACCTCTTTTAGCGAGCCGTCCTTGTTGTGAAGCTCAACTTTATAGGTGTACTTGGTGACCAGCGCCATCAAGCCGACCATTGCGTGCTCGCTCTCGGCAGGCACCGGATCGTCGTCCGGACTGAGCGGCCACCGTCTCTGGTAATTCATCTGCGGCGGCAGCCCCTCAGAGGTCATGATCGTCCGCCCGCGATCGTCAGCGAGAGTGAAAAGCGGGGTATCGCCAAGCGCGGTCAATTTGTACAGCAGGAACTCTCCTGCCTGCCCATCAACGAATACCGCAGCGTTCGGCGGCACAATTGCATTTTCCACAACTGCCATGTCTCTACCTCCGGGGGAATATCCAAGATTGCGTTACATCTACGGTTTCGGTTGACCCTCGCCGATCGTTTCTCGAATCATCCTTCCTTTTTATCAGATATGCCGTTCGTCGTTGTCGACGCCAGCACAACTACCAAGTTCCATCAATCCTTCGACCGTTCCTCCTAACGCTTCTCGTTCGGGTTCACCGTCGAGCGGGCTACGGCACTCGTCCGTCAATCACTTTTCGGCTGACCGCCCTTGGTATCCTCCACGTTCTTGGTGTCCGATTTTTTCCGGAGTAGGTTCTTAACGCCGAACAGTGATTCCAAAGTGTCTTGCCAGAACGGAGCGCCCACGCTCAACAACAGAGCCATGATCGTCCAACCGAGCAGGACCTTTATTCCACCAGTGAATCTGTTGCGGTTTTCCCAACCACCCGTCCCATACCAAAAGTCCCTGGCGTGCGTCGGGGTCAGGGGACTGAGGCCCAAGTCTTCGGACTGTTTTACAAGACCTCGCAACGCCTTGATTTCGTTTGCGAGCTCCTCCCGGCTCTTGGTAGCAGCCGCGGCCGAATCAGCGGGCGTCGTTGCCGTGGGGGGCGGGGTTTGAGCCGGCGAGGGCGAGGGTTGTGGAGTAGGTTGTGCGGTTTCAGCGGCTTTGTTTGCGGCTTCCGCGAGCTTCACAATCTCAGGGCCCTTTGCCAAAATTTCGGCACGTACACTTTCGCTGTTGGCAATCCTGGTATAGATATTGAAGAAGTTTGCGTTAAGCAGGATAACAACGAGAAAAGAAATAACCAGGGCCACCGTCTTCATGTGACGAGTGTAGCGCTCGTCAAAACCTTGCATTGTGGTGTCGAACCAGTTTTCGATGTGCGGCTTGAGCTTATCGCCATAAAGTTTTTCGAGAATCTTTTGCAGATCACCCTTGGCAATCGAATCGAGCATTGGGTTCTTCCGGATGAGTGAAACCCGGCCCAGCTTCTTAAACTCTTCAGTCACTTCATTGACTAACTGCTGTGGGGTCTTGCCGACAAGCCTTTCGGTGTCGATGTATTTGAAGAGATCCTGCATCGAATCGAAAACCACGTTGGATTTCAGCTTCAGAAGTTTCTTGATCACAGATTGGATCGACTGGACGATGAGGCTGAGCACCAGAATTACAATGACGATTGAGGTGATTGTGTCGAGTGTGCTTAGCATTGCGTCTCCTTAGCGGTAGTCGACGAGTGATACTTTGTCGAGCAACCTCCGGGGGCAAAGGCGGCGTCGCGACCGGCTAGAAAACGGGGGCGGCGATGTCGCGTCAGTTTAGTGAGAACGCGCTGCGTTAGCGCGTCAGCAGGCCCTTGGGACACGCGGCTTATACTCTGCGTCTCGGAGCGTGTCAAGAAACTTTTTCGCAAGAGCCTATAATTCAAACGAATACTTTTGGTTGCACGGTCGTAAACATGAATCCGGTGAACTCAGATTTGTCAGTCTGGACAATTGGCCATTCGACCCGACCCATTGACGACTTCGTCGCAGCGCTCCAGTCGTTTCGCATTCGCGCGTTGGTCGATGTCCGCACCTATCCAGGGTCGCGGCGTTACCCGCAATTCAATAAACCGGACCTGGCGGCGTCGCTCGCGGGAGTTGAAATCGCCTACCGGCACGCTCCCGAGCTTGGAGGCCGCCGTCGCGCGAAACCTGATTCAATCAATATGGCCTGGCGCAACGAAATGTTTCGCGGGTACGCGGATTACATGGAGACGCAGGATTTTCGCGAGGGAATTGAAGGGCTGCTCGTGTTGGCGAGAGAAAGCCGGACCGCGATCATGTGCGCCGAAGCCGTCTGGTGGAAATGTCACCGCAGCTTAATCGCGGATTTTTTAAAGGCGCGGGGCGTTGCGGTGCTTCACATTCTGGGGGAGGCAAAGGCGGAAGAGCATCCGTTCACGAGTGCTGCGCGCATAGTCAACGGTGAACTATCGTACCGAGGCGTCCTGGATGTCGGTGAGTGAATGTTTCATAATCCGGAGAACTGATATGGCCGAACAACCGACAGTAAGACGTTGCGAACGTTGTGACCGGATAACCAACCACGTGATCGAGTCCATCGGGCCCGACAGCAAACTGCATTTCTTGTGCTGGGAATGCGTTGAGCGTCACGAGAAAAGATTCAATACTAAACCTGGCTGGCGTCGCGCCAATCGCACTCAAAGATATGTGAAGTCAGTACCACCTGGGTGACATCGGTACCCACGCGTCCCGCGTGCCAGCACGCCAGAGGCGTGCGTACCGTTTACTTCCCACGTCCCGCGTGCCGGCACGCCAGAGGCGTGCGTACCGTCCTACTTCACGCGATGATGACTAAGATCCGAAGTCTGCTCCCACTCGCGCCATGGACCATCGCGCCTTAACATCTCGTCAGCTTCCTTCGGTCCCCACGTTCCGGCTTTGTAGTTTGGGAAGTCCGGCGGCCCGTGCTTCCAGGCTTGAAGAATCGGCTCAACTACCGCCCATGCCGCTTCGACTTGATCGGCGCGCTGGAAGAGCGTCGCCTCGCCGACCATGCAGTCGTGCAGCAAGCGTTCGTAACCTGTGCTGGGCGTGTCGCCAAAATAGTCTTCGTAATCAAACTCCATATCGACCGCCCCGATGTTCATGGTTGAGCCGGGAGTCTTCGCGCCGAAGCGCAGAGAGATCCCTTCGTCCGGTTGAATGTGCAGCACAAGGCGATTGCGATTGAGGCGTTCAATCGGCGTATTGCGAAACAGCACGAACGGTGCCCGCTTAAAGCGAATCGCAATTTCTGTGTCGCGCGCGGCCAGACGCTTTCCGGTGCGCAGGTAAAACGGCACGTCCGCCCAACGCCAGTTATCGATCATGAGTTTTAGCCCGACGTATGTCTCGACATTCGAATCGGGCGCGACGTTTGGTTCGGCGCGATAAGCCGGCGCCGGCTTTCCATCCATCTCTCCGGCGTCGTACTGGCCGCGCACAGTTCGCTTAGCGGCTTCTTCGGGAGCAGGGCATTGAATCGCGCGCAGCACCTTGACCTGTTCATCCCGCACCGAATTTGCCTCAAACGAAACCGGCGGCTCCATCGCCGTCAGGGTGACTAACTGAAGCAGGTGATTCGGCACCATGTCGCGCAACGCGCCCGTGCTTTCGTAGTAAGCACCGCGTTGTTCGACGCCGACCTTCTCGGCCGCGGTAATCTGCACGCTGTCCACGTACTGGCGGTTCCAGGTCGGTTCGAACATCCCGTTGCTAAAGCGGAACACCATGATGTTCTGCACGGTTTCTTTCCCGAGATAGTGATCGATTCGATAAATCTGGTCCTCTTCCAGGACCTGCTTGATCTCCTGATTCAGTTGCCGCGCTGATTCGAGATCGCGCCCGAACGGCTTTTCAATCACCACCCGTCGCCAATGCTTCGATGGAGCGCGGGCATCCTTGCCCGCCTGATCGCGCAGCGCGAGGTCTTCCCGGGTCAGTCCTACGCGGCCGAGCTGTTTCACGATCGGCGCAAAGTACTGCGGCGCCGTGGCGAGATAGAAAACGCAATTTCCCGCGGCCTGATGCTGCTGATTGACTTCTGCGACACGTGCCTTCACCCGCGCGTAGGTTTGGTCATCGTCGAAGTCGCCGGACAGGTAATAAAGACGCTGCGCCAGCCATTGCCATTCGCCGTCATCGATTTCGTCGGTGGCGAACTGGTTCATGTCTTCGCGCATGCGCCGGCG
>DASUTF010000017.1:0-4994 GCA_036374695.1 Pyrinomonadaceae bacterium
TTAAGTGACGGCAAATCAGAGCGTTAGACGGGGTGAGTTTTGGCTGGCGAGACGAACCTGCCATCCGGCGCAGGGAACACTGGCCGCGCGGTTACCTGGGACTGATTTCCTGAATCAGTTCCCGATCACCCTGATGACATACAACGCAGGATTGCTGACCGCGCTCTTCGAGGTCGGACACAAGAGCATAAGTCAGTCCGCGGTCGGACCAGGTAATTACTTTCAGCCCATAAATTAAGTTGTAGTGAAACGTGATCCCCTTGGCGTCGATCTGTTCGCCACCGGAAGGGCGGGCCACGGTGTCGGAGGTAACCAGCAGGCTGATTGGACTGGCGCGCATGCGATAAGCAACGTAGGCAGCGTAATCATCTTTGTATCCGACGAGGCGCGCGCCTGCCAGTTCGTAAAGTTTTTCCTGACCAGAACTTTCCTGATAATTAGGCAGCTTCACGACGAACGGAACCTTTCCGTTAAACCACTGAGAGATGTCGATCGGCGAGGCCGAACTGATTTCCAGGGGTAACTGACCTCGCAACTGGCGCAAATGAGTATCGGCTGCAATCAAGGCAAAGTGCGACACATCGGCGGGCACAGAACGTCTGTTCTGTTTGAGCAGTGCGAATAATCCCAGCGCAGTGGTAATGATCAGCCCCGCGGCAATTGCGAAACGCGGTAACAAGCTAAACCGGCCGGCGTTGGCTAATTGACGGTTAACTCTCGTGCCCAAAGGGCGCGGCGCGGACGCTGCCGACGTAACTGCCCCGGCAGCACGCACACGCAATGCGTCGGGAGCCGAGTAAAGAGGAACTGCCTGACGCACCTGGCTCAGAAAACGTTGCTCGCGCGCGAGTGCCGCACGACACGAATCACAGTCAGTCAAATGCGCTTCGAAATCACGAGACTCCTGACCCTGTAACTCTTCGTCAAGGTAGCAGCTGGAAAGGGCACGAATTTCTCGACAACTAATCATTGGAAACTAAACTGCTCTCGCTCTCGCGACGAGCGTCTTGCTCAGTAACACCCGCAATCTTTCGCGTGCGCGCGCCAGCCGCGACATCACCGTGCCGGCCGGGCATTTGAGCATCGTCGCGATCTCCTGATAACTGAATCCTTCAATATCTCGCAACACCACGATCTCGCGGTAAATCATCGGCAGACTTTCGATTGCAGTCCTTACTTGTTCTCGCTCGAGTTTGTGGAAATAGATGGCTTGTGGATCTGAAGCCACTGAGTCCGCTAACATCGAGGCAGTTGGTTCTTCACCTTCGAATTCGACAAAATGGGGCCCGCCGCGACGGCGACGCAGCTGGTTCAACCAGGCGTTGCGCATGATCACAAAGAACCAGCTCTTGAGATTTCGGTCAGAAGCCAGCTGCCCGGCGGCTTTTGCCGCTCGCAGATACGTCTCCTGCACAAGATCCTCCGCTTCGTTTTGGTCGCGCGTCAGCGCCATCGCATAGCCATATAGCGCGTCCAGGTGACTAAGCGCGATTTGATCGAAGTGAGAAGCGACTGGGCTCATACCCTCACGCAATTGCGCTCCTAATCAGGAACCATGTTTACAGTAACACACGACTGCGCGCCAATATTCCCCAAGCCAAAGTGTCGAATTCGTGGAAATTCGTGGAATAGATTCGCTGCTCAAGTGTTTTTAAGAGTGACACCTCTTATTTCGAATCGAATACGCCGCGTCACGCGACGCTGAGGCTGGGTTGTGCGACGCCGGCATTGATCAGGAGACAAGCAAAATGGCACACAAAGTTCGCGTTCTGCTAACGATCGCTTTGATCCTTGGAGTCACGGCCGTCGCGCTGGTGAGCCGCGGGGCATTGGCACAGAGACAACAGCCGCCGCCGTCTTCATTCACACCCGTTATTGAAGAGCCTTTTGACGTTGTGCGCGCCCGCGACAAAGCCAACAAGGCACGCGTCATGGCAGCGCACCAGAGGTTGCTCGAAGATCGCTACGACCTGAGATGCCGCACTGAAGACAGTGTGCGCATGACGCGCGGGAAAGCAATACCAGTTGGGCCGACTGCGCGGCTCAAGCGCGGCATTACGTGGGAAGAATTGGGACGGATGTCGCCCCAGGAAATCCGCGAGCAGGGCTTGTTTCCTTACCTTCCCCTTCCCCATGTGAATCATCCGGTCGGCGGTATGGTGTTTCCGCAATCGACGATCAAGCTGTTGCCTCGCGTCGAGCGATTCGACATGGATTTTGATCTGCCGGATTGCTTTATTCCGGAGTTTCCCCCGGCTATTTTTCTCACTACGCGAAAAGACCTCGGCGATGTTTCGAAAGGCCAGTTCGTCACGGTCAATAATTTCTATCAGCTCTTCAATGGCATTCTTAATCCGAAACAGCTTGAAGGGCTGCGTTTGCTGGTCACGCAATTTCCGCAACAGCAATTCAACGCCACTGACGATCGCAAAACTGAACGGAACGATGGCATGCTTGGCGTCGCGTGTTTTGACTGCCACGTCAACGGGCACACGAATGGCGCTTTTCACCTGATTGGTGACATTCGGCCTCAGGAGAATCGGCGACGAATCGAGACCGTTTCCCTGCGGGGAGTGAACATCCAGCGTTTATTCGGTTCGCAGAGGGCCATGAGAAACGTTGAGGACTTCACTGAGTTCGAACAAAGGGCCGCCTATTTTGATGGTGACCCCGTCATAGCGACCAAGAAAGGGGTGAATATTCTCGAACGCGGCTCGCAGGTCCATTTCATGGCGGAGTTCCAGGATCTGCTTGATTTTCCGCCGGCGCCGAAACTTAACCTGCTTGGCCGTCTGGATCCAGCAAAAGCCAGTGAAAGCGAGAAGCGCGGCGAGGAACTCTTCTTTGGGAAAGCCCAGTGCAGTGTTTGTCACACACCGCCGTTCTACACCGACAACATGATGCACGATCTGAAGGTCGAGCGCTTTTTCCGCCCTCGCATGGAGGGCGGCATGATGATCACCGCGCAAGGACCGATTAAGACTTTTCCGCTGCGCGGCATTAAAGAATCGCCGCCGTATTTACACGACGGCCGGCTGCTCACACTTGAGGACACGGTCGAGTTCTTTAACCTCGTACTTGAGTTACACCTGACGGCGCAGGAGAAACGTGACTTAGTGGCCTTTATGCGAGTGCTGTAAAGATTGGCGCCCTGACGCTTATTTGGGTAGCGGGTCAGTTTGAAAGAGTGGCGCGGGCGTCCCGTCCGTGAAATCACGCGCAGAATGCGCGTGCCACCTCAAACTGACCGGCTACCCTTATTTGCCAGAAGTGCCGCCAGAGAGGAGCAGATCCAGTTCGCGGTTTTGATTGTCGAGCATGCCGAAAGTGTCGGCGGTTTCTTCGAGCATCTGACGAGTCATCGCGATCGAGTCGCTGAGCTGCTCGAAGTGCAGGGCGGAAACGCGCTCGGGCGTGGGCAACGTCACTACCTGGTCGTTGACCAATCCGAAGAAGTTTTCGATGGATTGCAGTTGTCCTTCGACGAGGCGAACTGAACGTTCGAGATCGTTAAAGGCAGCCACCCGCCGCCTGAGAATTTCCGCGTTGGCTTGTTGGATGCGTTTCTGCCGATCGTCGGTCGCGGTTTGGATTGCGTGCTCAGCTTGCTTCAGTTGGTTCTGAACAGCCGTACGATTGATTGAGCGCAGGTGATGCTTCCGGCGGCGATAAACGTCAAGCAAGTCAACGAAATCTTCCCAGCGCTGATCGAGCGTTTCCAGGTTGGAAGGAATCTCTTTGCTGTTGGTGAACTTGCGGTAGTTCGAATAGATCTGATTTTTCATCCACCGCAGGTACTCAACCGCCTCGCGTTCGCGGGGGTCGAGGGCCTTGATAAGCTGTTCCCGCTGGGCTTCGCGCAGCTTATGCTGTCGCTGCTTCTCGCGGCGCTCAATATAACGGCGGTAGAAAGGACTGGCCGGCACTACTGTCAAATAAACCGCTTCGCCCCCCAGACCCATCAACAAAGGCGTGACATCCCAAAAAAAGGCGGCCGCCACGGCGAACCCTGCCATGCCCCAGAAATTTAGGGGCTCCTTGAACGCCTCTTTCACGTATCGGAAATCGATCTTCGACAAGTCCATCTATCGTACGAGATTCCGTTAGCACTAGTTCTGAAACTTGCGCCCTCAATTAGGGGTCGGGCTACTACCACTCACGTTGGATGCTCGGAAACGGTTTAGGGCTGGCGGCTGCTCTCGCCCTGCGCGGGCAAAGCCTGGGGCGAACCCGCCTCAGATCCGGAGGGCAGCAAACCCATCTCCTTCTTGTAGGAGAGCAGCTTGTCCTGCAACTGCATGTCCATTGCCTCGCGCTCGATCTCCTGCATTTGAGTATCGACCGAGGTTGTGCCCAACTGCATCTTGGCTTCGGCCGCAGCCGCACGGCGGTCAATCTTGTCCCGCATCTCGTCGAATGTCCCGGCATCGTCCCCAAGCTGGAAAGACGCCATCGTCTGCGCCAACTGCTCCTGCAACTTAGCCTGCTTGGATTGATTGATTAGCTGCATCGCTTCGGCGGTGCGCCGCTGCATCTGCAGCATGTAATTGTCGCGGGCTTTCAGCGCCTGCTTCGATGCAAGTTGTGCGTGTTCATGCTGATGGACGGTCTTCTGCAAATCAACTTGCGCCTGTTGGAGTTGTCCGATGTAAGCGGTGGCGATGTCATCGCGGCTCATCTTGATCGATGCCTTGATCTTCGAATCAAGATCGACCACCTGCGCTTCCAGGCGTTCTTTGTTTTTTGCGAGCAGCTTTTCGGTCGCCATGACCTGCGCGACGGAATTATTCAGATCGGGAATGCGATCCCGCATGTCGCGGATTGTCTGCTGGAGAATGAGTTCCGGATCCTCAGTCCTCTCGATCGCGCCGCCAAACAGCGCGCGCATTGAACGTTTTAGTCTCGTCCACAGTCCCATGTTTTCATCCTCCAGAGGTTCAGATTTGCCGGTTTGACTTCACAAGCCACGCAATAGCGCCTTGGGTTGTACGTTA
>DASUTF010000018.1:0-31990 GCA_036374695.1 Pyrinomonadaceae bacterium
TCAGGCTGAAGAGTGAGCCCGCGACGATCACAAGTCCGCCACCCAGCAACATGAGAATGTAGAGAAAGAGCCGCATGTTGCTCGGCGTGGTGCCGATGGCTCGAAAGGCGATCGTCGTCAGGGTTGAGCCCACCGCGGACAGCAGTACCGGCGGCGCGGCAATGCGAATCAGCGTGAGAAAGTGGCGCCGGTACAACCGCACCGCGCGATCGATCAGATCACCCGCGCCCAGCGGCGCCAGCGCAAGCTCTGCTTGAGCAGATTTCATGCTCGCCGATGATGTTGTTTTATTAAACTGAAATCAAGTGATTTGAGGGAGGCTTGTCACTCGATTTCAAAGGACCGGTGATGTTTGAATTGAGACGATCTAATTTCGCAACCACACTGAGCCGTCGGCGTAAGCTACGCGCACCAGCACGACGGCTTCGCTGAGACCTCGCCGTTCATTCTTGTCGAGCGCATAAACGCTGATCGTCTTCGCTGGTGGCGAGGACACCTGGAAGGTCAATTCCTTGCTCTTGCCCGGGCCAATCTTCTCAACGCCGGTGAACTGGCGCCGGCCGACCTCGACGCCGGTGGCGGCATCGAAGAACACATAATCCCAATCGAATTCTGTGATTGTTTTGTCGCTCTCGTTTTTAATCCCGACTTTGTAAACGAAAGCGTATCGCGGAGGCTTGGGTGGGCGGGCCTTAATAACCTGTTCGGCTCGCATCTCGCGTTCAACTCTCGCGACTTCGATGGCGTTGCCGCTGCCACGGGCTCTTTCCAGGCGGCGCGAATCGACCGCGCGCCGCCGGACATCCTCGAAACTTTCGAATGCCCCCGCGAAAGGATCGCCTTCCCAGGCAATGCGTTCCTTGCTCCAACTGTATTTGACGATTGCTACTGATGGTTCGGTCGCAGTCGCCGGTGATTGCGCAGCTACTCCGCTGCCGAGAGCGAGCGTGAGCGCAATTAGGCACAAAGTGCTTTTCATGGCGTGTCTCCGCAAGCGCGATTGCGTTCTACTCGGTTTCGCGGCGATCTCCCTGTCGATGCCCCGTGGAATTTTGGTTAACTCCCGCGAATTGATCGGCATATACCTAAGCGATCCAAGGGCTGCCGTCAAGGGAAAACGGGGGCTGAAGATTACCTCAGCCCCCATCGGATCTGGCCCGAGCCTGGGAGGCTCAGGACGTTTAATTTAGAAGACCAGTCGCGCGCCGACGATAATGCGACGGTTGCCGCCGTTAGTCGTCCACTGGTTCAGGAAAGCGCCGGAACTAACCGCCGCCGTCGGAATACCAAAGTTGCGCGTATTGGTCGCATTGAACATGTCGGCCCGCAGTTGCAGCCGCGTGTTCTCGCCGATCCGCGTGTTCTTGATGATCCCGAAGTCGAGGTTCCCGATACCGTCCGCGCGCAGAATGTTGCGGCCGGCACTGCCGAAGCGCTGACAGATGGTTGCCGGGGCGGTCAACGAGCCGTTGCAGGTCAGCGGCGCGAAGAAGTTACGCCCGCCAAGTCTAAACAACTCCTCGGCCGTGGTGGTCGGCAACGGAGCAATTGAATTGGCGCGTATGGCGTTACCCACCAGACCGTCAATGCCGTTCAACGCTCCGGTGGGATCGGCGCCATTCAGTGGCGTAAAGGGCGCACCACTCTGGAAGGTGAAGAACGAGTTCAACTGCCAGCCGCCGAGTATGCGTCCCAGGGCCCCGTTCTGCGCCTGGTACCACGGCAACTCGTAAACAAAGTTGCCCGATAGACGCAACGGACGATCGTAAGTTGATCTTGCTCGATCAGCCGGCAAGTCGTATGAGTTCTGGGCCACGGCAACTTCGCCGCCTGACGGGTTGAACAACTCTGAAGCCGTGTCGATGAACGAACTCCAGGTGAAGTGCAAACCCGCGCTGAAACCGCGGCTCAAGCGCTTGTCAAAACTGGCCTGCATCGAGTGATAGTCGGATTCCGCACGGTTAGCGCGCAGTCTGACCAGGCCACGCGTGCAGTTTGTCGCATCGATCACCGTTTGCCGGCATGGGTTGTTAACGCTGCCCGGGGCGGCCGTAGAAATAAACGTATTATTCGTCGGATTACGCGGGTTACCGTCGAGCGTCTGGAACAGATCGCGACCGCGGGTACCAACGTATCCAATTCGGAAAACGGAATCGCGCCCGAGTTCACGTTCGAATCCAAAGCTGAATTGGTCGTAAACCGGCGCCCGGAAATCCTCACCCACGATCGTGCGGGCAAAAGTTGCCGGGTTTAGTCCCGCGGGTTGGGCCGTTGGAATGGCCGCGAATGCTCCGACCGGGGCCAAATTGATAGCCGCCACGAACGGAAACGCGCTCGCAATGTTCAGGTTGATGTTGATGAAATTGCTGTCATGCGTGCGCGCATAGCCGCCGCGGATGACCAGCTTGTCTCCGCCGGTTAACCAACCAATGGGACCGTCACTATCCGTCTGCGGATTCCAGTTAAAGCCAATGCGCGGCTGCCAGTTATTTGTGTCCGCTGGTGGAACCGGTGTGAACCTGAAACGATTGTCGTTTCCGGCGGCGGCGACGATGCGGTCATTAACCGGGACGAGATCGTCGAAGTTGTTGCCGGGCCGCTCGTAGCGCAAGCCGTAGGTGAGCGTAAAGTGCGGAGTGATCTTCCACTCGTCCTGGGCGTAGTAGTAGCTATCCCACCAGTAGTAATACTGAATCTCCTGACCTCCGGGAAGCGGCCGATTGACTTGCGCCGCCAGATCCGCATTGTCATTGACAAACCGATGCAAGGTCGAATAGGACAGCCGTCCGCGAATCGTCGGGACAAAGAAGCTCTTCACCTGATTACGCCGAATGTCCACGCCGAACTTGAACGCATGTGATCCTTTGATCCACGTCAGGTTGTCGGTCATCTGGTACGTGTTGTTATTACGGAACTGAGGCAGGTTTACCGCCAGACCGATCGCCGTGCGATTGTTCGCCGCGTTAAAGCCTTGCAGGCCGATATCCAGGACCTCGATTGACGGAATCGTTTCAGACCGCGGATCGTCTGAAGCGGTTGTCGTCGCCAATCGCGACCAGGCGCCGCGAAGTTCGTTGATTACGGTCGAGCTCAACCGGCTCGACAGCACGAGGTTAATGGCCTGCGTACGGAAAACATTCTTCGTGGTTAAGCCCGCCGGTGTTACCTGGCCATTGCCTCCCGAATCACCATCGTCATAGAGATAACGGAAGTTTAGATCATTCGAGCCGCTCAACCGGTGATCTACGCGCCACGAAGCCTGGTGATCGTCGAAGA
Organism: Pyrinomonadaceae bacterium; assembly: GCA_036374695.1. Lineage (GTDB taxonomy): Bacteria > Acidobacteriota > Blastocatellia > Pyrinomonadales > Pyrinomonadaceae > UBA11740. Next base: position 3,277 of record DASUTF010000018.1, read on the forward strand.
ACGACGAAGCCGAGCCGGTTATGCGCCCGGTCGAAACGGCCAGGCATGAGGCGTCGCGCGGCAGTACTGAGCAGTCAACCGATGCGATTGGGCTGAAGAAAACAGTTGGCCCCGACGCATCCGGAGCTGCGGGCAGGTGAGTCAGAAGCGCTTGAACCTGAGGACGGTTCCCGACGGCGTTTTGAAGAACCAGCCGTCCAGCTGCGTTGGGCGCACCAATCAGCGTAAAACCTGAACCAAGTTGGCGATCGCTCCAGCGCTGGTACGATCCGAAGAAGAACGTGCGATCGCGACCGCTGATGTACGAGGCGCCGCCTTCGCCAAAGCGCGGCAGGTGAAGTGGTCCGCCGATCGTGAAGCCCATCTGGTTTTCAATGCGGAAGGGCCGCTTGTAGGTCTGTCCGGCAGCGAGCGTCGAGCCCGACGGTCTACAGAAGCCGCTCGCCTTGTTCAGGTTACTGCAGGAGTTAAGCGCGTTTGAGTTGTGGAACCAGAAAACCGTGCCGTGAAAGTCATTGCCGCCGGCGCGCGTCACCACATTCAGCACAGAACCGGAGTTCCGCCCATACTCAGCCAGGAACTGGTTCGTGATCAGTCGCACTTCCTGGACGATGTCGGGGTTGTTAATCGACTGCTGGCCACCAGCGACGCTTGGGTCGTTGATGTCCTGGCCATCGATCATGAAGTTGTTTGAGCGTACGCGGCCGCCGTTGGCTGAATAGCTAAGTCCGCTCGAGAACCCTGTCTGTCCAGAACCCAGTTGGCTTACACCGGGAGCCGAGAGCACGACACCGAAAACGTTGCGAGTCGGCGAAATTGGCAACTCTGCCATTCGTCGCCCGTCGAAGCGGGTGGAAACCTCCGCGTTGCTGGTATTGAGTATCGCGGCATTCTGCTCGACGACGTTTACCACCCCCTGAACACCTTCGGGGTTCATGGCGACATCGACCACTGCAATCTGATTCACGTCGAGCCCGATTCCAGTCTGGGTAAACTTCGCGAAGCCCGATGATTCGACCGAGACCTCGTAAGGCCCAACCGGGAGCCCTTCAAAACGATATCGGCCATCGTCGTCCGTCTGGGTGGTACGTGAGATGTTCGTCTGAGTGTTTCGGGCCGTGACTGTGGCCTTGGCAATCAGGGCATCCTTCGGGTCCTTAACCGAACCGGTAATCGTCCCCGTGCCCTGAGCGAACGCGGCACCAACGAACACGAATCCCAACGCCAATCCAATTACTAGAAAGCGTAGAGCGCTCTTCATAACCGCTTCGTCCTCCTTTAGGTTTTAAGAACTGACCCTGCTTGTTCGAACGGGCATCCGGCCTGATCGGGACGGCGGATGCGAAAAAGGCTTTGCTGGCCTTAGGCAAGCAATGTTCCCGTCGAGGAGGTTCCGATGAACCGTTGTCTTTTACGCCTTATTTGGAGGTTTTCGAAAAGTCGCCGCGGACAACGGACGAGCTCTGCCTAAAATTTTGGTTAATATTCCAAAATCTTGGATAGCGGTTGACAACCTTGTGTACTACCTGACAGGGGATCCGCGATTGGATCGCGATTGGATCACTCACTGCGAGGACTCAATTGCGGCAGGAGCCCTTAGGCGGGGCACGCCGGTCATGGAGTTTTGTATCCGGCTGCGAGCGGGGCTTTACTCTTTGGGTGTCTGGATTGAACTGCGTAATTTCGCGATCATTTGACGAAGCTGGTCAGCGTCGGGCGTGGTTGGCGCTAACTTCAAGTACATTTCCAATTCGGCAATGGCGCGTTTGGGTTTCCCACGCGCACTGTAAATGGCTGCCAGGTAACGATGCGCCTCTTTCATTTCTTCGCCGCCAAAAGCCAGCGCCAGATTCAGTTCAACTTCGGCATTGTCATAGCGCGAGAGATAGGCGAGGGCGCGACCGAGGTAATAGTGGCCAACGGCGGATTGGTCATCCTGCTTGAGCGCACGTCGCAGTGGCGTCTCGGCTTCCGCATAACGGTTAAGCCTCACCAGCACAATTCCATAATTAATGAGTGGCGTGAAGGCGTCAGGAGTAAGTTCCAGGGCGGACCTCAATGATTTTTCTGCTTCGTCCAATTTACCCAGACGCTGGTATTGCACACCCAGCTCCGTGAAAGCGAGCGCGAATTTCGGATGTGCGTCGATAGCTTGCTTTAAATGATCGACGGCTTCTTGATTTTTGCCACTCTTGGATTTTTCGAGAGCTTTGTTATAAAGCGCAACAGCGCGGTTTGGGACACCCGCGAGCTCGGCATTGATAACCCCGGTTTTCGTTTTTGCGCCCTTCAACTCCAACCGAATAGTCAAAGGGTACACTTGTGGAGGCGCTCCTCTGAACTGCCTAATCTCCACCGGTTGGCGGAAGGGCTCGAAGTCCGGTTCCTTGTCGATGACGATGGTGTATTCGCCCGTGACTAATCCGCGGAAGGAAAAATTTCCGAGGTCGTCAGTCATTGTCACCCGATCGCCTTTGCTCGTCGTTTGCAGGCGAATAGCAATGCGCCGTTCAAGACGCCGGCCTGTAGCGAGCACAATGAATCCTGTGATTGCGTTGCCACCGCCCAATCCGGTATCGGTTGCGCCGGGTGGAATAAAGACCTGGCCGAGCACGGGAGCCCCGAAGAAGACGGTGCAAAACACGGCCCCTAACAGTTTGCGCAATGATGTGTTTGACATCTGCGGGTACCTCAATTGCCACTCGCGGCAGGCAAAGGCTCGAGTTGAAGGGAGCTTACCATGTCTCTGCGCGTCGACCGCAATATTTTCAAATAAAGAATGGAAGGGGGCGTTGTCGATACTCCAACAACGCCCCGAGAAAGGATCGAACTCGGAAGTCAGATCCTGGATTATTGAGTCGGACCTAGAACCTTAGTTGACCGATAAAGTTCATCGTCCGCACGTTGCCACGCTGCGTTGTGATCAAACCAAAGGTGCTCGAATCGAAGTTCGTGGTCCCGAAAACGAAGTTCGGATGGTTCAGAATGTTGATCGCCGTGGCCTTGATCTCAAAGCGAACGCGACCGTCATCGGTTAGCGCAATTCTCTTGGTTACGCTCAGGTCCAGGTTAAAGTACTTTGGACCACTCAGGCCGTTTACCGGAAAGTCACCAAAAGTGCCCGGAGCCGGCGCCGACATCAGTCCCGGTTTAAGTCTCGACGCCGTTATCTTGCCGGTTGTCGGGCTGACGGTGATGTCGAGCAGCGCCGGGTTTACGAATAAAACCCCACCCGGGTGCTTGAATACCCCGATGTTCTTCTTGAACTCCTCGAAGGTAATTCCGGTCAGTTGGGCGCCGATATTAGCGCTGCTGGAGTTGAAGGTCGTGCGGCCGGAAGCCACGTACCACGGAGTGCCGGTCGACCAGGTAGCGATTACGCCCGTGGTCCACCCGCCGACAATTCGGTCAGCCAGGCCACCCGCGTTACTCAGGAACGTGCGACCGCGTCCGAACGGCAATTCATAAATCGCGTTGGCAACGAACCGCTGTGTCTGATCTTGCGACGACCTCCGGTGGTCCAGTTGTAAATTGCGGTGCGTCAGAGGCTGCGCCAGATCGCTCTGGTTATTTCCCTGCGCGTCTCCGTCCACCATAGCCTTGCTCCAGGTGTAGTCGGCCTGGAACTGCAGCCCGTTCGAGAACCGACGGCGAAGCTCGATTTCCATCGCGTGGTAACTCGACTTGGCGCCATTCAACAACACTCTGGCAAAAGCAGCGTTGGGATTCGCGACAAAGAAGTTTGAGGCCAGGCCGAGCGCCGGGTTCTCGCGATTTGTCCGGTAGGCCGAATTGAACGCGAGCGTATTGGCCATCGTACCGATGTTGTTGTTGTTCAAGTTGCTGACAAACGTGGTGCTGGCAAAACCACTGGTGCTGGACACCGGAAAAGTATTAAAGAACCTCGAAAGGGTCGGCAAGTTCACCTGTCCCGGAAGTCCAAGATTGGCAAAATTACTGGACGTTTGGAGATTAGCGGGAACACCTAAAGCCGCTTGAGCCGCACGACATGCCGTGGCATTAGCCACGCAAATGTTCAGGTTGTTTTGTGCCCTCAAGAACTCTTGCAAGAACCCATTCTCGAAAATGTTGACCTCGTTAATGTCCCAGGCACGCCATCCGTTCGGCACGTGATTACCCTGGTATCGGATCTCAAAGGCGGTGTTCTTGAAAATCTCGCGCTCGTACCCGAAGTTCCATTGGTGGACGTACGCGGTGCGAAGATCAGGATCGGCTGTCCAGAGACCGTTATTGAAGTTAGCGATGAAATTCTCGCGGTCCGTAATGGGAATCTTGAATGTTGGGAAGACCAATGGGACGCCAGCACCCGTGATCACGCCAGGCAGGTTTGAAGTCGGCGGGCTGACAAGCGACGTCTGATTTGCTGACGCGATTAGCCCGGGGTTGGTATTGCCCACTCCCAGGAGGTTCGTAAAGGTCGTGATTCCGTCGTGCAGGTAACTCATTGAGTAACCGGCGCGGATGGAACTCTTGCCTGAGTCCCCAAATAGGAAATGTAACGGCCCCGAGTTGAACTCAGGTGAATAGGCAAACCCAACGAATGGAGCAAAGTTGTTCCAATCATTTTTGTAAAGGCCTCTGCCGGAGTCGCCGCTCACGAACTCGAGCCGAGCGAAGCCTTGTGTTTGGCTGCCAGGAGCTGCCGTGGGACTGAACAAATTACCGAATCCTGAAATACCAAACAGATCACTGTAATTCGGCTGGATCGCGAGGCCGTTTGGAACCGTTGGAACACCCATGAAGTCCCAGCGCACCCCATAGTTCAGCGTAAAGTTGTTTCTCATCCGCCATTGGTCCTGTGCGAACAGCGCCAGGTCTCGCCCCTGGACCGTGCGCAAGCGTGTTGCCCCGGGCACGAAACCGGAGTCGGGACTGGTGACGTTCAGCGTCTGGGTCGAAGAACCAAGCATCCCCGTAATCTGGGTATACGTGGTGGTGGCCGCGGTCACGATCGCGTTGCCGCGCGCATTAGCGGTGAGACCCGGAAAGTTGGCGAGAGCAAATCCCACGCTGTTTGCGGTGTTGGTTCCGAACTGGATGGTTTGGTTGATGCCGGCGTCATTGCGGCTTACGCCGAGAACTTGCTGCCAGTCACCGCCAAACTTCAACAGATGGTTGCCATTGACCCACGAAAGCGTGTCGGTTACCTGGTTGACGATTGTGTTTCGCGGCTGAGGCATGAACGTGTTGTCGTAGTTCGTTAGCACGCCCGAAAGCGAAAAGAATGGCGCAGTTGGACTGCTGGCCCGGTTGAAATCTACCGGAGCCCACTGGCGGCCATACCTCACGACGTTAGTCACGTTGTTGCCAAAGGTTGACACCAGCGCAGGCGTAACCAGATTTCGCGTGGATGCCTGAAATCCATGAACGCCACCCGGGAATGGGGCGTCGATGCCGTTGGTGAAGACATCGGGGAAGGTACTCGTGTTTACCCGGCTGTAAACGAACTCAACTTTGTGCGACCCCAGTCGGGTCTCCTTCACAAGCTGATGGTCGTATCGGAAAACATACTTGTTGTTGGAGTTGCTTTCGGTTGCATTGAAGGTGTAGCAGAGGATATTGAACCCATCGCTGTTGCCGCAGTTGGAATTATTCGGAAGCGGTACCAACGCCAGATGAGCCCTCGTAATCGGATTTAACCCAAATCCGCGGCTGCTCAATGTCAAGAGGTTCAAGGTGCGAGTCCCGCCGGCGTTGTCCGTATACGTAAAGATTCCATTGCGGGCAGCCTCGGAAAGCACCGTGCGGTTATTTGCTCTTGATTGACTTTGGCGAAACGCTTCGAACGAGAAGAAGAAGAACGCTTTGTCCTTACCGCCAATAAGCGAGGGACCACCTTCGCCGAACCTGGGGAGGTACACTGGACCGCCAACGTCAAAGCCGTAGAACTTCTGACGCAGGACCGGTCGCGGCAGGCCGTTGAAATTATTAAAGAAGGTGTTGGCGTTGAGACTCTCGTTGAGGAATTGGTAAAAAGCACCGCCGTGAAAATCGTTGGTGCCGCCCTTGGTCACCAGGTTAACCTGGGCACCACCGCGGCCGGATTCCGAACTCACCGTGCCGGTGGTGATGCTGAATTCAGCGGTTGAGTTGAGCGATGGCGTGGTGATCGCAAAGAACGAACTGGTCTTTACGAAGTTGTCCATCGAGTTAATACCGTCCTGTGTAAGATTGACCGCCGTTTGCCGAAGTCCCGCGACCGAAGCGCCGCGAACGTCCGTGCCGACTACGGCGATCCCGGCTTGCAGTCCGGCCAGTTCGACCGGATTTCGGCCTCCCAGGGGAAGGTCAACGACCTGACGGGTGTTGATTACATTAGTGAGGCTTGGACTGCTCGCGTTGATTACTTCCTGAACACCGGACGTAACCGTCACTTGTTCAGCGACCTCGCCAGTTTCGAGCGTCAGGTTAAGGCCAGCCGCTTGTCCGATCTGAACTATGACATCCGGCACGAGGGTTCGTTTAAAACCTCTCGCCTCTACGGTCAGCATGTACGAGCCCGGCTGCACTTGCGGGAAAATGAATGCGCCACTCTCGCTTGTCGTTGCTGTCCGTTCTGCGCCGGTCTCTTTATTTCTGATGGTGACCGTAGCTCCGGCAACAACGGCCTCTTGCTGATCCTGAACGGATCCGTTGATTGTGCCGGTGGTAACTTGTCCGCTTGCAACTCCAGCCAAGACGCTAATGACGAACAGCGCCAAGCCAGAGCCGATAAACCTGAAACTGATTCTCCTCATTGGTAGGCTCCTCCAAAGGTAGGTCAAGTTGTCTGCTTGTCCGCGCGCGCTTGGTACTGGACTCACGCAGAACGCGCGGTAGAAATGTTCAGTTTGTCGTCCGAATCACACGAGCCGTAGAACCCTTCGAAAGGCCCGGTGCAATAGTTTGTTGAGCGTTTAGGCAAGCAATGTTCCGCAGGATTGTCTTTCAGGTAGGGGGCTTCCGGCTGCGGCAAACGGGGCATTTCCGCTCTGAGAGCACCTCGCCGTTCAACCGGCGACAGATGAAAATTTGGTTTTTAGTCCAAATTCTTGGATGAATGCAGACCGGAACGCCGGGGTCAGAGCGCGCTCCAATGGCGCCGCCGCCTGACTCGAGAGCAAAAACGTGAGAGTCCGTTAAAGTCGGGGGGTGATCGCTATTTCGAAGTTACGATATTCAGCGCGAGCACATCATTAAGAGCACACAGCGCCGCCTTCTTGGCCGGCTGCGGCAGTCGTTCATTATCGAGATCAATCGATGCATTACCAATCAGCCTTGCCGATCCCATGCGAGTCCAACCCTTACCGTAATCAACGTACAAAGGCACGAGCATCTTGAAGCTGTCGCTGACGCCGGATTGCGTAATCCGCCCGGAGATTGATTTGCCGTCTGCGCCCAATTGGTAGTCGAACCGATAACTGGGCATCTCAGTCCCGTACACCCACTGATTAAAAAACCAATCCATCCGCTTGTTGCCGTCCAGATCCATTTCGGGCGTCATGTGTTTCTCAACGACGAGCTTGAAATCTTCCGTCGAAACGTCTCGGTTGAAATATGTTTGGACGAAATCCTTCATCATGACCTGGAACCGGCGATCGCCATCGCGGGGATCGTGAAACATCATGCGCAGCATGTGCAGGATATAAGCGCCCTTCGGATAGATCATGAACCGCGCGACGTTACCAGTTTTCGCGCTGTTCAGGCGATTACCCTGGGTCACAGGCCCGACCGTGTATGGTTTCTTATCTCGGGTCTGTGGCCGCGCCTGGATGATCAAGTCACGCTGCTCGTTCCAGAAATCGAGAAACTTCGGTAGATCCCGGCGCACGTATTGAACGTAAAGCGAAGCCGAGAATTCAGCGAAACCCTCGCTCATCCACTGATCGTGATAGCTGCTCCAGCCAATGATGTGGCCCCACCACTGATGGGCAATTTCATGCGGTCCAACATATCGCCAAAAGCTGCTTGTTCCTCCCTGCGTTCCCATCATTTGGGCGCGCTGAGTTGTGTCGATGAAGGCGGTGAACGGCATGTAGACAAGCGTGGGCCACGCCTGACCGAAATTACCGGCAGGCTGCTGAGTCATTGCCAATCGAGTGTAGGGGAGCTTGCCGAAGTAGGAGTTGAAGATGCGCGTGGCATTCTGCGCGTCGGCGAGCGCCGAATTGGCCATCGAAGTGGTTGATATCGAACCCAGTGTTGTGTAGGTTTCAATCCCGGCAGCTTCCGCACGAGCAATGTCGTGCTGCATCTGCTTAACCGAGTCGGGCACTTCTTCGTTCGCATAAAACTCGAGGTTGTAACCCGTCTCCTTATCGACGAGATCTTTCTTTTTGAAACGGCCATAGTTGAAGCCGGCCACTGCCAGTTCAATCTTTCCGCTTGACCACTTCGTCACCATCATCGACGAATCCTGCTTGTCCGGCTCAGTTGGAGCGCCGGTTCCGACGAAGGTAGATCCCTTCGGATAGCGGAACGTCATTTGAAAGGTGGCTCGATCGCCAAATTGGGTGCCGGCATTGTTCGGATACCAGCTTGATCGGGGAATTAGAATGAAGTTGCCGCCCCCCGAATCACGAAGAGCATCGGTTCCGCCGTAATGGATCGTGAACGTGTAACTCTTTCCAGCCTCAAGTATTTTTGGCGAGATGATGGCAAAATCCGCATCTTCGTCCTTACTCTCCTGGATAAAACTCAGGTTCTCGCCCTGTTCATCCCAAACCCGGCTGACCCGCAAACTGCGATAAAGATTGAAACTGAGCACGCGCCCGCTGACCAGCGGCTTAAGGGTAATCCGATCGGACGCGGTGACGTTCGTGCCACGAATTATGCCGTCGATCTCGTGATGGAGAATGTCGAACGCCCGATGCTCTTCAGCGTTCGAAGCTGTTCCCTTGCCATACTCGTCGGCGTTGTGAAAAGCAGTCCAGATTCCGCGATCGCTGTCGCCATAACTCAAGAGCGCAACCTCTTCGGGTGACACGGCCGGAATTCCCAAAGGATCAAGCAGAAAAATCAGTTTGCTATGTTTCTTCCCGCCGATAAATGCGGTGAAGAAACCGGCGCGCGGCGGCGCATAGAGATCGGTAAGGGTGCGTATTTCGGCATTATCGCGAAGTTGTTTACGCAACAGTTGCTGATTTTCAAGATAGAGCTGGCTGGCCCTGGTGGCCTGCGAGCCGTTGGCGCTCATCGTCACTCCCGGAGCGCTCTTAATCTCTTGTAATGTTTGATCAGTGAAACGAAGGACCAGATGCGTGAACGGTTCAATTAGTTCCTCGCTGTCGATGAAGGTCGACAAGCTGCGCTTTTCGATCGGCGTCGGCGGCGTCAAAGACATTTCACCGTCGCCTATGAAAACTGCCGATATAACACGGCCCTCGACGGGCGCGCCAAAATACACCTCGCCACTACGGAGACTGAAAACTGCTGCATCGCGCTTCAGTACCAGGTTATTGACGGTCGCCACTGTTCCGGCAAAGTCCGTCGGTTGCTTCCCCGCCTGGCGCAGTTGCTGGTATACGGGATCGATGTTCGCTTTTGTTTCCCCCGTAGGAACCGCAACGCTCGCCTCGATCGGGGAAATCTCGAGTTTGACATCGAACGTCACGACGGTTCCCTCGTCAACCTTCACACCGTCGCGCAGGGCATCTCTAAAGCCCTTAGCCGCGATCATAACCGTGTACACTCCGGGCGCCAGGCCAGCGACTTCGTACTGACCCTGGCTGTCCGAGATCGCGCTGAACTTTTGACTGCTGGTAACCTCGGTTACCGTTACCGCGGCGCCAACCACCGCAGCACCTTTTGGATCGCTTAATTTACCCCGAATACTGCCACCTGCGGCGCGCGTGCCCGGAAACGGCAGGGAAAGAACAGCTAACACCAGAATCAACAGCAGGGCTTGAAATCTTTTCCTTGTCATTGGAGGAACCTCATTTGGATTGAAGCTAAGAAAGGAATTGTTGCTTTAACACAGCCGGGAGCCGTCGTGTTGGCGGATTGAGATCAATAAAGTTTCGAGGCAAACGCGCAACGGAAACTCAGCCCGAGGCCGCTATTTAGGTGCGCTCCGCCACACTGAGCCATCCTCGTATTCAACTGCGGTAATCATGGCCTGATGCTCGTTGCCCTTTGGGTCCACTTCTTTCGTCAGTTCTACCTGCTCGCCTGGCCGAATAACGATCTTGCTTTTTATCTGATACTTCTTTACCGGCTCTTTTTCTCCGGTCTTAAACAAAAGGTACCGCCAATGAACGGCTTTAACCGTTTTGGTGCTGGTGTTCTTGACGACGATCGCAGCCACAAAGATCACGTGCGGGCCCGAGGCAAGATTTCCGAAGGGAGATGATCCAGAGACAGGCGCGACTTCGGCGTCTTTACTCATGCGGTGCAGAGCCGGGTTATTGTCGGGACTGCGCAGTCGATCCGCATTCTGCTGTCTCAGGGAAGTTGGATCGGTGCCGGGAATCGCCCTCGCGGTTGGTCCTTTTGGTTGAGCCGCTTGAAGTCCTACCTTCAATATCCGAACTCCAGGTGCCTCGGTGGAGGAATTTCCCGTCTGTGCTGAAGCCAAGCCGCCTGCCGCCAGGATGCAAATTATCATCAGGTATCTCACGGCGTTACCCTCTACTCTTTTCCAGCAGGTCCAGATTTTATGCGCCGAGCATTACATCCGCAACTAGTTTGATTTAGTCGCATCAGCCTCAACCGCCAGTGACGTGGCCAGAGCTCTCCGAAAACTGACTGGCGTAAGGAAAAGTGGGGCGGTTGACTCCGAAGAGTGCCGCCCCACCGTTAAGCCTGCCGAGCAGGACAGTTTAGAATTCAAGCCGACCGACGAACTGCACGATGCGCGGGTCGAAGGTCGAGCCAATGCGTCCAAATGTTGTGCTGCTAACGTTCTGGTTCTGGCCAATGAAGAAATTAGCCCGGTTCAGCACGTTGAAGGCTTCAGCACGGATCTGGAACTTAACCCGTTCAGTGATTGGGATATTCTTGAGAATCGAGATATCCCAGTTGAGGTACATTGGGCCATTCAGGAAGTACCGCTCCATATTGCCGATACTGCCCGGCTGGTTCTGGAAGAAGACCTGTCCCGGGAATGCCGCCAGGTCGATGTTGTACGCGCCCGCTCCGGCGTTCCGGCCCGAAACGCGACTTTCCAGTCTTCCCGCATTGCAAGCGTCCAAATTGAGGTTAAGTACCGTTGGGTTCATCCAGAAAACGCCGCACGGTGTCTTAAAGACGCCAACCAAAGCTTTGACTTGATCTTTGCTGAGGCTGGTGGTGGCGGTCTGGAATGTCGAACGGCCTGAACGGTTGAGGGTGCCGCGCGGGTCAACGATCGAGATCGGAGCGCCCGTGGAAACGCGCATAATGGTATTCAACTGCCATCCACCCACCACGCGATTGGCCCACGAACCGACATTTCCAAACCAACGCTTACCTCTGCCGAAAGGCAGTTCGTAAATCGCATTGAGGTTAAAGACGTGCGCCGTGTCATAAGTAGCCCGGCCATACTCCGCAGCGCGATTCAGGATGTCGGTAGGTGGTTCGAAACGCGTCTGGCCAGTGCCCTGGGCGTCGGTCAGCGCTTTCTGGAACGTGTAATTCGCCTGCAAGGCCAGGCCCTGAGTAAAGCGCCGGCGAACTTCCATCTGCAGCGAGTTGTAGCGCAGCTTCGCCTCGTTACCGAGAAGATCGGCCACGCCCGTGTTCGGATTCGCCAGGAACAACTGGTTGGAACCGCCGAAGAAATTAACCAGGTAGGTGACGGCCAACTCACCCGGTTGTCCGGTCCGAATCAGGTTCTGGATCGTCGCATTACCGAGCAGACCACCTAATTCGATTAACGGAAACACGGTCAGCGGCTGACAGCCCGCCGTGGTACACGCAGGATTTCCGGTCAACGCCAGATTAGCGCGAGCCCGCTCGAAGTCGGCCAGGAAACCGTTGCGTCTGATCTCAACCTGGTTGTAGTCGATACCCTGAATCAGATTGTTGCTGAAACTTCCGACGTAACGTACTTCAAGCGCGGTCTGCCATCCAATTTCCCGCTCGATGCCGAAGTTGTATTCAGTGGTGCTCGGAACCTGAAGGTTAGGATCGATGGCGAAGACCGTACCGAAGTTACCGGCCAACAGGTTGTTTTGCGCGAAGGTGCGCGGCACTGCAAAGGTTGGTGTCGGAATTGTCGGTCGCGTAGTCAGCCGAGTGTTAATCGAACCCAGGCTAACGCCCTGTGACAATCCCTGGTTTCCGATCAAGGCGTTATCGGCCGCGCGGACGAATTCGTCGTTCACATAGCTGATTCGGAATCCGCCGCGGAACACCGTTCTCCCTTCGCCGGGGAAGAGGCTCCCGAGGAAGTTATTCTTGAAATTCGGAGCCCAAGCCAGGCTAACGACCGGAGCAAAGTTGTTTTTGTCGGCTTTGAAGAAGCGATTCTCCTTGCCGGCATTGCCGCCAACAAAGTTGTACGTGCCAACCGGATTAAGAATCGAAGCGAGCGGGTCAGCCCCTAATACAGGCTCCAGCGCCAGTCCGTTAGGCTCTCTAAGAGGCGTGAAGTACTCATAGCGTAGCCCATAATTCAACGTGAGTTCCGGATGAATGCGCCATTGATCTGCGACATAGAACGAAAGGTGTTCGTAGTCCAGATTTCGGTTTGGCAGAGTGTCAGGGACGAAACCTGAAGTCTGACTGGTGACGTTAAACGTTTGGCCGGCGCCGCCAACCAATCCGCCCAGCAAAGACACGAGACTGTTAAGCGTTCCAAGCTGCGCCGAGGTCAGGCAGTTTCGGCCTGTTTCAGGTCCCGAGGTAATACAACCGCTAATAGCATTAAAGCTGTTAACCGAAAATCTTGCGGTAGCTCCACCGCCGATGGTGTAAGTCGGAATCGTCGATGCGCCAAAAGCGCCGGGTCCGAACGGGTTAATCCGGAACAACTGGAGCTGTCCGCCAAAACGGAACGAGTGAGATCCGCGGGTCCAGATGGCGTTATCCTGGACGTTGTAGTAGTCGGTGTTACGGCCTTGAGTCTGGAAACCCGACTCGGGATTACTGACGATGGTTGGAAGTTGAAGGAAGAAGTCAGGCTCCGTTTCGGAGCTGCCAAAGCGCGGGTCACTTCGCTGCCAGCCACCGCGTAGCTCGTTTGTGATGCTCGTGATTGGCGACCAACGCCAGGCGAGCGCCAGAAATGGCGTGTGCGCATCCTGGAATCCTGAGGGCGTCGCGCCAAAGCAGCAACCCGCTCCGCCCTGTTGCGCATCGACGTCCGGACGCAGCAGGAATTCCTTCTTATAGCTGAAGACGCCATTGATGGTCTGGCGATCAGTGATATCCCAGTCAATTCGAGATGTGAACCCTTCGCGATCCTGGTTCTGCAAACGGTTGATGAACAAACCGGTGGTATTGAGTTGATCACCGGCCTGCGTCGAGTTACCGGCGGTAGGAAGGTTGGCAATAACGCGCGCCGCAATCGTCGGATCGATGCCCGTTACGCCGGTCGCGCCGGAAAACGGAGCCGCGAACAAATTGATGGTTTGGGTCGTGCCACGTTGGTCAACATAGGTGAAAATCCCCGTCCGTGCTGCCGGCAACAGGATGGTCCGGGTCGCGCCGGTTGATTGGCGCAGCCGGAACCCTTCATAAGCGGCGAAGAAGAAAGCCCGGTTAGGCACAATCGGTCCGCCTATTTTTCCACCAAACTGATTGCGATTCAGGAACGGACGTTCCGTGCGGGTGGTGTTGCGGAAGAAGGTATTAGCCGCAAACTTGGAGTTGCGATTGTATAGATAAGCCGCACCATGAAACTCATTCGATCCGCGCGGGGTCACCAACTGTACTTGCGATGAGCCATAGCCGGAGTCAGCGCCTGCGTTTTGGGTCACCACAGTAAATTCGCCAGTGTCGTCAACGTTGGGACGATCGGGAATAAAATCTACCGCGTTCGCGCGAATGAAATTATCCTGAACGTTGAGACCATCGCGCGTAATATTCGTAAACGATGACCGCTGACCGTTAATAGTAGTTGCTTGCGCGCCGTTGGTAGACGTCCCGGCTTGCAATTGGATCAGCGACAGCGGATTTCGTCCATTAAGCGGCAACTCAACAATCTGTCGCGTCGTTACGGTGGTGCTCAACTGAGCGTCCGTTGAATTAATGATGTCAGCGCCCGCGACAACAGTAACCGTCTCGCTGACGTTACCGACTTCGAGTTCCGCGTTCAGCGCATATTCCTTACCCACGTCGATCTTCAGGTCGGTCGCTGTAAACGTCTTGTGGCCGGGTGCTGTGATCGTCACGGTGTAGGTACCGACCGACAATTGCGGAACACTAAAAACGCCTGAGTCACTGGTGACTACAGTCGCTTCTTTGCCAGTCTGATTATCCTTAACCACCACGGTTGCGCCCGGGATAACGCCGCTGGCGTCAGAAACCGTGCCGGTCAAATTTCCGGTTTGCGATTGCGCTAACGCCACTGCCGCAAAAAGGCAAAGCGTTAGCGTACTAAAAATGAATTTCCTCATGAGTGAACTCCTCCAAATGATCTAGACAGTCGTTAGCTTAGGAGCGCTCCGCAAAGAGTTATGGGCACCCCAAAGCGGATTTGGCTATGTTGGGTTGAATTGCAGGGCCTTTTACTCCAACTTACTGATTCCAGCGAATTGATCTTGGCAAGAAACATGCCGTCCCGACTCGGGGGCGGGAAGTCGCTGGATTCTAACGATTTGCTGGCAAAAACCAGTGGCTACGATCGTCCGAAGTTGGCGAATTTGGATCAAATTCCAAAAGCATGGAGCGAGGCGTTGAGGAATCCTTATCGATTTTGGGCGGATCAGAGGCGAATCAGATCGCCCCGATCCAGATTGGGCACCGCACCGGCGCCTGCATTCGAGCTACGGCGCCATTCGCCCGGCCAATTCTCGCAGGTCTGAAAACTGGTCGTCGCGAAACTTAATCTCCCTCACGCCGAGGAAGAACTTGAGCGTCTTAGCCTCAGAAAACTTTTTCATGGCCTCGTGAGGAATGGCGATTTCCATAATCTCTTCCATGTAGAACGTCTGTGAATTGGATTTGTAGCTGGTGCCGCCGATCTCAATGGCCCGATCGTCGTCCAGCACTGCCATCAGATTCTGGCTCCGCTGGAAAACCGGATACCGGGATGTGCTTTTGAACTTAAAGTTGGCCGTATCAACAGGCTTCGCGGGTGCTTCTCCGGGATAGCTGAACGAAACCTCCATATCGATTTGAGGGACTTCCCCGGTGTTCGTAACCTCGCGGCTAGTCGCTCCGCCGATGCCAGTCTTCAGGGTGACAGTCGTAACATTTTTACCCTTATCAAACTTGCTCTTTACATTGCTCTTGGTCTTCTTGTCTTGCGCGGCCAAAACCATACCGCCGACGGCCAAAATTGCCGTGACAATAATTATGCTTTTTACGGCTTTCATCTGGTGATTCCTTTCCTTAACTGGTGAAGATTAACAAGTGCCCGACTTCGACGCTCACTATAATTGAACGAACCTACGCTTGGAAACCGTGAAGATCGTCCTCTCCGCTGCGTTCGGACAACTAGCATCGATGGCGGAGACTCACTTCCGGTTGTCCGCGAGCGTCAAACTTAGTCCAGAGACGTGCGGAGTGGCGTATCGTTATGGCATTCGATGGTCAATCAGCGTGACGCCGCCCAGGTAAAGTGCTGGATTGACCGGTCGCGGCGGGCCGTTGGCAGCAGGTTATTCGCCGTCGTTCTTAGTCACTTCCAACTCAAATCTCAGCTCCTTCCCGCGACAGACTTGCGACAGGTAGAACTCCCAAAACTTTCGGGTGAAGCGAAACGACGGCCAGCGCTGGTCGAGGTTCACCAGAAACTCCAGCCCGATCGCGCGCCAGAGGTTAGCCAGCGACACGTATGTGCCGATCGCTTTGAGACGGACCTCTGTGTAGAACGGGAAGAGTTGTCGATCGTCCATGAAACAGTTGAACGAGTAGCTGTTGAAATGATTGCGGTGCGTTGGATCAGAAGGCCAATCCGGATTGGTGTAATGCGGCGTAACGATCGTGAGGCGCGCGCCGGGTTTCGCGATGCGATGCAGCTCAGTGACGAGGGCCATCACATCCGGCACGTGCTCAATCACGTGGCGGCAAACGATCTCGTCAAATTCGTTGTCAGGAAATGGATACGGAACGACGCCGAGGTCGTGCACCACATCGGCGTGCGCGCGCGGATTGGAATCGATCCCGATTGCGCCCGGCACTTTGTTCCAGCCGCATCCGACGTCAAGAATTTTGCGAGCCGGGTTTACTTTGTCGTCGGCATTCGTCATGCGGAGGAATCAATTCTTCTTATTGGCTTTGATGTAGCCTTCCAACTTCTGCCGGTCGGGGTAGTCAGGTTTCTTCTTGAGAAACTCCTGATACTCGAGCGCCGCTTTCTCTCTAGATCCCGCCGCGTCATAGATCCAGGCGAGACGCAGATGAGCTTCGGGATAACCCAGACTGGCCGCCGAATTCAGGTGAGGAATTGCCTTGGGTCGCTGGTCCATTTGCGCGTAAGCATCACCGAGGAGCAGATTCGCTTCGCCTGAATCGGGTTCCAATTCAACCAGCTTTGTCAGAGGTTCGACTGCGTCAGCAAATCTCTTTTGTTTTAATCGCAGCCTGCCAAAATCGAGCAGCGCGGGCGCGAAGGTTGGCTTTGCGGACAGAGCGCTCAGATACGCCTGCTCTGCTTCATCATACTTTCCCTGGCTTCCGAGGAGCGTTCCCAAAATAGTCTGGGCTTGATAGTCAGCTTTGTCGCTGGCCACCATCTGCTTCAGCAGAGAAATTGCCTGATCGTAATTTTTTTCGACGACCGCGTCTTCTGCCTTCCTGAAAAGACGCTTGTTGACCGAGGTTCGTTCATAAACATCGGCGGCCGAGATCGTCGGACTCTTCGTAGAATCATCTAGCGGCTGCCAATCGAACGCAATGTCGTGCTGAAGTCCGTACGGGGCATGAAGTGACGACAAAAATATGCGGCTTCGCGATACTTCGTGGTGGTCGATTTCGACGGCCAATTCATACTCACCGGGCGGCAAATCTGAAAAGCGGTAACGGCCACCGTTAGTGACCGTCTGTCTTCGAAATTCGGGACCGGTCGGGAGCGCGAGTTCTTTTCCGGACGGACGGAAGAGGATCACGGTCGCCTGAGGAGGGGTGGCGCGCGGGGCGGTCCCTTTGACCCTGATCTTAACTTCACCGAATAAACTCGGATTGTCTCTTTGCGCCCGGCCACAGATACTGGCCGTTAGAATCACAAAGCACACACCGGCGAGTTGAAAAGATTTAACAGTCATAATCCCACCGCACACCAACGCCTCGGCCAACGGTTGGCAGTGATTAAAATCAATTTGGGTTCGCGATCATCGAGGCAAGGCCGTGGAAATCATAGGCGTACACAGGCACATCAAATTTCTCGCACAACTCCTCAAACCGCATGCCATCAAGCATTACTGGCTCGTCGCTTTTCAGTGCGACTTTCGGAATAACGACAAAGTCGCCTGACACATGATGCCGGGCAGCGACGAAATCGCCGCCGGTGAGCAAGCCCGCAACGCTCACATCGCCGCCAAAGTACTCGTTAGGTACACCGGTAACACTGATGTGCGTTCCGAGACCCTGATTGATTCGGCCGACGAGTTTCGTCAAAACGGGAGCGAATAGCGTTCCGGTCATAATCGTTCCCGAAAGAGTCTTCGCTGACGGTCGGGCTGCTGAACCTCCGGCGCGTTCAAGCCTGCGCATCAGCGAGTCGAATTGGTTGTTGAAGCTGCGCACCATGCCGATCCCGTCTTCGATCTGCGGGTACTCGCCGTAATGCTTGCGCGAAGGAATCGCGCGGCCGGCCTTGAGATAAATCTCATCGCCAAGAAAAGCGAACGTCGTTCCCAGTCGCGCGCGGAAGTCACGCTGCATCTCCGTGACCTGGCGAATCGTTTCGCGGCAAAACTCGGGAGTCACCGGCGTCAATCGCGGATCGTTCAAGTATCTCGTTAGACCAAGCGGCACGATCGCGACGCTGGTGACTTTCGGATGCAGCGCGGCGAGATCGTTGACGGTGCGACGCAAAATCTCGCCGTCATTGATTCTTGGACAAAGCACGACCTGCGCGTGAATCTCAATGCCTGCGTCCATTAGCCGCTGCATCTTCTCAGAAATGTCGGCGCGCTTCTTATCGACGCCCAGCAGGTACGCGCGCACGTCGAGATCGGTTGCGTGGACTGAAACGTATTGCGGCGTCAGGCGCTGTTCAATTACGCGCTTCATCTCGTCTTCGCTGATTGAAGTCAGCGTGGTGTAGTTGCCGTAAAGAAACGACAGCCGGACGTCTTCGTCGCGCACGAACAGCGACGGCCGCGCCGTTTCCGGATTTCCTTTGCAGAAACAAAACAGACATTCGTTGGCGCATTGGCGCGGCACGATTTGCTCGAAACTGATTCCCAAATCTTCGGATTCGTCGCGTTCAATATTCAGTTCCCAATCCTCGCCGCTGCTTTTGCGGACGTCGATTGTCAGTTCAGTTTCCCCTGCGGTGTGGAAGCGGAAATCGAGATAATCGCGCACGGCGCGCCCGTTCACGCGCATGATTCGATCACCGCGTTCCAGTTCCAGTTCCGCGGCGATCGTTCCCGGCGACACTTCAAAAATCTCGACACCCCGACGGCGGAGTTGGGTTACGGCTGGTGTGACGGCAAATTCGTACATGAAAGTCTTAATTTGTTCCGGCGTATCAGTCAGGACGCGCGTCGCGCAATGAACCGAGGAGTATAACAAAGGCGCGGCCGTTTCCCAGTTGGCACCAGATCTTGCGCGTGTCCACGGCAAGACGCGTGTGCCACCTCAAACTGCACCAGTGGCAGTTCGGTAAACTCGTTGACAAGTCCGGAACCGCAGCTTAATCTCGGATTTCCTGAACTAAGTTGTTGACTCGCCTGTTTTCAAATCGCGGCGCCAATCATGAGTGAAGACGCATCATCGCCATTGCGCGAGGCGGCGACCACCGGCTCGCAACCCTGCGTGCTGCTGGTGGAAGACGACCGATCGGTCAGACGATATCTGGAGGTCACACTTCAGCGATCTGGTTATCGGGTGCTGACAGCTGAGGATGGTTTGGAAGCAATGAAGCTGGCCCTGTCTTCGGTGATCGACGTCGTGGTCACTGACGCAATCATGCCAAACTTGAGCGGCCAACAGCTCGCCGCGTTTCTCCGGAAGAATCCGAAGCTCTCGAGTATTCCGATCGTGCTGCTAACGGGTCAGGAGAACAAAGCAGCTTCGGCCACTGATGATGTGAAGATCGACGCGTTCCTCTACAAGCCGGTGAAGGCTGATGAGTTGAAGAACTGCATCGGCAAGCTTGTGAAGAGCCCGCGCGCGTGACGCGCCTATCGGCGCGCATGCCTCTGGCATGCCGCTGTTCGACGGACTAGCACGCCGGAGGCGTGCGTACCGGTCTGAGACAACTCACCCAGCGGCGGTACTCCCGATTCAGAAAAACGGCCACCGCTCCTTCAGCTAGTTTGCCTGCATGTGTATCGACTCCTGCTTTCAATCCTTCATCGCAGACGGGACGCTCTGTTATATTCGGGGGGCAGTTTGCCGAGCAGCGAGGTGAGAGGATCGTGACAGGAATCGTATTGAGCAAAGTCGCACTTTCCCGCCGGGCTATTGAAACGCCGGCTTCTCCGATCCGACGGCTGATGCCGTACGCAGACCGGGCCAAGGCCCGCGGCGTCAAGGTCTATCATCTGAACATCGGCCAGCCGGATATCGAGACTCCGGTGGAGATGATGGACGGATATCGGAACGTTGATATCAAGGTGCTTTCTTACGGGCCGTCACAGGGCTTGAAAGAATATATTGACGCGCTGGTTCTTTACTATGGTCGAGTAGGAATAGAGGTGCGAGCTCAGGACATTCTGGTGACCACCGGCGGCAGCGAGGCGATAATGTTCGCGCTGGACACAGTGGCTGATGCCGGCGACGAAATCATCGTGCCGGAACCTTTCTACACCAACTATGCCGGATTCGCATCAACCGCCAGCGTCAAGCTCGTTCCGGTGACGTGTCTGGCCGAAACGGGCTTTGCCCTGCCAGCCAAAGCCGAGTTCGAACGGGCCATCACCAGCCGGACCCGGGCAATCATCTATTCCAATCCGGGGAACCCAACGGGCGCGGTTTTCACGCGAACCGAACTGGAGATGCTTGCGGAATTATGCGTCGAGCACGGACTCTACCTCATCGGCGACGAGGCCTACCGCGAGTTCATCTACGACGACGACACCGGGCATACGAGCGTCCTCAACATTGCCGGAATCGAAGACCGCGCGATCCTGGTCGACAGTGTGTCCAAGCGGTACAGCGCGTGTGGGGCACGAGTGGGCTGCATCATCAGCCGGAACCCCGAGCTGATGAACGCGGTGCTGAAGTTCGGTCAGGCCCGGCTTTGTCCGCCGACCGTTGACCAGTTGGCGGCGATGGCCGCGGTGAAGGTGCCGGATAGCTACTTCACTGCGGTGCGACGCGAGTATCAGAGCCGGAGAGACCTGGTATGCGAGGCAATCGCGAAGATACCGGGCGCAGTCTGCCGCAAGCCCGGGGGCGCATTCTACGTTATGCCCAAGTTGCCGATTCGCGACGGCGAGGAATTCGCCATCTTCATGCTGGAAGAGTTCCAGCTCCACAACGAGACCGTGATGGTCGCGCCGGCAGACGGCTTCTACGCGACCCCGGGCAAAGGCAAGGACGAGGTCCGCATCGCCTACGTGCTCAACTGCGATGATTTG
This sequence comes from Pyrinomonadaceae bacterium, assembly GCA_036374695.1. Lineage (GTDB taxonomy): Bacteria > Acidobacteriota > Blastocatellia > Pyrinomonadales > Pyrinomonadaceae > UBA11740. The sequence goes on from DASUTF010000018.1 coordinate 24,117, forward strand.
GAACGAGCAATGAAGATCCTCGCGGCCGGGGTGGAAGCGTACAACCGGAAGTAGACGACCGCTTTAACTAATCTTACGGTTTCGCTTTTGATGGCGTCGCTTTCGGTGCGGGCGCTTCGATTTTCAAACTGTTGCGTACGGCGTCCCACGCCGGCGCCGCTTTCTTGATCGCCTTGTCCGGACCGAACAGGGTCAGCACAACCAGACGTTCACCAACGGTCGTCCAGTAAACTCCGGCCTCACCTGGTTCACCATCGAGCACGGCGGTGATGCGCACGCCTTCAGCGTTTGCGCCTCCGATCTGGGTCGTGGCCGCGGCACGTGCAGGCTTTGCGCCCATCTGCGCGAACTCCGTTTCGTAGTAGTTCAAATACGGTTCGATGAGCTTCGTTTTAGCTTGCTCCAGCTTGTCCGGCGTGTTCACTTTGCCGCGATGTACGAAAAACTTGATCTGTGCTTCGCTATCAGTTCGACTCAAGGTCAGGTCCTGAGCATCTGAGTTGCTCCCATCCGTGATCGTCCAACCATCCGGATAGTCGAACGACAGCCCGTCTTTCGTAAAGTGTTTGTTTTTTTGAGCCGCGACGCCGACGACCATCAGCAACGCGAACGCCAGAACGCAGACAATTGCTCGCTTCATTTCTCCTCCAACCGCGGGTTCAGGGTTCAAACTTTAGTTCGTTTTGGAAAAAGCGGCAACCGCCGGGTCGCTCGCCGACGGCCTGGTATTCTGCCGGGCCTTTGCGTTTCTATCAGGCCATTGAATAACATGGCGCGCCTGGTTTCAGTTGCGAATGCGGAGGTTCGGATGCTCTTCTTCAAACGTCTAACACTCATTACCGTTTCAGTCCTGCTCTTTCACGTTGCGGCGCATGCTCAACCGGCAGGCGCCGTCGCCACGGTTGAAGTCACGGCTTCGCAAAAGGAAGCCGATGTCGGTCAGACCGTAAAGCTCACCGTGGTCGCGAAAGATGCCGCCGGCAACGTCGTCAAACATTCGCCATCGACTTATTTCGCCGGCCCTTTCGACGCAGCGGTCGCAGACGACAACGGCGTGATCAAGCTGGTGGCGCCCGGTGAAGTTATTGCCGGCGCGATCGTCGGCGGCAAGACAGGCACCACGACGATTCGCGTTCGCACGGTGGGCGTCAAATCGATCGAGGTCAGTTCACTCAAATACCCTTTGATTGTCGGCAGCGTCATCCAACTCGAAGCCACGACACGGACAGCAAGCGGCGACCCGCGCCAGGGTGTTCCCGTAACCTGGTCCTCTGACAATGCAGGCATCGCGAAAGTTGATGCGGCGGGCGTTGTGACCGCGGTCGCGCCCGGTAAAGCAACCATCACGGCCGCGGCAGGCGACGCGAAAACAACTACTACACTTACCGTCGCCGGAAATACTCTGCGTTCGATCAAGGTCGAGCCGGCATCGACCAACGCACGCACCGGCGACGTGGTGAGCCTCAAGGCCCTGGGAACTCCGAATGACGCCTTCACACCGCGCTGGATGGTGAGCGGTACCGGCGCGACGGTTTATCCTGACGGCGCATTCGTCGCTGAACAACCGGGCACTTATGTCGTCACAGCCACCGCCGGAAATGTCTCCGCAACTTCTTCAATCATCGTTTCGCCGCGCAACGCGGAACGAAAACTTCAGATCGTGGGCCGCGCGATGCTCAAAGACGTTGAGGGCGCGGAAGTCTGGCTCATCGGGAATTATGCTTACTACTCAACAATCGCCGATCGCTTCTTTGTCTATGACATCTCCGATCCGGCGCACCCGAAACTGACTGACACCGTCAAGGTTGACGCTCGCATCGTCAACGACATCAGTACGACCGCGGACGGAAAGATTCTGGTGATCTCGCGCGAAGGCGCTTCAAGTCGCAAGAACGGCATCGCGTTCTACGACACCTCCGATCCCGCGCACCCGAAACTGATTTCTGAATACACAACGACAGTGACGGGCGGAGTGCACAGCGCGTTTGTCGATGGACACTACGTTTATCTGACCGACGATGCGACCGGCTCAATGCGCGTGATTGATTTTCGCGACGTGAAGAATCCGAAGGAGGTCGCGCGTTGGCAGACCGAGCCTCAGCACGCGACGTTCATTCGCACCAAGGAAGCCGAAACTACTGCCGGGCGTTATCTGCACGATCTTCAGGTGAAGGACGGTCTGGCTTATCTCGCTTACTGGCACGACGGCCTGGTGATTCTTGACGTTGGGGCCGGCATCAAAGGCGGAAGCCCCGAGAATCCAAAGCTCGTCAGTCAATTGCGCTTCAATCACTACGAGCTTTACGGCGATGGCTGGCTCGCAGGCACGCACTCGGTTTTCCGCTACAAGAATTATGTGTTCGTCGGCGATGAAGTGTTCCCATCGCTCTTCGATCTGACGTCGCGCAAGCGTGTTGCGGTCCGCGGGACGACGCACGTGATCGACGTTTCCGACATTAACAACCCCCGCAAGGTTGCCGAATACGAAGTCCCCGAAGGCGGCGCGCACAACATGTGGGTCGAGAACGACGTCATGTACATGGGCTACTACAGTGGCGGTGCGCGGGTGGTCGATGTTTCCGGCGAGCTGCGTGGCGATCTCTATCGGCAAGGGCGCGAGATAGGCCGGCTGTTCACCGCCGATCCCGGAAGCTACCGACCGAACCTGCCTTTGGCCTGGGGGGCGCAACCGCACAAAGGTCTGATCTTTTTCAATGACATCAACTCCGGGCTGTGGGTGGTGAAGGTCGGCGAGAAAATCGAAAAAGGATCGACGACCAGCCCGGGGCAGTGATAAATTATTGGACGAATCGAATCTCATGAATCTAAGATCGGTGACGATCGCTTTCGTTCTGTTGGTTGGATGTTTCATCGTAACCGCCCAAACAGCAAAACCCACCCTCAACGATCTCTCATGGCTCGCCGGATGTTGGGAAGCGAACCTGCGCGGCCGCCAGGTGAACGAGCAGTGGATGAAGCCCGGCGGCGGAATCATGCTCGGGATGGCGCGCACGGTTGCTCAAGGCAAAACAACCGAATTCGAGTTTACGCAGATCCGCGAAGACAAAGACGGTGGTATTTACTACGTCGCGAAACCGTCCGGCCAGGTTGAAGCATCGTTCAAGCTTGTAAAGCTTCAAGACAAAGAAGCTGTCTTTGAAAACCCACAACACGACTTTCCGCAGCGGATCATCTATCGCTTACAACCTGACGGTTCTCTCTTCGCTCGTGTCGAAGCCACGGTCAAAGGTCAGTTGCGCGGAATCGACTATCCCTACAAACGCGCGAAATGCGAGTGAGGCCATGGAAACACGCAAACACATTCACGAAGAAACTTTCGCTGCCGATCCGGAAACCGTCTTCAATCTACTGGTGACGCCGAGCGCGATTCGTCAGTGGTGGGGGGCTTCGCACGCGATCGTTGATAAGAAAGAAGGCGGCATTTGGGTCGGGGTGTGGGGCGACGAAGACGCGCCGGACTTCATCACTTTCAACCGCATGCGCGTGTACGATCCGCCTAAGCGAGTCATGTTCGCGGACTTCGAATACTACGCCCGCACCGGTGGACTGCCGTTCGCAAACCAACTAACGGCTGAATTCACAGTGATTCCGGACGGACCGAACACAACGAAACTGCGGGTCGTGCAGGATGGCTTTCCGTGCGACCAAGCGGCTGATGATTTTTACGCGGCCTGCGAAGTTGGTTGGCGCGAGACGTTTGGTGGGATTAGGCGCTATCTTGAGTCCGGTGCAGTAGCGCGACCGTAAGGGAGGGCGTTGACCTGAAACTACACGCGCTCCCTCACGGTCGCGCTGCTGCCTCGACTTTATAAAAGTCAATTCCCGCCGCCTGGCGAGGAACTTCAACTGTCGCAACGGTCTTCATGGCTTTGAGATCGATTATCTCAACTGTCCCTGGTTCATCTCCTACTCCTTCCACAGTGACGAACGCGTAGAGGTCGTCAGGCGAGATGACGACGCCGTGCAGGACCTTTCGTTTTGTCTGCAGCCGCGCGAGTTCCTTTCCGCTCTTCAAGTCGTAGATCGAAACAGATTGGTCACGTTTGTTCGTCGCCACCAACCGCGCGCCCTCGCGGGTGATCGCAAGATTGTAGACCCCTGCACGTGCCGGGATGCGTCGCACAAGCTTCCAGGTGCCCGCATTGATTTCGACGATTTCACTCGACCCATTACAAGCGATGTAGATCGATGATCCATCGATCGAAGGTTGTGCCCAGGTTGGCTGGCACGAGACGTCGCCAGGTTTTGGCGCTTCCATCCCATGGCCGCCTGTGTGCTTCATCGACTGAACCGCATGAGTCTGCGCCCTCGGCGCGCCTGATAGGCCGCCTTCTTTCCCTTTGGTGACGATGAAATGCCGGGCGACCTTGAAAGTGCGCGTGTCGATCTCAACCAGCATGTCGTCCATCATGCACGCCGAGTATTGTTTTGTGCCTTGCGCATTCAGCCGCGAACCGTGCGGCATTGTGCAGGTTTGAATGCGCGCGACCTCAGTCATAGTCGGCGTTGAGACGACCGAAACAGACGACGGCACCATGTCGCCGTGCAAATTGAAATTCACTACGAACAGGAACTGGCCGTCGACAGAAACATCCATCGTTGCCGGAAAATAGCCTAGCGTCGCTTTCCCAACGACGCTGTCGTCCGTCGCGGAATACTTCCAAACTAAACCGAAGGGGCGCCCATGTCCGATCGAGACGTAATAAAACTTCCGGTCTGGAGACATGACGATGCCGTGCGGCCCATCGATGTCGATGGGCATGTCGCCGGTGTCGATTTCACGCTCAACCCGCGCGCCGTTAGATCCGAAACGAACGAGCGCGATCTTGTCAGCGCCTTCCGCGACAACATAGAAGAGGTAGTCCTTGTCGGATTTTGATTGGGCAAAAGCAGAACCACAAAAAACGATCCAGCCGAATAGCGCGAGCGTTAGCAGACGGGGCAGTAGCCCGCGCGTAAATGAGGGCTCACCAGGTTTCGACGCCCTCCTTAACAGTCGGTCTACTGCCCCGTTGGTCATAGCTACGGTTTCTTCGTGGGCGCAGGCTTTAGAACGGGACGCGCTTCAGGTTTCTTCGGCTCGTCTTCGGGGGGATCGGCGGGAAAATCAGTTTCGTCGATGTCGGTAATCTTCACTTCCGTGCCGAACTTGCGATAGCCGCGAAACAGAATATCGTTGCGCGTCTGCTCGGTCCGTGAACCCAGGCGACTGGTCAGTTCGATCAACGCGCGCGAGGGCAACAGGTGCGACACCTCATTAATCGCCACCCATTCGTAATCGATGACGCTGCGCGCGGCTGTGATGGGAAAGTCCGGCGGAATCTCGACTGAAATGGTCTCGAGCCGCAGCACCCGGTTGTCCTCGCGATCCACCCAGATGCGACCGCGATAGCCGACGATGGTACCCACGGGACTGGCGTTGATACCGGCCTGGAACTGCAAAGTCTGTTTTGACAGCTCTCGTTTGACTGAGTACTCGTACACGACCGTGCGCCGACCGCGCAACGTGTCCGTATCAACGGCTTCAAACTCAGCTTGCGTCGCCGGTTCAAACAATTGCACCAGCATGGAAACGTATTCACCACTGGAAGTTGTTCCGCCAATCTTCTCTCCGTAACTCGAGCCTTCCTGTTCATCGACGTTCGGCGGCATGCCGTTAACGGAAAGAAGTTTGTACTGCTCGCCCACGTTTTGCCGGTAACTGACGGCGATCGACAGCCGGTCGTACACGTTCCAGTTGTTCGTCGTGCCGATGGCGCGCGACCGCGCGATCTGTTGCTTCACCAAATAGTCCGGCATCTGCTGCGTCGCGCCGAGTGTCGCTTTGCGCGTGCGCTCTAACAATTCGGTGGCTTCCACTGGTGAAGGGCGCACCGCGAGCGCCGGATTGATTCGCCGGCGATTTGCTTCTTCCAGAGTGTGACGCAGCAGCGTGTCGTTCCCACTCTTCGTCGCCGTCAGGCTAAGCAGACCCGGCGTCACCTGGAAGGCGATGCCGCGCTTTCTGATCTGGTCAATCAGGCGGTCACGCTCTTCAGGGTGTTTCGGCAACTGATAGAGCAGGGCGACGTATTCCTGATTCGTCAGCGGCGGCCCCTGCTGAAGTTCGGTTGGTTGGACAAAAGGCGAATTGTTTTGCGCTAAGGCTGTAGCTGAGCACAGCAGCACCAGCATCATTACGGCGAAGCACAGCGCGTGGCGCACGCGTCGCAATGAAGATGAAGTAATTCGCAAAACAACAAGAAACGGCATGGTGGTAGAACGAGTCGCCTATGGGATTGGAAGTCTCCGCATAGTATCACCGGTAATAGTATAAGTTCCCCCCGGCTTTGTCGTGTCAATCATCGAGTCGACTGCAACGGCGCCTACCAAAACTGGCATCGTTGGATCGGCAACGGTCAGAGTCAGCGTTACAGTCACAGTTTCGTTTGCCGCGATAGTGAGTTCAGCCACTTCGAGTTTTTTGAAGCCCGGCGATTCCGCAGACACGTTATAAACACTCGCTCCCTGCGCTTCTATCCGAAAACGGCCTTCGTCATTTGAAGTGAGCTCGACTGTTTTCCCGGACTTTCTGTCTATGATCTTAATCCGCGCGCCCACTACAAAAGCTCCAGTAGCATCAAGCACCGTACCGGTAAACGCGCCGGGTTCGGTGTCGGAGTTCTTCCTGGAAATAGTTACCTGTTGCTTACACGAAGGGTCATCTTTTTTCGAGGGCTGCTTCTGACCAAACGCTGATGAAGTTAAGGCGACAAGCGTCGCGAAAACCGCTCCCGCAGTTCGCGCAACGCGCCGGCGTACGGCGCGCAAGCCGATTGGGCAATCTTTGGTGATGACAGTTCCGTCCGACCGGCGATAAATCCTCCCGCAGAACCGGCCTTCAGTCTCACTTATCAGCGCAAGCGCTTGCTTTCGCGTCATCTCCGAGATGTTGTACACGTGCAGATTGCACAGACTGCAAAAGCGCGCGCGATCATCGCCCGTCATCTGGTCCCAGTTCATGGAACAGGGTGAAGCGATACGGAGGTTTTTCAGCGGATCAGGTTTCATTGTTTGGTTGACGGAGACGTCTTAGGCGGAGATTCGACTCCGCCGCATTAAATGAGGTTGCCTGCCGGCGCGAAAGCTTACATGCAAAAATGCGCAATGGCTGCGCGCAGAATGCCAACACAGCGAGCTAGTTCATCAACCGGCACAAACTCGCCCGTACGGTGCGCGACGCGAATGTCACCGGGCCCGAAGACGACGGCTTCGGCGCCAAGCGCAATCATGCCGGGCGCTTCCGTGCCGAAGGCCACGCTGCCCGAAGGTTTACCTGATTCTTTCTCGAGGAACTGAACCAGTTCAGAATCGCCGGGGGTTTCGAAGCTGTCGTCAGCACGATCGGCATCGATCTCACAGGCGAACTCTGAATCGGTTTTGCGCAAATCCGAAACCGCTGCGCGAACCAGATTCAAGACGTAATCGGGGGACTGACCCGGAATAGTTCGCCACTCAAGTGTGAAACGGCACTCGCCGGGAATGATGTTCTTGGCGCTGCCCCCGTTGATTACTCCGACATTGATGGTTGTGTAGGGTGGATCGAATCCGTCGTGACGGTCACCCTTCACCTTTTCAGCAATCGCTTCGATCTTCTCAATCAACTTCGCGGCGCGAAAGATCGCCGACGCGCCGAGTTGGGGATATGCGCTGTGCGCTTCCCGGCCCTGAATGGTCACGTGCGCGAGACAGTAACCCTTCCCGGCGCGCATCGGTTGCAGTGAAGTTGGTTCACCAACGATAGCGTGTCTCGCGGTGAAGGGCTTCGCGTCAGCCAGACGCTTCGCTCCGAGACAACCAATTTCTTCATCAGC
>DASUTF010000019.1:0-2679 GCA_036374695.1 Pyrinomonadaceae bacterium
GTATCCGCATACTGGTCCACCCCAATGATCAGCGCATAACGCTTGGCCTTTACCGGCAACGATTTAACTGGCTCGGACGATCCAAGTTTGATACCTCGCTCATTTTTCTGACCGATAACCTGCGTCGATAGACTGATGGTGAGGAGTGACGTGAGGGTTGAAATGATCACCGAACGCCTCACGATACGCGACAGCAATTTTATACTCATTAGTTCACCTCTGGAGCTTCGCAAATGCCAGCTCGAAAAATACGGTACACGACTATAGATGATTATCCCACCGGGACAGAAGTGTGACTGAAACGTCGGCATACTACGAGGCGCGTACAGTGGAGCGAAGTTGACTAGGCCCACAGCATCTCCTAGAGTGCTTTGCTCTGTTCTATTGTGAAAGAGGCTTCAATTAGGCGTGCCGATAAAAATCGAAAACCAATACGAGGGCAATCTGCCCCGGAATACGCTGGCTAATGTCGAGAGTGTCCTTGCCAGCGTGCCGCGCGAGCATTTAAGGGGCGTTGAGCGGCTGCGATTAGTCAGCACCGTGACTGAACCGCGGGCGTTAATGGCAGCAAAGGGCCAGGAACTGCCCGGCCTCTATCATCCGAAGCAGGGCGTGAAAGGCGCCTGGTTTGAAATCGCCGTCAGTCCCCTCACCGCGGCGAACAAACCATTTCACAAGCGGATCATTCCGCGTCTTTCATTCAAAGGAAACCTGGCCGCAGTGATTTTTTCGCTGGTGGCTCAGCACTATCACCTGACGCTGCGCCACTCAGTTAAGCGTGGCCAGGTGGAACCGGCAGTGCGGGCTTATACGGAAAAACAGTTGAAAGCGTGGAATGAATCGCAGCACAAATTTCGCGCAAAGTTATTTAAGCCCCTGCAACCGACACTCGAGCGCTGGAGCAAGTCTCTCGCAAAGAAAGCGGCTGCCGAAAAGAAAAAGAAGGGTTAACCTCGCATAGACTGCCCAAAAAGTCTTAAGTGGCGCTAAATGCTCTTTATTGATCGCGATTTCAAGTCAGATGTTGCTTCAACAAGCTGCGAAGCAGCGGTTGTAGTTAAGCCCAGGGCGAGGCTCTGCGAGCCTTGGGTTATCAGTGAATAAAATTTGCGGGAGCCGCGGAGCGGCGACGAATGACACTCAACGAGAATGAGATGTCGCCCGCTTCGCGGGCTCCGCTGATCTAAAACGGGCTTTGTTTCCCAAGACTTGGCAAAGCCTCGCCTTGGGCCGGAGCTAAGACCGCTGCTTCGCAGCTCGACGGGTTTGTTCGCTCGCGCGCCCTCGCTTTTTGGGCAAGCCACGTCGCACAGACTTTAGTCTGTGACTTTCAGCGCGCCGTCCACCGGGAGAAGACACAGACTGAAGTCTGTGCCACTACTGGACAGCTTCGTCGATGCCTTGCGCGGCGTCGTTAAGCGCTTCAAAGAGCTCTTCCACGGAGACATCTGCCTTTTTGAACTTTACCTCGACGCGAAATTCTCTTCCCGGCGCTTCAAACCGGTAAACAAAGGGTTCCGAACTTCCGGTGGGATCGATGTAGGCGCGTCGCGCTTTGCGCGCGCCGTCGCGCGTCAGACCCTGCTCAGCGATTTGTTGCGCAATCACGCGCATCGATTCGTCGTCGGGCTGTCGCACGATCTGAAGCAACAAAGACTTTGAAGTGATCTCGGCCTCCCGGCACATGCTCCTGACGTCAGGGGGCATCGAGGCGATCGACAAAGCTTCCGTCACCGTGCTGCGGCTCTTACCGACCTTGCGGGCCACGTCCTCGTGCGTATAACCGAATCGTTCGCACAGCGCCCGCAGGCCGTCGGCTTCTTCCCAGGGCGTGAGATCCTTGCGCTGCATGTTTTCGATCAGCGCGATCTCAGCCACCGCGCTTTCGTCAACATCCATCTCGACGCAAGGGACTTCAGTCAGGCCCGCGGCGGTCGCAGCGCGCCAACGGCGTTCGCCGGCGATGATCATCCAGCGACCGAACATCGGCTTGACCAGCAGCGGCTCCAGCACTCCCTTTTCTTTGATAGACGCGGTGAGCTCCGTCAGGTCCCCTATCTCCGTGCGCGGCTGGTCCGGATTGGGATCGAGCTTATCGATGGGAATTACGCGGCCCACATGACTGATGCGTTCCTGCGTCAACTCTTCCACATAGTGCGCGTCGTGGCGCATGCTTAAACCGGCGGGTAAGCCTCTTCTAGACACGGCTCAGTACCTCTTTGCAAAGTTTTTCGTACTCTTGCGCGCCCGAAGATTGCGGCGCGAATGTGAAGATTGATTCCTTGTAAGCGGGCGACTCTTCGAGCCGGACGCTCTTGGTGATCACGGTATTGAAAAGCTTCGGCCCAAAGACGCGACGAATTTGCTCGAAGACCTCTTTCCCGAGGGTTGTTCGCTTATCGTGAAGCGTCACCAGCACGCCCAGCATCTCGAGATTGGGATTCGGCCTGGCCTTGACCTTCTCGATCGTTTCCAGCAGGTCATCCGTGCCTTCCAAAGCAAAATAGGATGACTGGATTGGAATCAGCACGTGACTCGAAGCGACCAGCGCATTCACCGTGATCAAGCCGAGCGTCGGCGGCGTGTCGATCACGATTACCTTGTAGACTTTCTTCAGCGGCTCAATCCGATCCTTCAAACGGAACGGTGCATCAAAATCGCCGACGAGCTTGGATTCCA
>DASUTF010000020.1:0-10994 GCA_036374695.1 Pyrinomonadaceae bacterium
CGATCCGGACGCAAACGCGCGCTTGCGCAAGGCGATCTCCGACGCGAAGGCCGGCAACATGCCGAACGATACGATCGACCGCGCCATTCGCCGCGGCACGGGCGAAGAAGAGGGCGTTAACTACGACGAGATCACTTACGAGGGCTATGGTCCCGGCGGAGTCGCCTTGCTGATCGAAGCAATGACCGACAATCGCAATCGCACGGTGGCGGAGATACGCCATATCTTTTCAAAGAACGGCGGCAACCTGGGCGAGGCAGGCTCAGTCGGTTGGATGTTTGAGAAGAAGGGCTACCTGGTGGTTGATAAGACCGCAAAGGCCGAAGATGAACTGTTCGATCTGGCGATCGAAGCCGGCGCGGAAGATATCCGCGACGATGAAGACAACTGGGAAATCATTACCGCGCCCGATAATTTCGAAGCGGTGCAAAACGCACTCAAGTCTGCCGGAATTACGCCACAGGTGGCCGAAGTTGAGATGCTGCCGCAGAACTACATCAAGCTTGAAGGCGCCCAGGCAAATCAGATGGTGAAGCTGATGGAATCGCTCGAAGATCACGACGACGTGCAGAAGGTATCAGCTAACTTTGATATGAGCGCAGCCGACATGGCGGCGGCTTAGGTTGCCAGATTTTTGCGAGCAACGAGGTTCAGAATTCATGTTACGATCCCGGTCAACGATGGCTGATTCGAATAACAGTGAGCTGATCGGTTTCATTGGCGGCCGGTTTGAAGCTATGTCTGAACGCCTTGCCGCGATTGAGGAGCGCATGGTAACAAGGGAACACCACGACGCCTCGATTACCTCAATTCGTGGCGACATTGAACAGGTACATTTGCGGCTCGATTCGATGGAGCATCGCACTTCTTCCCGGGACGAGCATTTCGACGCCGAGATCTCCCGCCTGCGCAGCGCGGTCTACGTCCTCGGAAAAGATCGTCCCGATGTTCTGCGGCTTCTCGGTCACCAAACCTCCTAATTACGAAAACTAATGACAGCGTGATCGGTGCCGTGCTAACTTCGCGGCGTGCGTGTTCTCGGAATCGATCCCGGCAGTCAGGTGACCGGATGGGGTGTAGTTGAAGGCGACGCGAACGGCCGCAGCTATCGCATGATCGAATTCGGGGCCGTGCGCCTCAATTCCTCGGCGACTTTTTCTTCACGACTTCTAAAAATCAGTCGTGCACTTGAGGACGTCATCACACGCCTGAAGCCGGACGCCTGCGCCATCGAGGAAGCCTTTCTCGCAAACAATCCGAAAGTTACTTTGAAATTAGGACAGGTGCGCGGGGTCGCTCTGTTGGCTGCCGAGAGTGCCGCGCTGGAGATTGGGGAGTATTCACCGCGTTCGATCAAGCAAACCGTTGCCGGTTATGGAAATGCCGAGAAGCGCCAGGTCCAGGAGATGGTGCGGCTGCTTTTGTCTCTGCCTTCAGTGCCCGAGCCACACGATGCGGCCGACGCCCTCGCCGTCGCCATTTGCCACTTCCATCATGCAGGTATGAACAGCCAGCTCGTTGCTGCGCAAGCGCGCATGAAAAGCAATGTTGCTGTTGCGGGCGCCACTCGCCGCCGTGCGATTCGTTAGGAACGCACACTTGACTTCACCTTTGGCCAACGAATCAACGTGAGCTAAGATAGCCTCCCGACAACCTCAGAGTACACTGGCAAAGGTTGTGAGTTTCATTCCCACAAACATCCGTGCTGCGTTCTTCACCTTGGTTAGTCTTGCGTTAGCTTTACCAGTATCCGCACAGTGTGTTGACCCGGCCTTCGATGCCGGGATTACTGTGTTGTCTGGAGGCACTGCCGGAGAGATCGCATCAGGGGACTTCAATGACGATGGCAGAACAGACGTCGTCTTTCCACACGCCGGCGCCGTTTCAGTGTTATTGGGGAAAGCAAACGGAGCGCCTTCGGTAGTCCAAATTACATCGGTGTCGCAACCGGCTGCCGTTGGCGTAGGCCATTTCAATAACGATCGAAAACTTGATCTAGCCGTTAGCCATGGCTTCAACCCCAGTTTCGTAGCCGTCCTTTTAGGAGACGGCGCCGGTAATTTCGGTGCGCCGGTTGACTACGCCGCAAACTTGTCCAAGCCAGTGGTCGTTGCGGATTTCAACAATGATGGACATGCCGACGTCTTTCTTGGAAACAGCAGCACCAACAACTCACAGGTTCTTTTAGGAGATGGCGCCGGTGCTTTGGCTTCGCCATTTTTCGTTCTCATCCCAAACAACAGCCGGGCCCTATCCGCCGACTTTAATAATGACGGGAAGAAAGATTTAGCGACTGTATACGATGGATCAGGATTCGTGTCGGTGGCGTTGGGAGATGGGACTGGTCACTTCGGGAGTGCGATGTCATTTCCGATAGGAACGCCTCTGTTCGGAAACCTCGCCGCCGGAGATCTTAATGGTGATGGAAAGACAGATTTGGTCACCGCAGGGCAGGGTGACGGTGTCTCTGTCCTGCTTGGAAATGGGATGGGAAGTTTCAGCCCCGCGAGCAGTGTAAGCACCGGTTTTGGAACCGCTGCTGTCTCACTCGGTGATTTCAATGCCGACAGCAAGATGGATATCGCGACTGGCGGCGGAACAACTCTTACGATCTTGCTTGGCAACGGGAGTGGTAGTTTTGTGGCTACCAGAAACTATGCCGTCGCGGACTCGATTTCCAACATGCTCGTTGTAGATGGAAATGGCGACAGCAAGAGCGATGTGGTAACCGTGAATTGTTCCGGTTGCTTCGGCTCGGCCACACTACTTTTTGGCGATGGATCAGGAACTTTGCGGTTCCCCTCGACGTTGCCGGGCCTGAGCCCGTTCTCAATTGTGACCGGCGACTGGAACAATGATGCCAAAGCAGATCTAGCGGTCGCAAACATTAGTCATAACAACGTTTCTATTTATCTCGCAAACGGCGTGGGTGGGTTTTCCGCGCCGACGAACTTTGCCGTTGCAACTCAACCGCGATCCGTTGCGAAAGGAGATATCAATGGCGATCAAAAACTCGATTTGGTTACCGCCAACTACAGTCCAAATACAGTGTCGATTTTGCTGGGCGATGGTTTTGGCGGATTCGGACCAGCTACCACGCTGAACATGCCGGGTTTCAATCCCGACTACGCCACGCTCAGCGACTTCAATAATGACGGAAAGCTGGATCTGGCTGTTGGTTATGGCAGCGCGAACATAATTTCAATCTTGCTCGGAAACGGCACCGGCGGATTCGGAGCAGCAAACAACTTCTCGGTAATCAATGGCGTTTTGCAGATCGACGTAGGTGATTTCAATTCCGATGGAAAGGCCGACATCGCTGCGGCCGCCATCGGTGGAGTTGCAGTGTTGTTGGGTAACGGCAACGGCGGATTCGGCACTGCGACTATCTTTCCTACGAACACGGCCGCAAACTCGATAGTCGTCAGCGATTTCAATGGCGACGGAAACGCGGATCTCGCCGCCGGTCTGGGAAACAACAACCAAGTTTTGCTTTATGCCGGCAACGGACAGGGAGTCTTCGCCGCGCCTGTGAGTTTCAACACGATCGCCAGACCGGATGCTCTTTCGCTCGCTGATTACAACGGCGATGGCAACGCAGACTTGGCCGCTTCCGGTACTACAAGCAGAACGTCGGTGCTATTAGGGGATGGCCTCGGCGGTTTTCCTGCGACTGCCAGTTATCTGAACGGTGGCACCGTCACCCGATCCCTTACGAGTGGTGATTTCAACGCCGATGGACGGCCGGACATAGCCCTGGCGAATCAAGGCAACGTTTCCATTCTCATTAACAGTTGTGCCGCCACGCCTCAACAATTGCCCACTCTATCAATTGCAGATGTGACCCTAACCGAGAGTGACAGCGGAACCGTTAAGGCGAACTTTCAGGTAACCCTGTCAGCGCCTTCAAGCAAAACTGTCTCCGTCAGTTTCTATACGGCGGCAAAGGACGCTCTGAGAAACGTTGATTATCAAACTGTTTCTGGCCGGCTTATGTTCGCGCCCGGCGTTACCAATCAGACGATTGAGGTCCCCATAATCGGAGACACGACTGACGAGTTTGACGAGCAGTACAACGTTATCCTTGCCTTCCCTCTTAATGCGACACTGAGTAACACATCAGCCTTGGGAACGGTCGTTGATAACGATCCACCGCCCACGATCTCGATTAGTGATGCGTCACTTTCGGAAGGAAATGCGGGCACGACTGGAATAGTTTTCGCGGTGAATCTCTCGGCGCCCAGCGGAAAACCAATCTCTGTTGCTTTTGCGACGTCAGATGGAAGCGCCACGAGTGGCAGCGATTACGTCGCAGCTTCCGGAGTCATCAATTCCAGCGCTGGAGAAACTTCCAAGACAATCTCCGTGCAGGTCAATGGGGACTGGATGTACGAAGGTAATGAGACTTTCTTCGCTACGCTTTCAAACCCTAACAACGTAACTATCAGCCGAGCGCAGGCGACGGGCACGATCGTTACTGACGATGCGATACTCTTGCTGGAACAGGGCACAAATCATGTTGTCGCAATCGATTCGGTGACTTTCGTTCGCGATCCATTTTCAGTTAGCGGTTTGCACAACTTCAGTTCCGACCAACGAACGCGGGTGATGATTTTTACTGCGAATCTTGGGTTGACCCAGCCGAACTCAGACCTGGCAGTGACGGCAGGTGGCATTCCGCTGACCGTGGAAGCCGTCGGCACGCTGGCCGGCGTGCCGGACTTTTCTTACGTCATTGTGAAGCTGGATCCAATGCTGACGGGAACTGTGCAACTAACGGTTACGCTTCGTGGTGTTACGAGCAACGCGGGCGTACTGAACATTACGCCGTAAGCGCGCAAGATTCCCAAACCGAGGACCGCCAGGGACGTTGTCAATTAGGCTGCTAGCTTTCCCGTCGGCGCGTAGTAGTCCAGCAGCGCATCCAGCCGGTCGAAATCGATAGGCTTAATCAGAAAGTCATCGCAGCCTTCGGCGATCGCACTGGTGCGATACTTCTCCGGATCCTGGCCGGTGACGATCACGATCGGCACCGTCTCGAGTTTTGGATTTTGCCGCAGACGGTGAATCACGCCCAACCCGTTCAGCCGCGGCAATTGCAGATCGAGCAGAATCAGATCCAGCTCTTCCGTCTCCGCAACTTCGATCGCCTGCTTGCCGTCCCAGGCCTCGATGACGCGATAACCTTTGCGCGTCAAAACCGTCCTGAGCAGGAACGAGGCCTCGTCATTATCTTCGACGACCAGAACGGTCGGCCGTTGCTGCGCCAAAACTGCCGGCAACCACGCGTGCTCAATCGTAAAACGACTGGGCGTCGTTGGTTCAAATGGGGAGACTGCTGTACTGGCGCGGCGCGGGCCACCCAGCGAGCCGGTATTGATTGGATATTCGAATTTGGAATTCATGTCTTGATGAGCTTCGCCTCAGCCCCTGCTAAATCCGTCACGCAAGCCGCTGCGACTGCTACCTCCCTCAACCCGAATTTGGCCTCGCATTCTATTCCTGCCAGTAAGATTTGATGTTGCGGAAAACTTTAGACTTCTACACGAGAATGTGTCGCGGGCATGAACGCGAGTTTAGCCGGGAGGCTAACTCTTGATTCTAATGGTGCCCAGGTTACTGGTTTGATTGTGAGCTTTCAGCCTTATCACACAGCTCCCGGCGGCGAGGGTATCAGGTAACCGGAAAGTCACCTGCATGAAACCCAAGTTGGGCACCCAGCGAACATCTTCTGCCGGCACGTCGAAAGTGTGCCCGGCGACGTCAGTGAGATTAACGACAAATGATGACGCGGTCTCGGTTGGCAGTATCTGAAGTCTCGTAACGAAGAGGATGATGCGCGTGTTGCGGTCGGCCAGGCTACTCAATGGATCGATGACCGGAAAAGGATCCCGCAACAAGCGCGTTGAGTCTAACGCGGCTAACTGATCGGCCGCTGGGCCCGACTGATCTGACGCCAGTAAGGGAGGTGCGACATCGATGTTATATGTTGCCGCGGTCATGCTGCTCGTAATCGAGCCCGACTTCCAGGCGCGCGCAAACAGAAACGTGAAGCCGGTCAAGTGAAGCGTGGTGCCGGACGCAATTACCGGATCGTTCTCGGTTGGCGGGTTTCCATTTAAAGTGTAGCGGATCGTCGCTCCCGGAGTAGCGCAGCTCACAGTTACATCGAGCTCCATATTGTAAGTGCCGGCCGGAACACTAAATGAAGGTGACCTGACAGTTTCGATAGTGCTTACCTGCCTGGGCGGCATGTGCTGAGTCGTCGTGCCGTCACCGAGTTGTCCTTGGTCATTTCCACCCCACGTCCACACTGTTCCGTCGGATTTGAGTGCCACGCTGTGGTTATCTCCCGCAGCGAGCGCAACTACCCCGCTAAAGTTTGGAATCTGATTCGGTACTGAATTGTTTCCGACGCCTGAGCCGCGCCCGGTTTGCCAATTGCTGTCATTACCCCACCCCCAGACGGAGCCGTTAGCGTCCAGCGCGATACAAAATCCCCGGCCGGTTGAAACTTTTGTCATCCCGGCCGGCAAGCCCGTCACCTGAAGCGGCGTGGGATGCGGGTCGAAGTTGTTTGGGCCGCCCCCGGGTCCAAGTTCACCGTGAAAGTTAATGCCCCAGGCCCAGACCGTGCCGTCTCCCCTTACCGCCGCGCTGTGTTCTTCGTCTCCGGCCGCAATGTTTACGATGTTCGAGAGATTGAGAACCCGGACTGGAAAAGGACGATTGGTGGTCGTGCCGTCTCCAAGTTCGCCGCGAGAATTGGCGCCTGCTGCCCAGACTGTCTGGTCGCTCTTAAGCATCAGCAGGTGTCCTCCACCCCCAGAGATGGCCGAGACATTCGAAATGCCGGTCAACTGCGTGGGGACAATCCGCACGTTCGGGGTTGCCGCGCCTAGCCCGACGTTCTGTCCCCAGATCCAGACGGTCCCGTCGGATTTCAGCGCTGCACTGTAGAAAGTTCCTGCGGCGATGGCGGTGACACCTGAGAGCCCGGCAGTTTGCACAGGTATCGAACGATCAGTCTGCGTACCGTCGCCAAGCTGTCCGACACCGTTGGAGCCCCACCCCCAAACCGTGCCATCTGACTTAAGGGCAAGCACAAAGCCGTTGCCGTCGGCGACCGCCGTTACGTCGTTGATGCGGGCCACCTGAATCGGCGTCGCGATGGCCACACCATTGCCGCTGCTACCGTCGCCAAGTTGTCCGTTGCTGCCGGTACCCCAATTCCACACAGTGCCATTGTTAGCCAGGCTGGTCGAATGCCAGCGGCCGGCGGCGATCGCTTTCATTCCGTTAAGAAATGTTTGCTCAACCACTGGACTGGAAGACGTAGCCGAGTTGTTTGAAGGATTGGGATCAGGACGGAAACTCGTTGCTGAGGCAGTGTTCTGTAAGGTCGTGCCCGGAGCGGCCGTGACATGCGCCACAATTGTGAAGCCAATCGGCGACGCGTGCGGTGCGACATCCAGCGTGGCGATTCTTCCCGTAATCGTTCCGTTGGAGCCGACAGCCGGTCCAGTGCAGGTTGCGAACACATGCGAAGAAGTACAGGAAACGAAGGTCGTTCCGGCCGGCAACGTATCTGTCATTACCAGGTCTTCAGCCACACTCGGTCCCAGGTTCTTAATACTGACGTTAAAACTCATTTGCTGGCCCGAGACTACGGGATTTGGGCTGGCGGTGATCGTGACTGCGAGATCTGAGCTTGGCGGCGGAGGAGGATTTCGTAATGAAAACGTGACGGCCTGTGCGTTGGTCAAGCTAAGCGGGGCTGACTCGGAACTATGAGTGGACACGGGATAAGTTGCCGGATCGCCGCCCGAGATGCCCGTTAACACCGGCTGCAGATTCGCGTTGCCATCGCCGTATCGACTTTGAATAGTGCCGTCGCGACGCAGCTCGATCTCAAAATTGACCGGGGTCTCGGCGCCGAACGTCACCGCCTGCCACCGGAAAATGATCCGGTCGCGGTCGGGCTTCACTACATAGACGTCGTCACTGGCGCGCCGGTCAGTCCGCAGATCACTCCACATGCCGGCGATCATCGACAGGTGCTCCAAGTTGGCGCGAGTTGCAATGGCAAAGTCGTCGGCACCCACATTCGGATGGGTTGACGAATTGTTTCCGGGGACAGGAACGTACAGCACGCCGTTGGTGGAAACAGCGACACTGGTTACCGTGGTTCCAAAGAACGGAAATGGAAACGGGATTGTGTAAAAGTCAAGAGTCTTATCGTCGCCTTTCAATCCGATCGGTGTGCCGCTGTTTTGTGCGGTAAGCGCGCCGGGGGCCTCCAGAGTAACCAGATAAGGGTCAGAAACATCCGGCGAAACAGTCACATTGATCGAAGCGCTGCCGAAATTACCCGCATTGTCGAGTGTGCGAACTGTCAACTGGCCATTCGGATGTATAAAAGGCAAGTAAACGAAGACGCTGCGTTCCGTGGCCGCCACCAGGGTTCGACTGGAATTCAACAGGAACTGTTCGTTGGTGACGCTGTCGGTGAAAATGATCTCATCCAGCGAAGCTCGTCCGGTCGTGCCGTCATCGCCCGATTCATTCCAGCGCAACTCAACCTGGCGTCCGTTCTGCGCATTGATACGGAAATTTGCCGGCGCACCCGGCGCGGTCACGTCGTTCTCGAGCGCGGCCTGCACAGTCTTATGGGCATTCAGGCGGCGCCCAGTGATGGTGTAGCTGAAAAAACTTCCACTTTCGTCGCCCGAATAAAGAACTGCCGCTCGCAAATACGGTAGCGAAAGATTGGGCTGGGCCGCACAAGCGAGCGCCGCCGCCCCAGCGACGTGGGCCGATGCCATTGAAGTGCCGTTAAATCGTGAATAGGTCGAGCCATCAGACTCGGTGTACGCCCCTACGAGCCCGGTTCCCGCATATCCCCGCGGTGTCGTGCTGAGGATGTTATCGCCCGGAGCTGCGAGATGAATGCTTTGGGGCCCGCGGTTCGAAAAGGACGATGCAAAGTTACCGAAACTGTCTGAGGCGGCTACGGAAATTACGTTTGGCAGCTCGTAACTGGCCGGATATTCCGGCACGTAGTCACTAATCGTGGTCGCGTTGCCGGCGGCTGCCACGAAGAGGATGCCGACTAAGTTGAGCTGATCTATCGCGTCGCGCAATGATTGCGAAAACCCCTGGCCACCGTAGCTGTTGTTGAGCACGCGCAAATTGACGCCGCGCTGCCGCATCATCTTTGCGTAGTTATATGCATCGAGCAGATCTGCGTCGCTGCCGCCCTGCGACCCGAGCGCCTTCAGCGGCATGATCTGCACGTTCCAGTTCACACCGCTCACCCCTGCACCATTGTTGCCGCGAGCGCCAATGGTACCGCCAACGTGCGTGCCATGCGCATCGTCGCCGGCATTGTCAAAGACGGTGCTGTCATTGTTCAGAAAGTCCCAGCCGTTTACGTCATCAGTGAAACCGTTGCCGTCGTCGTCGATGCCGTTGCCGGAAACTTCTCCGGTGTTCACGAAGATGTTGTCTTTCAGATCCAGATGACCTGTATCGATTCCTGAATCAATAACTCCGACCACGACGTTATGGTTGCCCGTGGTTGTGTCCCAGGCCGATTCGGCGCTGATGCCGGCGCCGCCCGCCGCTGAATTCTTGAGGGCGTACAAATCCGCATAGCGAGTGTCGTTGGGCACAGCATTCAGGCGACGGATGTAGTTTGGTTCTGCATAAAGCACATCGTCCCGAGCCAACAATCCCGCGACGGCCGGGCGCGGGTCTGCTGAAGCGATTCTTGCCAGCATCAAGCCCGGAACCAATTGAGTTCCGCCAAATGGCTCAAATTCGACGGGCACGTCACTACCCATCGCCCGAACGTGGATTAATGTCCTGGACTTTGCACGCGACGGAGCGGAGCCTGCACGGAACCTTACCAACAACTCGCCCGGCACGAATTCACCTTTTCGTTTCTGGAATGGCGGTGCGGCTTCGCCCTTTTGCGCGTCAACGTAGATCGGCAAACGCCAAAGCATGGTCAGCACAAAAGCCAATCCGACCGTGAATTTCAGATAGATGGAAAGGCGACGGGATGGAGTTAACGATGGAAGAGGATAGGGGGAACGCAAAACTTAAATCTCCTGGAGCCCGATCGGGGAAGGGCACGACAAATCTGGCGGAGGGGACAGGACTCGAACCTGCAAGCCCTTGCGGGCGGCGGTTTTCAAGACCGCTGCATTACCAATTATGCTACCCCTCCGTGGCTCGTAAAACTATACCGTAGGGATAACTGAAAGCAGAAGGCAGAAAGCAGGAGGCGGTAAGCAGGCGGCAGTGGGCAGACGGCAGACGAAGGACAAAAGTACAAAGCACTCATGACTCATCACTAGTTACTTATCACCTATCACTCTCTAAATAATTGACACTCACCCAACCGTGTAGTAGCTTGCCGCCACGCACTATGCGACTAATTGCTTTCGCAATTCAATCCTCTAAAACCTCTGCAAGAACGTTCATCAGCAAGGAGATCATCGTAGTCATTTGAAGCAAATCGAGCTTCCACCCAGAGGCCTGGAAACGCTCTTCGGCGTTCACGACCAGAATATTAAGTACCTCGAGTCTTTGCTCGACGTTCAGATTAACGGCCGTGGCCACAATGTCACTGTTGACGGCGATCCGAAGGACGTCGAAACCGTCGAACAGATCCTGCAGGATTTCGCCGCGCTCTTTGCCGAGGGCCGGCAATTCAACGACAAAGAGTTGCGCGAGGCGTTTGCGCAAATTGCCGAGGATCGCGCCTACAGCCTGCACGATTACTTCACGCGTTCGCGGTTCAGCCCGGCGGGCAAGAAGCAGGTCGCGCCCAAGTCGGCGATGCAACGCCGCTACGTCGAGGCCATCCAGAAAGATGACATCGTGTTCGGTATCGGCCCGGCCGGCACCGGTAAAACTTACCTCGGCGTCGCGATGGCCGTGCAGGCGCTGATGCAGAAGCAAGTCAACCGGATTGTGCTGGCGCG
>DASUTF010000021.1:0-2814 GCA_036374695.1 Pyrinomonadaceae bacterium
CGTGGCTTCCGCGCGCGTCGGCCGCGGTTCTTCCACCATCGATTGCAGCATTTGCGTCGCCGTCACGACCAGCTTGCCCGCTTCATTTGCCAACTCGATGATTCGCTTTTGATATACAGGCACCAGTTCAACGCTGGTTTCGACGCCAAGGTCGCCGCGCGCGACCATCACGCCATCCGCAGCCTCGAGTATCTCGCCCAGATGATCGATCGCTTCGGCCTTTTCGATCTTTGCCACGAGCGGAGCGTCGCTGCCCGTTTCTTTGATCAAGCGCTTCGCGTCCATGCAGTCGGCGGCGGTGCGCACGAATGAAAGCGCGAAGTAGTCTACATCCTGAGTCGCCGCCCACCTGACGTCGTCGCGATCCTTTTGCGTCAGTGAAGGTATCGGTAGAGGGACGCCGGGAAGGTTGATGCCTTTGCGCTCGCCCAACTCACCGCCGTTGATGACGCGGGTAATAATGTCGGTATCAGTAATGCTCTCAACGCGCAACTCAATCGCGCCATCATCCAGCAGGATGCGCGCACCCGGGGGCACATCGCGCGGCATGCCGTCGTAATTTGTTGCTACCTGGGTGTTATCCCCTTCGATAGCGCGCGTGGTGATCGTGAATTGTTGATTCGCGAGCAGCATCACCGGCTCATGATTCTTGAGCGTGCGGGTGCGAATTTTCGGCCCCGAGAGATCGATGAGAATTGCCAAAGGCCGGTTCGTCTTTTCCGCCGCCGCGCGCGCCGCGCGAATGTCCGCCGCTTTTTCTTCGTGCGTGCCATGCGACATGTTTATGCGCACGCCATCCACGCCTGCCGCCCGCATGGCTTCAAGTATTTCCGGCTCTCTGCTTGAAGGGCCCAGGGTCGCGAGGATTTTTGCTCGTCTCAAGAAGATTCGGAACCTTTTACGATAGGAATGCTCAGAACTATACCCTTTTGAAAGGCTTTTCCGGAAATCAGGGCACGACGGAAAATGTCTATTGCGGCTCGCGGTCGCAACAGCTAAGATTGGCTAGCAGACGCGCCCCGTCGACAGCTCCCTCAGACAGCTTAACCAGACCGCCCCGTCCGCCACAGAAAGGTTTACGCCCGTGCCAGAATTGATCCGCTCAGCCGTGTCGCGCGCGCGCATGTATTTTAAGGATCGCCGGCGCTCGCCGCGCCTTAGCGTGCGACTCGCTTTTTCGCTGTCGGTGATTCGGCAAACCAAGCTCAAGCGCGTTAATGGGAATGACCGCACGCTCAAAGGACATACGCGCGACATCAGCGCAAATGGGCTGGCATTACTGCTGCCGCAGATTCAGCTGGATGGTTATCATCTGGCGTCGGAAGGACGAGAGATGCAGTTGGCCCTTGAACTATCCGGCGGCGTTATTTCGATGGTCGTTGTGCCCCGGCGTTATGAAAAGCTGGAGCGAGCAGAACTCGGCTGTAACTATCTGATTGGCGCGCGAATCGTTCGCATCGATGCAGAAGATCGAAGCCGTTATCAGGATTTCATGCACCGCGCTCAGAAAAACGAACATGGGGTGAACCACACGTAGAGAGGTGCCGGGTGATCGGGGTCAACAAACATCGGTCGAAAGAATAGGCCGCGTGGAGAGTGAATCTTCACGCGGCCTTATTGTTTGGCAGTGACTGCTACTGCCTGCTGCCAAACTGCTCACTGCTTTACGGCAGCGCTTCTACGATGATGTAGAAGCGGAAGGTGCCCGTCTTCTCCACCCCGAGCTTGAAGTTAATCAGGATCGAATTGCCGTTGGCCAGCGGCGTTATGGTTGTGATCGTGCCCGACGACAGAGTCGAGTTATACCCGCCGCCGTTACTCTGGGTCGGGGTCTGCTCGAGCGTGGTCGCGGTGACGGTCACCGTGCACGGCGCAGTCTGGTTTGACGGTGGTGGCGGGTTCGTAGCACACGTCACCGCGTCGCCCACCGGACCAACAGGCGCACTGCTGGAGCTCAGCGCCCGCAGATCGGCCCTGGGACCAGCCGGCTGGATTGCCGTACTGATGTCCACAATCCGATAGCGCAAACGCGTCACCGCTGCTCCGATGTTGTTGGTCACCCGGTAGCGCAGCGTCATGCTGCCAAACGTGCCCGCCGGATCTACGCCATTGCGGGTGCGGTTCGGAGCTACCGGGTCGAGAAAGAGATCAACCGCCCTCAGGTTTCGCCACGGTAAAGAGAGGTTCAGAAAGCCAGCCAGCCAAACGCCTCTGGTACGTGGAAGAACGGCGACGGTGTGCGCGTCGGCTGCCAGGACAAATAACGAAGTTTCGGATCTCTGCCAACGCAACGAAAGAGATTAGCGCGCCGGCGTTCGCCCGGCTCGGGTGCCGGAAGCCGTTTGTGCCATGGAATTCGCATCGCCATCGTCACGCGGTCTTTTTCGATGCGTCGGCCAGTGGTCATACGTGAGCTGAACTGCCAGTCCGAACGACGTTTTCCCGTCGTCCAATCGAGGCCGATATCGAGCCATTCTCCGGTCGGGGCTACTTCGAACTCAAAGTATCTTTCGACAACCGCTCGGTCCGGGGCGATAAAAATCTCGCACACATCTCGATCCCACAGGTACATCGTCTTCGTTATCGTCTGCGGATGGTCGTTGATGACGAGAGGCTCGGCCTGATTACAAACATAGCGTACGTACAGCGCTTGCTCTGACCAAAGAATTCGCGCTTCCGCGTGGCGACCAACGGGAGCAGGTTCGCCCGACCAGTAGTGATCGATGTGAACGGGTTGGGCTTGGGACCACTCTGGGCTGCCCAAATCCTTCACCGCCAAATCATGCGGCGTGAAATGTGCTTCGACAATGAGGT
>DASUTF010000022.1:0-6687 GCA_036374695.1 Pyrinomonadaceae bacterium
GCCGCCGCACTCCAAATTCCATTGATATCCCACGCCGCGGACTGATCGAATGAATTCGCTATTCGTGTCGCCCAGGGACTGCCGCAGGTGCACAATCATGTTATCGACTGTTCGTTGATTGCCCAGTTTGTCTTCACCCCACAGCCGGTCGATGATTTCGTTGCGACTGACGGCACGCGGTGCGCTGGTGATCAAAAGTTCGAGCAATTGAAAATCCCTGGCCGGCAGAAAATCTCTCTCGCCGTCCGGTTGCACGATCAAGCAGCTGTCGAGTTCGATCAGGCGGCCATTGCACGAAATTCGATGCAGCGCGGGATGCCGTTCGAAAACGTGCTTGACGCGCAGCAGCAACTCGCGCAGGTGAAACGGCTTGGGAATGAACTCTTCCGCGCCGATTTCAAAACCTTCCAGCCGGTTCTCAGCAGTGCCAAGTGCGGTCATAAACATGATCGGAACTGAGGACCGGGTTTTTATGTGACGCGCAATCTCGAAGCCCGAACCGTCCGGCAAACTCACGTCCAGGATGATCAAGTCCCAGAGGCTTTCGCCGAACCTCTTTAAGGCGCGCTGCTTTGTCTCGACCCACGAAACTTCGTAACCCTCGCGCGCCAGCCGGTCGCGCAAAGTGGCGCCCAGCGAGCGATCATCTTCGACCAGCAAAATCGACTTCATGCCAACTTGTGTCTCTGTTGTTCCGCCAGGACGGGTTGGGACTCACTCGGTAAATTCAACTCTGCGATAAACCCGCCTTCACGACCGGGCGCGAAACTTAAAGTCGCGTTCATTCGTTTCGCCAGCTGCCCTGAGATGTATAGGCCGACGCCACTGCCGCTGCCACGCGCGTGCCGCACGAACAGCTTCCCCAATTCGCGGAAGTCGCCCTGAAAGCCGCGGCCGTTATCGGCGACCCGCAGCGTCAGCCGGCTACTGCCGCTCGGCGCCACGCTTAATCTGATTTCCGACGCCTCACCATGCTTGACCGCGTTGTGAATCAGGTTCGTTAGGACGCTTGTGAGCGCGCGGCTGTCACCGCGAACTACGCCGTCGCCTTTCTGAACGATCGACAAGTTCGGCCAGTGATAACGCAGCGCTTCCACTAATTGCCCGATGCGTACAGGCTCGTCCAGCAGCTTGCCGGTGGGAAGGCTGACCAGAAAAAGAGAGTTCTCAAGTTGCAGTTGCAAACGCAGCGTGTCTTGTAGCAGACGCTCGAGCAATGGATTCGGGTTCGCGCCGAAGTCTTCTTTCAGACTCTCGGCCTGCAAGCGCAGACTGGCGAGCGCTGTTTTCGCATCGTGTGTGAATGCGGCAAAAAACTCTTCGACTTGCTCGTGTCGTTTCTGTTCCCGGCGCGCGTAGTAATAAAGCGCCAGTCCGCCGCCGATGAGCGAGGCGATCAGAATGCCGCCTTCCCACAGAAGCATCCGATAATGGCTTTGTAGTTGATCGGCCTGCTCAACGTGAAACTGGTCCAGCAGTTCGAGTTGTCGCAAACCGAAAATCATCCACCACACGGCGAGCGTGACGGTGAAGGTGACCCAAAGAGCCACCAGCAGAATCTTGATTCGGTCGCGACCAGCCTTCATTTCTGTCTTTATCGAGTCGTTTAGGCGGGCCACTGCCCGCCCTTCTTCGGCGAAAAACGCGGACGGCGGTAGCCCGCCTCTAAACTTCACGTCGCGTTGGGAGCTTCCATCACTGCTTCCAAAATTGCACCGGCCGCTTTTTCCAGTAGCTCATCGGTGTGAGCCAGCGACATGAAGCTTACTTCATAGCCGCTGGGTGCGAAGTAAACTCCCCGACGTAGGGCGCCGTGAAAAATCCGCGCAAAGTTTTCCGCGTGATTGGCCGGAATGTCTTCGAGACGACGAATGACCTTATCAGTCCTCGCGTGCAGCCAGAAGAGGGAAGCCGTGCGCGTGATTTGCACGGGCAGGTTTCGCTCATCGAAGGCCGCATTCAGCCGCTCGCAGAACTGCGCCGTTCGCTTTTCCAGGGTCTCAAAGGCGCCGGCACGCTCAATCTTTTGCAGCGTGGCAAGACCCGCGCGCATGCCGACCGGATTTGCGCTCAAAGTTCCGGCCTGATAAACCGGTCCCGAAGGCGCGACCATTCCCATCAAATCGCGCCGCCCGCCGTACGCTCCGACGGGAAATCCGCCGCCAATAACCTTGCCGTACGTCACGAGATCTGGTCGCATTCCCAGAACTTCGGCCATGCCGCCCATCGCCACGCGAAAACCGGAAATTACTTCGTCGAAGATGACCAGCGCACCGTGCCGGCGCGCGAGGTTAACCGTCTCTTCGATGAATTCCCGCCGCTGAATCAAGAGGCCGTAGTTCGCCGGTTGTGGCTCGAGAATCACGGCGGCGATTTCCGAGCCGTGGCTGTCGAAAACGGCGCGCACACTTTCTTCATCATCCAGCGAGGCAACCAGCGTTTCGCTCGCAACATTTTCGGAAACGCCGGCGCTGGAGCTGGCGGCTACTCCGGCCAACCCGCTTCCGGCTTTTACCAAAAGAGAATCGGCGTGGCCGTGATAACAGCCATCGAACTTCAGAATTCGCGAGCGCCCGGTCGCCGCCCGCGCCACGCGGAGCGCGCTCATCACCGCTTCGGTGCCCGAAGAAACGAAGCGCAGCATCTCGGCCCAGGGCGCACGTGAAGTAATCCATTCGGCCAGTTCGAGCGAGTAAGGTTCGCACGCACCGAAGCTCCAGGCGGTGTCGATGGCTTCCTTCACAACTTCGGCGACTTCCGGATCGCGATGACCGAGCATCAACGGCCCGAAGCTCTGGCAGAAATCAATGTAGTCGTCACCTTCAACGGAAGTCAGAATCGCGCCTTGCGCGCTACGAAAAAAGATCGGCCTTCCTCCAACGCTTTTGAAGGCGCGCACGGGGCTGTGAACGCCGCCGGGCGCGAGTTGCAGCGAACGTTCGAAGAGTTCGTCCGAAAGATCCGTCATTTTTGTTTCAGGTGTCATTGCTCGATGAGGTCAGAACCACCTGCGTTAGCGGGTGGGTCCAAACGTTCAACTGGCCGATGCCAAATTATCCCACCTGCTAACGCAGGTGGTTCTGACCTCATATTCCCAGTTCCTTCGCATACCTCGCGCCATAGGTAATGATGAACTGCGCGCCCGCGCGTTTGAAAACGTGCCACGTTTCCAACAAGCCACGCTCGAAATCAATCAATCCATTTTCAGCCAATAGCGAAATTCCGGCGTACTCGCCGCTGACCTGATATGCGCCAACCTGCAGCCCGGTCTCCTGGTTAATGGGCGCGATCAGATCGAGCGAAGTCAGTCCCGGCTTCACCATCAGCAGGTCGGCGCCTTCTTCAGCGCAGCGCCGACTCGACGCGAGTGCGTCAGTGCGATTGCGCACATCAAGCTGATAACCCTTCCGGTCGCCGAACTGTGGCGCGGAGTCCGCCGCCGCCCGAAAAGGGCCGTAGAAATTGCTGGCGAACTTTGTGCTGTAACTCATCACCGGCACGAGATCAAATCCATTCTCGTCCAACTGCGCGCGAATGCGGGCCACACGGCCATCCATCATGTCGCTCGGACTGATGCCGTCCGCGCCGGCTTCGGCGAAAGCCAAAGCCGACTTCGCCAATTCATCCAGTGTCGTCGGATGATCAATCCCGGTGTCGTTCAGCACCGCGCAATGGCCGTGCGTTGTGTATGCGCACAGGCAGGTGTCGACCCACAGGCAAAGATTCGATCCGAATTCTTTTCGGATCTGCGAAATCACATCGCGCTCGAACTGATGGTCAAAGTCCTTTTCACGCTTATCACCAGGAACCGGAAAGAGCAGGAAATGCGTGACGCCATCTTTCAAGTCGCTTTCAATTTGTCGCAGCGCTGACGAGATTCTGAGACGAACATTGCCGCGCAGGCCGGCAATTGGCTCGTCAGCCTTTAGACCTTCGACGACGAAAAACGGCTGAATCAATTGCGCGCGGTTGAAATCCGTCCCGGCGCACAAGTCGCGTAAGTGCTGAGTCGCACGCAGGCGCATCAAGCGTTTCATTAAAGGCTCATCTCCTTCAGCCAGTGTTACAGAACCGCGAGCGGTAGCGAGCGGGTCCAAAACTCAAGTCGCATCCTTGCTGCGCTCGCTACCGCTCGCGGTTCTGTAATCAACTCATCTCCTTTAGCCACTGCTCGTGATCGAGAAACACATGCGGCTCAATGCCATGTTTCTGGATCCCTAGCTGAGTGTTCCCAGGTCCGCAGAAATGGGTCATCGATTTCATCCATGGATGAAGTTGTAGCGCGCGTTCGAAACCCGATCCGCTGGTCCAGAAAAAGTAGTGCTTGCCTTCGATGTTCGGACCGCCGTCCTTCGGAATCAGACGATACGTCGTTAGAGCCTGCATCCCGTTTTCAGCCGGCGCATCTGCATGCGTCAGCTTTGTCCATCGCACTTCCGTCCCGGCAATCGTTTCGACCTGCGGATTCTCCTGCTCGCCAAGTCCTTCAGCGCAGCCACTGACCCACACTCCACGTTTTGCCAGGCGTTCCCACGTCTTCAACCCGCTCGCCCAAACCAGCTGCGAATCAGAGATCGAGACGTCCTCTGGCAAGGCATCGGCCTTGGCAATCCACAGCGGCGAATCCGGTATTGTCGCAGGTATCGGCTCGCGTTTGAACCAGTCAGAGTCCGACGGGTTGAGCGGCCACAGCAAATCTCGCGTGACCTTCGCCGGCCTGGGGCGGGAAGCTGCCAGGCGGCAGTCATTCAGTACAGTGCCATCGTCGGTTAGTCCGCGAAGAAAAGTAATTTCACCGTACGGCCGGCGCAAGACGCTGGCGCCGATTTTTTGGTGACAGCCACCACCATAGCCGCGCAGAATCTCGCGCTCGCGCTGAGTTGTCGCGAATGTCTCGGCACAGTTGATTGCTGCCAGCCGTTCACGCAACTCCGGGCGACTGCTCTTAATCTCAACGGCGAGCGCGCCCTGGGCCGGCGCACAAGGATTGGCCCGCAGCGGCAGAACCATCCACAGGCATTGCGACAGAGCGCTTCGGAGTTCCGCTCTCGTGGCGGCAAACTCTTCTTCCGGCGCTTCCAACAGACGATCCAGCGCGGCTTTGGCGACAATCAACCCGTCCGCGCCCGGATTCCACATTTTGCGCACCCGCGTCGGTACATTGCCGCGTACCGGCTCAAATATCAGTTCCTTAATCTGTGTAGGAAGGACAGTCCGCAAAAACGAATCGAGATTGTAACTGCGTCTTGGAGAGGAGGTGAGAATCGTCATTCGCCCGGTGCGCCGAACTTCTTCCCAACGATCTCTTCGCACCAACATCAGATCGCGCATGTCGGCGCGCGGCAGTGTCGCGGCGATCTCGGTCTCGCCGTCGTCTTCAATCGCCAGATCTTTCCACGAGTGCACAGCCAGATCGTAGCGGCCGGCGAGCAGACCTTCGCGCAGGTCTTGCGTAAAGACACCTTTCTCAGGCATCTGCCACAGAGGATCGTTTTGATTCTTATCGCCGAGCGATTCGTGAAAGGAATACTCGATGCTTATTTGCGGGTGTGCGTTCTGGAGAGTGCGGCCGACCTGAAATGCCTGAATCCGCGCCAGCTCGCTGCGACGCGCAGCGAGAACTAGGCGCATAAATCTTCCCAACCGAAGGGGCGAAACTGCGCCTGTTCGATCAGCCTCTGGCCCGCTTTCCTGATCTCGGCGCGCGCGGCAGCAACGCGCGCAGCCAGTTTCGGTCGGTCGTTTTTCACTGCCGCAAACATTTCCGACAGCCTAATGACCGGAAGGGAGCAAGTCAAAGGATCGGTTTCGGCTTCACCCCGAAGGTCCAGGATTTTAACGAACGGAGTAGTTTGCAGCGCCGCCCATTCGGCGACAGCACTAGCTTGGATTGGCGCGGCGATGACGATCGCGGTCGGCCGGGTCTCGTTTTGCGAGCCTTCTAGTGTGAATTGAGTGAGACGAAGCTCGCCATACTTTTCCAGCAAACCTTTTGCGCGGTCCGGAGTGCGCGCGCAAATGGTGACGTCGGTCTTGCCAACGATCCACGGCAGGATTTCCTCGGCCAGCTGTCCCGCACCAAGAACTATGACCGAGGGAATGCCCTTCAAGTGTTGCCGGACCAGGCCACCGTAGGATTGGCTACCGAGTCCCTCGAGATGGCGGCAGCGTACGCGCTTCGCATCAACCAGCAAGTCGGAAGTCATGCGGCGCAGGAACGCGCCCCACTCGTTCAATGGGAATCTTGCGGTGGCACAGAACTCTTTGAACTGACCCATCACTGCGGTTTCAGCGACAAGCGGCGATCGCAGTCCGCAGATGATCTCAAGCAGAAAATTGTAAGCGTCCTGGCCTTCGTAAGTTTCAGAACCAGCGGCGAGGTCAGCAATCAACGCAGTGCTTTCGGATTTGTGAAGCAGGACGATTCGACGGAGGCAGGTCTGCCACTCGAGACCGTTGATAGCCGCCGGCCACTTTGTTCCGGACTTGGCGGGATGGTGGAGAATTACGAGATCGTCCAACACGCCCTCATTTTAGAAATCTCAATCCGGCTATTGTCATAGTTTTGTCATTCGGCCGGGGATTATCGCAGATTTTGACGATGGATGTGACCGTTATCACAAAACTAAATTATCGAAACATTATGCCGCGGCGAGACAGATATCTTCAGCCAGACATAAGGAGTCT
>DASUTF010000023.1:0-18292 GCA_036374695.1 Pyrinomonadaceae bacterium
AACGGCATCCACCAGGACGCCGGCCATGAATTCGCGCTTGATTGGCTCGACGTGTGGCGGCACGGGAATGTCGCAAAGCCGCGCAGCTAACGCTTCGCTGCGCAAACCGTTTGTGGTCGCGGACGCTGGATGTGTTCGGTACTCAACCAGGTAATCCGGGGTGAATACGAACTGCGCGCCTTCGTTCGCCAACCGTGCGAAGAACTCGATTTCCGGCGTGTTGAGATCTTCTTTGAACCTGAGGCGCTGCGCATCGCGCGTTCGCAGCAAAGCGGCCGAGATCGGCACTGAATTGTGCCACACACACGCCGCAGCGTCTGCAACGGACCCCGCCGGGAGCCGGTCGCGGTGATAGCGCGAGGTCCAGGCAATGCTCTCTCGATCCAAACGCCCGCCAGCACTGTCGATTAGAAAATGATTCGAGAAAGCGACGCTGGCTCCATGGATCAAATCGACAAGCTTATCGACACAATCGGGCAGCAGCCGATCGTCGTCGCCGATGATGACCATGAAATCGCCGCGTGCGGCATCGGCGAGCGCGTTCCAATTACCCGCCAGGCCCAGATTGTGTTCGTTGCGTTGATAACGAACGCGTGAATCAATGCCGGCAATCGATGCTGCCCAGGTGTTGATGTCTTGCGACGTCCCGTCGTCGCCGATGAGAATTTCAATCTCACGGTGTGTCTGCGTGCGCGCCGACGCGACCGCCTCTTTCAAGTATTCGAGCCGGTCGTAAGTTGGAATAGCGATGGTTACCAGTGACATTACTGACTCCAGGCGCTTAGCCGGCGCAATTGGCTGCTGTCTTCGTTCGCTCTGATCGTTGCGAGCGGTTGTGGCGACTGCTTCGACGGCACGACTTGATCGAAGATGCTCAACAAACGGTTTAAATGTTCCTGCATGCTGAAGGTGTTTGCTACTTCGATCGCGCCGCGCCGGAGCGACTTGTGCTCGTGCGAATCTCGCAAGCATTTCCAAATCGCCTCCGCCAGTCCTTGTGGCGTGGGCGGATTGCCTGACGCGAGGTGACCGTTGATTCCGTCGAACAACCAATCGGGAATCCCGCCCACATCGAACGCCGCGATCGGCACACCATGATGGCCGGCTTCTAGCCCTATCAATCCGAACGGTTCTGGCCAGAGACTTGGAAAAACGAGGAGATCAGTCTCAGCAAAGGCCTGGTGCAGTCGTTCACCTTTCAACCAGCCGGCGAAATCGACGGTCAGCCAATCGTGCTCCGCGGTCAGTTGTTCCGCCTTGCGCTTCCATTTAGTCCGCTCCGGGCCGTCGCCAGCGAACGTTACGTGCAGAGGACGGCGGAGAACCTTGTGGGCGGGCGCCAAAGCATCAAGCAGTGTTTGGCCGCCTTTCAGAAAACTCATGCGGCCAAGAAAGAGCAGCCGCAGAGGTGTCTCGCCGCTGCGCTCGATCGCGATTTGCACCGGTGAGGCGGGCGCGTTCAGCTTGCCGGCGATCTGTTCGCCAAAGCTGAATCGATCTGAGTAGTAAGAAATATTGTGGATGCGTTTGGGCTCGCAACCCTGGCGGACGAACTCATCACGCATGTAAGACGAGTGGGTCACGACTGCCTGATAGCGATTGACATTCGCCAGGCGCCGAACCTGCGTTCCGTACAGGCGCAGCATCGTGATCGGACTCAATCCGCCACAGCGATGCGGATAATAGTTGAAAAGACATTTTGCCCCAAAGCGCCGCGTGCAAGGTTCCGCCACCGGCCGCTTGAAGGTTTTTTCGCCGCTAATGCAGGTGCCGTAGTAAGTGTGCGCGAAGAGCACCGCCGGCGCGATCTTCAACAGACGCGCCTCGGCACGCGTGTTCTTCAGTCCCTGACAAAAGATGAGGTCGGGCTGCCAGTTCCGCAGCGCCGTCAACGCGCGCTTCATACCTGTTTGAGCAATCGACCATGCCGGAGTGCCGGCCGGGAGTTCGATCAGGTCGCGCGTGCTCGGTTCGTCGGTCTCGTAAATCAAGCACAACTCGTGGCCGCGGTCCGCGAGCCGGCGCGTGATGTCGCCGAGGTACGTTTCCGTGCCTCCGACTCTTCGATTGCTCCAGGTGGCGATCGCAATTCTCATGACGTCTCCAGCCCCTCGCGCAACGCGTCGATCGTCCTTCGTGGATGAAAATGCTCTTCGTAAAGTTTTTTCGCAGCCGCAGCTAACCGCTGTTTGGCCATTTCGTTCGGCAGCAGTTGTGCGGCGCTGCGCACAAGTGCATCAACGTCATGCGCCGGCGCTAACGCGACCGCGTCGCTCGCCGTCCAAAGCGGCTCGGTGAATTTTCCGGTGGTCGTGACTACGGGAACACCGTGTGCCAAAGCGGTCATGGTGCTGGTGCGGCGGCTGCTGACACCGTCGATGTAAGGCTGCAACATCAGATCGCATGCAACAAGGTGCCGCGAAAGCTCAGCGGCGCTGAGACTGCCGGTCGCGTGAACACGATTCGCCAGCGTCGGGTTGCCCTCAAGCAGCGCGGCGCGCGTTTGATCACTACCGTGTCCCATTAGGAGCAAAGTCGCATCGTGTTTTATCAGTTGCGAGGCCGATTTCAAAAGCAGTTCGAAGGTGTTTGCGTCGTATGAACCAAAGTGGCCGACCAGCCGGCCGCTGCCGTTCAGATAGCGCTGACGAATCGGCGGTGATTTGGTCGGCGCTTCGGCTACCGGGATGTTGCTGCCGACGGGCAGCCAACGAAACTCGATTGCACGGCCCAGCGTGTAGGGCCGCCAACGTTTTTCCCACGCGGGAATTGAAACCCAGACACGACGCGTCGCGCGCAAAAGAATGATCGTCATCAGGCGATGAACTGCGGCCACGAGGTTGTGCTTCCATCCTCCTTCACCAAATCCGAGCGACGGCTCATGCACCATCAACTCAACTTCGTCACCGCGTAGCGCTCGTCGCCACAGCCACAAACAAATTCCAATGTTCATCGAATGAAGGCCGTACCCGTGGGGGACCCATTGCACGAGTACGTGGCGCGGGGTGGGGAACTGATCGAGAAGACGTGACGCATCTCTTAGATTGCGGGGCGTGAACGTGCCCATCTCGCGATGCACAACCACTTTGGAGTGCGGCGGCTTGACGCCGCTTTTCTTGTCGGCCTCGCGCGAACAATCAAGTTGCGCTTCGCCTTCGGAAAGCGGCGACAAGTCGCCGCACTCCAAACCTGGACACCAGACGTGTACTTCGTCACCCGCCGCGGCCAGACCTTCGGCGACGATGCGCGTGTAGTCACTCACGCCGCCCGGCTGCGGAGGATATTCGCTGGTGATGATGTGACGAATCATGAAATTAGCCACAGATAGACACGGATGATACTGATAAGAAATGCAGTTCACGAACTCTCAGTTGAGCGTTTTGGTCTGATCTGTGTGAATCCGTGGTCATCTGTGGCGGTCCTCCTACCTGGCATAAATCTTCAGACAGCGATCCACGACTGCCGGCCAGCTGAATTTTTCCATCACGCGACGGCGGGCCGCATCGCCCATCGCGCGAGCATCGGTTTTGTGTTCGCGCAGCCAGCGCAACTTTGCGCCGAGCGCCTCCGGATTATTCGGCGGCACTACGAAACCAGTGACGCCGCTCTGGACAACTTCCGGGAGACTCGCTACGTCGGTGCAGATTGCCGGCGCTTCGCACGCCATGCCTTCGAGCAGCGTCTGTCCGAGTAACTCGGGAACTCGCGTTTCGTCGCCGTACATCGTTCGATAGACGCTCGGCAGCGCGATGCACATCGATTCGCGATAGGCGCGCACAATTTCATCGTCAGTGCACTCGTGACGAAAGACGACGCGCTTACCGTGAGCCAGCGCACGCAAGTCGCGCAGGTAAGCTTCACCGTACGGCCGTCCGATAATTTCGAGCGTCAGGTCTTCGGGCAAGGCTTTGATCAAATCGTCGATACCTTTGTGCGGCAGGATGCGGCCGACAAATAGCACTTTGCCGTTGCGCGGCACCGAAATGTCAGGGGAAAACTTGTTGAGATCAACGCCGCCGAAAATCACGCTCGCATTAGGGCTGGCGGTGTGACCATTGATCAGGCGGCTGTATTCGCTGATGTGCAGGTGGCAGTTGAACCATCTATCGGTCGATACATAACCGGAAATATCCCAACCACCGCCGCCGAGGTCGCTCACGTACACGCGCCGCGCGGTCAGGCGACAGAAGAGCGCGCTGAGGCTGCTCGCCAAAACGTGCTGCTGGTGACAATGGACCACGTCGGCTTTGCGCAGCTCAGAAATTAGCGCCGGCGAGATGGGATTGGTGCGTTGCCCACGAACGTAGCGCGCTTTCCCGATAACTCGAACCTTCAAATTACCGATGCGCTCTGCGCGCGATTGCTCTCCGAAAGTGACCAACGTGGTCGGCGTGCTATCAGCCATGTGACGAGCCAGCTCAAACGCATAGCGCTCGGCTCCGCCGATGATTCCGTCGCGCGCGTCGAACAACGCGGGCACGACGTGCACCACTCCTGGTAAAACTGACGATGTATTTGCCTGAGCCTTCATTGGTCTAAGCGAGATGACGGCCCGCCCGCAATCGCAGGCGGTTCTGACATACGGGCCGGCACGCCGCGCACGTCCTTGATAGCCACCAGGTTGAAGGCATGTCGCGGATGGGTGCGAATGCGCAGCAACGACGCGAGTGCGATGTCGCACGTCATCCAACCCGGAAAGTTGAACTTCGGTCCGCCCGCGTAACCGCGCAGGTATTTCGTGCCGCGCGCGCCAAACACGTTGTAGCCGAGTCCCTCAAAATCATGCGGGAACCAACCCGACAAATGGCGCTGGTACTCATTTCCGAACTCCGGTCCCTGCGGCAGGAAACCGTTTGGCGTTTGCAGCAGAACGTACTTGCTGCTCAGCGCTTCACACTTCTCGAGCAGCTCATAGCCACGTCGCTTCGGCAGATGCTCAATGACGTCGTAAAGCATGACCAGATCGAATTTTCGGCCACCGGCGCGCGCCAGCAGATCTTCCGCGCTTTCCATCAGGATGTCGCCGACGATGTACTGGTCGTGAACGCCATTCGCCTTTGCTTTCTCAATCGCCTGCGGAAAGACGTCGAGGCCGACCGATGTAATCGCCGGACGGAAATGTGTCAGGTGCGAGAAGCCGCCGCAGCCAACGTCAAGCGTCAGGGAGCAGTCAGCCTTGGCCAGCGTGCCCTTGATGTAATCGTAAGCCGTCGGCACCCGCAGCAACTTATGCAGAATCAGATTGATGTTCATGATCGTGAAACCAGCACGCTCGTTGTGTAGCGTTCCTTAATAAACGCCGGCGCATTCACCACAAACCAGGCCGACGCTTTGATCATTGGCCAGACAATCGCGCGATCTGATATCAACGCGCGCAGAAAATTCACAAAGCCGTAGCGCAGGTAAAATTCCGGCAACACACTCAGCCGGGCGTGCAGCAGGTACAAGCTGAAGAGATTTTTGACTTTGTGAAACGCGATGCCTTTGTGCGTGAAGCCGTGCGGCGCATCGCTGACGAAAGCTTTTGCCTGCGGCACGATGGTGATGGCGCGGCCGGCTTTCGTCACGCGCGCGCACAAGTCGGTGTCTTCTGAGTACATGAAGAACTGCCGGCGAAAGCCGCCCAGTCGCTGCAGCAAATTGGTGGGCGCGAAGATCATTCCCCCCGGCACGTAGTTCACCTGGTAGGCTGCGGTGAACTGGCCGCAATCACGTTCGCCTGAGCCGATGATCGTCCGCCGGAAGACGGGCGCCAGCGAATAGACGCCTCCTGCGCAACGGATGGTTTCGCGATCTTCATTCAGCAGAATCCCGGAAAGCAGGCCGTCCAGCGGGTGAGCCTCGGCGTGCTTCACAAACTCAGCAATGCAGTCGGGATCCAGCACGAGATCATCAAGCGTGCAGTAAACGTACTTTCCTTTTGCTTCTTCAATTCCACGATTCATCGCCCCGGTGAAGCCGAGGTTCTGCGGATTACGCAGGAGCCGCGCGCGATCGTAACGACTGACAATCGTTGCGATCTCGTCGCTCGAGCCGCTCGGATTATCCACGACGAGAATTTCGAAATTGGGATACGACTGCGCGATGATCGAGTCGAGCGCCGCCGGAAGGTAATCCGGTCGATCGTAACTGGCAACGATGATCGACGTCAGCGGTGAATGCGAATGTTGGGCGAGTTTAGTCATGCCACCTCTTCAGCGCGCAAAGCCCGCAAGAACCTGAGTCCAAAATTCGGCAGACGCGGCCGCACATAACTGCCGAGCGGCTCGCGCATCACAACCGGAAACATCGCAACTCCATAAACGAGACCGACCGCAGCCGCGGTTAAAGCGATTAGCGGCAGCGTCGCCGGCGTCCAAACGCCTGTAATTGCGCCCGCGGCAACCGCCAGCACCACGAATCTTCCAAACCAGGGAACCAAAGGCCGGATTAGTTGCTTGAACGACAGGTTGGCTTCCCGGGCCAGGGCGCGCAAATTAAGCGGCAGGCTGATACACGCTACGCCGACAATGGAACCGAGCGGCGCGCCGCCGATGCCTAACAGCGAAACGAATGCGGCAATTGCGCCGACAGTGATCAGTCCGTCCGCGAGGGCCGTCGCGCACAGACGCTTTTCATAGCCGAAGCTGAACAGTGCATAGCCCAGCGTCACGTTCCAATGCCTGAGCAGCATGCAGAGCAGGATGAGCGCCGTCAATGCCAGTCCGCCGAACTGTTCCGCCCCCACCCACCGCGCCACAAAGCCCTGGTTGACCGCGAGCACGACGCAGACAACAGCGCCGCTAATCATCAACATCGCCTGCGCCAGCGCAATGCAAACCTGCGGGAGACGGTCGCGTGATTCGCCTGCGCGCATCTGACTGAGCGCCGGGCTGGCGGCCTGGATGAGCAACTGCGGCTGATTGGACATCACGCTGATCAGTTTCGCCGTGCAGGCATACGGAACTACGGCAAGCGGTCCAAACAATTTGCCGATAATCAAAAGCTCGGTGCCGGTCAGTAGCACCTGCGCGATTTGATTCGAGCTGGTCCAAAATCCCTGCCTCAATTGCACGCGCACAACGTCGCTGCGCAGTCTCGGAAGGGAAGACGGCAGCACGCCGGGAAAATGCTTTCTCAATCGAAACCAGTTCGCGCCGGCGTTAATCATTTGCAGGCTGGCCCAGCCGAACGCGAGCGAATACAAACCGAAGCCGGCCAGCACGAGTGCGATGGTGACGGCGTTGCTGATGATGAAGGCGACGATGTTAGTTTTTCCCAGGAAGCTGAAATCCTGCAATCCTTGCAGGATCGCCCCCAGGATTCTGAAGGGAAACGTGAGTACAAACGCCGCGAGGACCACCCCGATTGGTTGTTGCAAGCCCGCCCAATCAGCGGGCAAACAAAACCATACAACTGTGGCCGCGATAGCGACGATCGGTGTTTGCCAAAAAACGAGGCTCGCGGTTTGACCGACAATCGACGGCAGGTCTCTCGCGTCTGAAATGTTTCCGGCGCGGCCGGTGGCAATGGCCGTTTCGCGTGGCAGCAGAGCCACCACACCGAAGTCGAGCAGACCCACATAAAAAATCAACTGGGTTCCAACCAGCCACAAACCGTAATCGTGCTTCCCGATTCGCATTAGCAGGAAAGGCGTCAGCCACAATCCCACCAGCGTCGCCAAAACCTGGCCGGCATAACCGAAGCCTATTCCGCGAATGAATCGTTGCGTGCGTCCCATTAGTTCTTTTTCAGACTGCGCACCAGCGCCGGCATATGTTGTCGCTGCCAATCCGCCAGGCCGTCGTAAAGTTGTTTGTTCCGAAAAGCGAACTCCATTTGCTGCGCCGGAACTTTCTGCCGCGCGGCAATCCAACCGGCGTTAATCAACAGGAGAGCGGTTTGCGGAATTGATACGAGAATGCCAATGCCGATAAGCCCCGTGCCGAAGCACAGAAAACAAGCCCACCAGGCGAGCCGGCGTCCCTGCGACCACGAATCGACGTAACCTTTCTCGCGCCGCATGAACAGCCAAATCAGAAACGCCAGCCAAAGGCACAGCCCGAAAATTCCCTGTTCCAGCATGATGCGAGCGTACTCGTTCTCCATCGTGACCGGATTTTCCAGCCGCCCTTGCAGGAAGTGTGGAATGCTCGAGCCGCCCCCGCCGAGTCCATTTCCGAACGGATAGGTCTTCGCCAGTTCGAAGAACGTCATGTTGACGCTCCAGCCGACGCGCTCTTTTACGAATTCGGTGTCCTGTAACTCAGTGACGCGTTGCAAACGGGCTTCGCCGGAAGCGAACAAAGCAATCGCGCCAATAATCACGATCCAGCCGAAGGCATAACTGACGCGAGATTTGATCGAGAAGGTGAGCACGATGATTAGAATCGTCACGACCACAAAGTTAAGACGGGTGGCCGAAAGCAGCACGCCCAGCAGTGCGGCGGCCAAGCCAAGAACCAAAAGCGAGGTGTGCCAGTGCTTTTTCCGCAGTTGCAGCAGCGCGCCGGCCATCAGCGGCACGGTCATGAGCATCGCGCCGCCGTACGCGTGCGCATTCGCAAACGTCGCGGGAATGCGAAACGCCGTATGCCCGACCACGTCCTTGCTCATATAAATGATTTTTGTTGCGGCGTTGCGCGGGAAGAATTCCGGAACTCCAATGAAGAACTCTGCTCCGGCGAATGCCAGCGCCATCAGATTCAGAGCCGCGAGCCCGAGGGCCAGCTTGTAACGCTCTTCCGCAATGAGCCGTGCGCCAATCAGCAGAAAGGGCAGAAAGAAAATGCTGGTGCGCAAGCCGACCAATCGCACGAGCAGATCCTGAACGGGAAAGAAGAAAACGATCAGCGGCCAGAAGATCAGGAATTCCATCCATGACTGAAGGGCTTCCATCTTCTGCCGCAACACCTGACTCAGCGGTTGGAACAACTGCGCGGCGTACAGGCCGAGCACCGCCGAATCGAAGATGAAGTAAGAAGCCGTATCCGCCGTGTTGGCCTTGACGATGCCGAAAACGTATCCAACCGCCAACGTTGTGAGCAGACCTGCAGTAAGCGACCGCCGGGCCGCGGCGTAGCAAATCGTGAACGCGATTAGACAGGTGTATAAACCCATAATTCCGCTCACCCAACCAAACTGGCCGGCGGTGGCGTCATTATTTGAACGCGCTCTTCCGCGGGCTTGTTGAAAATCCTTGCCAGCATTCCTTCGTTCACCCCGAACTGGGTCGGATAAAGATCGTTGAAAATTTTGATTTCAGATTCGGCGCCGGCTGCTTCCATCAGCAATGCTTTAGCGGTTCGATGTTCCCGGTAGGGAACGTCGCTGTTGTCGAGATAGATGTAGCCGCCGCGCTTGACCTTTGAAATGGCTGTCTTCATTACGCGGTCACGTTCGTAACCATCGACCAGGACGAGATCAAATGTTGAGTTTGGATAGTCGGCAACCGCCTGATGTTCGGATTGTTCGCTGAGCCGGTAATCGACGTTGTGGAAATTCCTTTGGCTGAGCATGGTCTTGACGGACTCGTACCAACGGCGATCCGTTTCGACGGAAACTAAAAGTCCGCATCGGCGAGCAAACCATACCGTTGACATTCCGGAACCAAACTCGAGCACTGACCAATTGGCTTCGACGAGCCTTCCAAGATGATTAATGGCGCGGTAGCCCAACCAGGGAAGTTCGGGCCGCCGATCCGTGAGCTTGAACAACAGAGTCGTGCGAAGGCTCCTCGGAAGATAAAGAAATCCGGAGGCGTCCAGGAATTGACCGTGGTAATTGTGAAGCCGGGACTTTCTCATTCCGTCGCCTTTGATTAGTCGCGTGAACATGACTTCTTTCCTTTTCATCCGCACTGTCTAGGCTGCCAACTCCCGACGGGCAGTGCGTGCTAACAACTGGTGGAGTTTTTCGATTTGTTGGGCCGGATCGCAAAGCCCGGTTGCTCGCCACGGACCAGCCGAACCAAGCCGGGACCGCAACGTGCGGTCATCGATTAGCTTCCGGAGAACGTGCGACAGGTTCTGAACGTTGCGGGGTTCAACCAGGATGCCGCAACGTTCGGTGATGATTTCGCGCGCTCCGCCGATTTCAGTCGTGACAACCGGCAGGCCGGCATAGAGCGCTTCAACGAAAGAAATTCCGAATGGCTCAGGATCGATGTTGGGTTGGCAGAAGATGTCCGCGGCCGCAAGCAGGCGTGCGACCTGCGCTTGCTGACCGGTAAAGCGAATGCGATCGGCAATGCCCAGGTCCTGAGCGCGCGCCATCAACTCGTTGAAGTGGCCAACTTCGTTTGGCCGTTGCGGCCCGCCGACAATCCAGCAAACCCAGCGGCCTGAATCACGCAATGCAGCAAGCGCATCGAGCAGCGTCTGGTGGCCCTTCCACGGTTCCATGCGGCTCGCCTGAATGATTACGACTGCGTCGTTTGCGGTTTTCAGCTCGGCGCGGACGCGCGCGCGATTACCTTTCGAAAACGATTGCGCCGGTGCCGCAACGGGACAATGAAGAACTTCGACACGAG
This sequence comes from Pyrinomonadaceae bacterium, assembly GCA_036374695.1. Taxonomy (GTDB): domain Bacteria; phylum Acidobacteriota; class Blastocatellia; order Pyrinomonadales; family Pyrinomonadaceae; genus UBA11740. The sequence continues at coordinate 10,511 of DASUTF010000023.1, forward strand.
CTGCCGGCGCGTGCTTGCGAAAAGCCTGGGCGGTAAATTCGCTGTTGCAGATTGTCAGATCGGCCGGCGTGCGACGCGCCCATTGCTCCAGCCAACTATCGCGATCAGCAAGGCCGTGGACCCAGTTGACGAGCGGCACACCGAGCGATTGCGCGACCGGGCCAAACAGAGCATGTGACCATGCTGATTGGGATACAACGGCGTCGAACGCGACGTCGTTCAGCAGGTTCGTAAAAGCCTGGCGCGCGCGGCGGACTGAGAGCGGCTGGCGGATACGAACGTAACCAAGCTCATGCACCGGCACGCCGCATTCATCAAGTTCGTCACGCAGTCTTCCTTCGAAGCAAAGCGCAAAATGTTGTTGCATGGTCGGAGAGACGCCGCTGTGACGCGCGAATGTCGCAAGCATCGTCTCGACGCCGCCGTACATGTTGCCGCTGTGTGTGAACAGAATGCGCATAAAGCAGATGCCCGATGTCAGATATCAGAGGTCAGTGAACACAATTCACGGATTTCGGGTTCAGCGGTTTGAACTTCAACTTGAGTTACCAGAGTTTGATAAAGCGGCAGCAGTTCAGTCGCCAAACGCGCGCGATCAAAGACGCGTTCGGCGGTCGCTCGAGCGCTGGCGCCCAATCGATTTCGCAGCTTTGCATCGGCAGCCAGGTGCGTTATTTGCACCGCGAGACTCAGCGGATCACCGGCCTCATGACAAACGAAGTCAATCCCGTCGCGCATCAATTCGGTGGCCCCGGCGTTTTGAGTCGCGATGATTGAGTTGCCGCATGCGCCGGCTTCGGCGATAACCAGCCCAAACGGTTCGCGTTCGATGCTCGCGTGCACGACGATATCGAGCGCACGCATCGCTGACGCCGTGTTGGCGATGAAGCCGGTAAAGCCGACGCGACTGGCGACCCCGAGTTTGTGCGCCAGAGCGCGCAACTCATGAATGGAATGCTGGCTGCCGTCTGTTTGGTAGATGGCGTCGCCGATGATGTAGCCGCGCACCGGCAGATCGCGCGGAAGCAGGGACATCGCGCGTAGAAACGTCTCATGCCCTTTCCAACGCGCTAAGGTTGCGACTAAGCCGACGCGAATTGTGTCGGGAACCGAGGGCCGCATGCCGGCCAGTTCATCCAGGTCGATGGCGCTGCCGGTTGATGTAAACCGTTGGACATCGACGGCGTTGTGAATCGTCTTCACGGCGAAGCGTTCTCCGCAAACGTCGCGAACGTCCGCCGCGACCGCTCCGGAATTCGCCACTGCCACGTCACAGAACCGCGAAAGGCCTCGCAAAAGCTTCGCCATCACCGGTCGCGACGACACAAAGTCATGAATGTGCCAGACGAGCGCGGCCCCGCGCGGCTTCGCGAAGGCGCCGAGCAGGTGCATCTTGAAACCGTTCGTGTGAATGACGCCGGGCGCGAACGAGCGAATCACTCGCCGCAGGCGGAGAACGTAACCTATGATTGAAGGAGCAGCCGCGAACAAACTCAGCAGACTTTGTTTCGACGCCGCGGCACCCAAACGCGCTACGCGTTTCGGCAGGCGCAAGACCGTCGCTTCAACGTCGAGGGCGCGACATTCCGAAACCAGCGGACCGTCCTCGGTCGTAACCACGTGCAACGAAACTTCGGAATTCGCGGCGCGAATCGAGGCGAGCATGTCGAGCAAAGCTCGCTCGGCCCCACCGAGTTGGCTGCAAGCGCTGAGATAAAGGATCTTCATAAGGTACGCACGCCTCCGGCGTGCACGTGAAAACGTGGCGGCAGGCACGCCGGAAGCGTGCGTACCGCTTCAAATCACGCCGCTTCTTCGGCCTTGTAGTAATTCTGACCGTAGTATTTGTAGTAGTAGTAATCACTCGGGCGCAGACTGACGTTGTTGAGCACCACGCCAAAAATTCTCGCGCCGACCTCCTGCAGGACCTGACGCGACCGCCGCACGATTGTGCGCGAAACGCGATCGCCTTGGACGACTAACAACACACCATCGACGAGCGACGAAATCAAAACGCTGTCGGTGAACGAGGCGATCGGCGGCGAGTCGAACACGATGTGCGTGTACTGCGTCTTGAGGAGCGCCATCAGTCGCTGCATTGAGTCTGAGCCAATCAGTTCAGCGGGATTTGGCGGAACTCTGCCTGACGTCAGCACGTCAACGCCGCTTTCATCGTGATGCTGGATCATTCCCAGCGTTTCTTCTTCGTTCATCTTGCTTGCGAGAATCGTGCTCAACCCGCGCTTGTTCTCGATGTCGAACACCGAGTGCAGGCGCGGCCTTCGCATGTCAGCGTCGATTACTAAAACCTTCGCGCCGGTTTGTTGCAGGATGAGCGCGGTGTTGACGGCCGTCGTCGTCTTGCCCTCGGAAGGTTGGCTGGACGTAACCAGCAGAGTTTGCGGCGCGCCACCCGCATTCGAAAGAAGAATGGACGTGCGCAGATGTCTAAAAGCCTCGGCCAGCGGCGAAGTCGAGTCAGCATTCAGGAGCAGCTCAGGTCTCGCGCTGTTGCTGAGGGCGTTGCCGTTCTTTTGCAACTGCAAACCTGTCATCGACGATGCCAATCGCAGCCGGGTCGAAGCCTTGATCGCCGGAATTACCGCCAGCGCGGGCAGGCGCAGGGACTTTTCAACATCGTCCGAGGAATGGATTGTGTCGTCGAGATAATCGAGATAACGGGCCAGCGCGATTCCGAGAATCAGCGCGACCAATGCCGCGAGCGCCATGCTCTGCGCGCGCTTTGGGCCGACTGGACTCTTCGGCACGGGCGCGTAGTCGACGACGTGAATGTTGTTCGGCGTGCCCGCCATCATCACGTCGTTCTCTTTCGCGCGTTGCAGCAGGCCGTCCAGCAGTCCTTTGTTCGTTTCAATTTCCTGCTGAATGATGCGGTAGTTCACCGCGGCTTCGTTCTGACTCAGCATCTCGCCGCGCTGGCGATCGAAGGCCGCGCGCAAAGACTGTTCTCGCCCCGCCGCCTGGCGATAACGCGTTTCCAGATTGGTCGTGACGGTGGTTGTCGCGCGATTCCGCGAATCCTTGATTTGCTTTTCCAGCACCGCAATTTGCTGATCGACTTCCTGCACTTCGGGATATTTTTCTTTGTACTCAACCAGCAGTTGAGCGCGCTTCTGTTTCAGATCGGTAAGTTTCGTCCCTGCGTCGGCGGCTTCCTTCGCCTGGCCTTCGGCCAAAGCTTCAGCCGCGCCGGGCGCGAGGCTGGCGCGGTAATTCGCCTCGGCAACTTTGCGCTCGTTTTCCGCTTCGAGCAGTTGCTTGTTCAGACCCGATAGCCGATCGACCACCGTGTTCTGATTGGCGTCGAGCGAAAGAATCTGGTTCTCCTTCGCGTAGTTAATCAGGCGTTCTTCGCCGCTGCGGATTTCAGTTTGCAGTTCGGCAATACGCTTCTGCAGAAAGTCGCCGGCCTTGTCGCTCGTCTCAGTCTTTCGTTGCAGGTTCGAATAAACGAATGCGTCACCGATAGCGTTGAGAACTTTTGAAGCGACCTGCGGATCGGCGTGCTTGAAGCGAATCTCGATTAAGCGCGTCTCGTTGATTTGTTTCACCGACAGACGTCTTTGCAGCATCTCGACGTAAGGCGCCAGGCGGTTCATCTCGGCCATATCGTCACGCGATGTCTGGGGCGCGAGCGAATTCACGGCCACCCGTTCTGTCAGGGCTTTATTTTGCGGGCTGTCTGTCGCGCCGAAGCCCATCGTCCGTTTGACGTTGCTCCACATGGATGAGTCGGAAGAGCCGGAGCCAAAAAACTCGCGGTTATGTTCCAGGTCGAGCGTTTTGACGACGCGGCTCAGCAAGCCCGCGCTCGACAGAATCTGAATCTGCGTATTGAAGTACGTCGGGTCCTGCGATGGCGCGTTGAGAATGAACGCGTTGCTTTTGACCGACCCCAGCGCGGGATTCTGAGCTTCGAGATCAACCTGCACGTGCGCGGTGGCTTCGTACACATCGGGCTGGCGCGCCATGTAGAAGCCGACCAGCGTGGTGATGACGACGACGATGCCGATGATCAGCCAGATGTGATTGCGCGCTGAACGAATGTAGTCGTGCAGCCGCGAATAGCCCGCGGTCGCTTCGGCCGGGTTGTCATAATCGTAGCTGTAGGTCGGCGTTAAGACAGCCTCAGCACGCTTTCCCAGAGCCATCGTCGAATTGTTGGTATTTGGATCTGTTGTGTTCATGGTTTCTCCCGAAGTCTTCGGTTAGGGAATTACGCGGGTCGGCAGTTGAGCGATTGACGGAACGACGGCGCCGATCAAACTCCGTAGCAGACGCTTGCCGCCCGAAACGGGCACATGGATGATGTCGCCGGCTTGCAGCACCACATCCTCAGCGTTGCGGCGATCGATCGCTTTCAGGTCAACAAAGATTTCAGTTTTCGATGCGCTACCGGGCGGTTGGCGTACGATGCGGACGCGATCGGTTTTCGTGTCCGGCATCAAGCCGCCACTCATGGCGATCGCGCGCGAAACGGTGATGCTTTCCTTGAGCGGAATCGCGGACGGTCGCAGCACGTTGCCGACGACATACGCTTGATCAGCTTCAGCAATCGAAACCACGTCGCCCGGCCGCACGAATGGGTTTGCTTCGTCGGCGCCGTTCAAAGTCTCGTCGAGCTTGTAGTTGTCGAGCGCGCTTGCTTCCATCTCATTCGCTTCCAACTGACCGGCATCGTTGCACGCCGCACTTGTCGTGGTGTGCACGATCTGGATGGTTCGGCCCGCGTTCTCAGTCGGGCCACCGGCAAAGGAAAGCAGCTCGAGCAAACGCACGCGTCGCTGAAGTTGAAAGCGGCTGGGCGCGCGCACGGCTCCGAGCACCGCGACCGGCTGCGACTGGAACTCGCGAATGAAAACGTCAACCTGCGGGCTGCGCAGGTAATCGACATAGCGAGTGCCGATGTCGTCGGCCAGTTGCTGCTCAGTCATGCAGGCCGCCTGGATTTCGCCTTCGATAAACGGCATGCGAATCATCCCGCGGCCGTCCACCCGCACGCCGTCGCGCGAAAACTGCGGCTTGTTGAAGACGCGAACGTCCAGCACATCTCCCGGGCCGATTCGGTAATGTTCGCTTGAGCGGTTAGCCGCGGTCGTCTTTGCCGGCGCAGTGATGCTGTTATTGGCGACTGGCGTTTGGGCCGGCGCCGTCGCTGCCAGGAGCAGCACTGTAACCAGCCCGAGCATGAACCAAGGAGCACTTCGTTTTTCTGCTTTGAAAACCGCTGTCATTATCCTGACCTCCCAAATGCTGCTAGTCGCTGGGGTGAGTTAAAAGTTTTGTGCGAACGGCCCCCAGATTATTGAAAACGCTTGAGAAATACTTGAGCGGGACTTGAGCGGGGAGCGGGGCAGTAGCCTGACCGTCAGGGAGGGCTCAAATTGCGCAACTAATGAGCCCTCCCTGACGATCGGGCTACTGCCCGAAGCAGTGGTGCCAGTGCTCCGCACCCCGAAATGAAATCCGTTCGTAAGGTCGTTGCAACACTCGACGGGTACGTGCGAGGCGCGAGCACTCGAAAAACCTGATTAGACATAGCTCCCGCGCGCAATCCCTCAAGTTTTTCTCAACCCGCCCTACTTAATCTCGCCCCATCGCAAACGCAGATTTCACAAGTCTGAGTCCAACAACGCTCTACGGTTCGCTCGTGAGCCGTTTCGATATGTCTGAATTCAATGAAGGATGGAGATGATTTCGATGAAAAAACTCACACGTACACGCGCAATGATTCTGGTGACATTAATGATGGCAGTCACTGCGCTCGCCATTTTTGGATCCACGCTGCTTTCGTTTGACAGAACAACAGTAAGTTCTGCAGCGCCGGCGCAGACGATCGTCGAGCCGGCCGATTTTGCGGTGGCGACGCAGGCCATCAATGCGCTCCGTCTGACAAACAGCCAGATCGACGGACGCGTCTCGCGCAAGACCGGTGTTTACACCTTGGTGCGTGCGCAATCGGGCGTTTTGGCGACGACCAATACTTTGCTTCCGCCAGAAGCGCGTGCCCGGGCATTCCTGAGCACCCACGGCGGACTGTTCGGCATGACCGACACCGAGCGTGCGCTGGCGGCCACGGCGGGACCGGCGAGCCCCTTACAACTCGTTCGTGTTTTTGACGACGGCATCGGCGGTACGCATGTGAAATTCGATCAGCGGTATCAGGGCCTCAGGGTTTACGGCGCGCAGGTCGTGGTGCACATGACGTCAACTGGAGTCACGGCCGTCAACGGCGATTACATTCCGGCGATCAATGTGAGCACGACTCCGAAGGTCACGGCGGCGCGAGCTGCGGAAGTGGCGTTGAAGCAGCAAATCGGGCAGGCGCCTTACACGGTCGCCAGCTCGGAGCTGATGATCTACCGCACGGGATTACTGGAAGGTTTTCGTGGACAGAGCCGTTTGGCGCACGCGGTTACGGTCGCCAATGGAAAAGCGATCCGCGATTTGATCGTCATCGATGCGGTCAAAGGAAAGATTCTCAATCAAATTGCGCTTAATCCCGACGGCCTGAATCGAAAAATCTATACACCCGAAATGAGCGACGAGACTGCCGTGCGGAACGAGGGCGATCCGTACACGCCAGGTAATCCTCCCGGAACGGCGGGCGCTGATCCCATTAACAACCTCTATCTGTTCGCCGGCCAGACTTACAACCTGTACTCGTCGGGGTTTGGTCGTGATTCGTACGACGGCACGGGCGGCACGATGCACAGCGTTTACCTGATCAATGACGTCTGCCCGAATGCGTATTGGAACGGAATTTCTACGAACTACTGCCCTGATTTCGACGCGGACGACGTGGTTTCGCACGAGTGGAGTCACGGCTACACGCAGTACACGCACAACCTCGTTTACTCCTACCAATCGGGCGCGCTGAACGAATCGTATTCCGACATCTTCGGCGAGACGCTTGACCTGCTGAACGCGGTCGACGCCGAAGGCGGGAGCAACAACGCGCAACCAATGCCGAATGGCCAACGCTGGCAGATGGGCGAAGACGTCAACGGCCTGAACCAGCCGGCAGCGGGAATCCTGCGCGATATGTGGACTCCGACCCGCTACAACGATCCCGACAAGGTGAGCGCCGCGCAGTACGCCTGCGGCTCAGGTGACGGTGGTGGTGTGCACACGAACAGTGGGGTACCGAACCACGCGTTCGCCATGCTCGTTGATGGCAAGACTTACAACGGCCAGACGGTCGTGGGGATCGGTTTCACGCGCGCGCTGGCGATCTATTACCGCGCGATGACGGTTTACCAAAGCGAAACTTCCGACTTTCCATTTCACGCGCTGGCGCTGCACGCTTCGTGCAACGACTTAATTGGGCAACCACTCAAGAGCCTTTCGACCACTTCGGCTACCGGTACACCTGCGATCGAAACGATCACGGCGACCCACTGTCAACAGGTCGACAAAGCCATGTTGGCGGTTGAAATGAGCGAACCGCCGCCGTGTCCGGTCACGATCATCCTTGATCCCGACGAGCCGGCCGCGTGCGAAACGGCGACCGACGTTTTCGTCGAAGACTGGGAGACTGGCGACGATGGCTGGACGCGCTCCAGCACTGGTGTTACGGCCGATTGGGAGACCGATGACGGCGTCGCGCCGGGCAACGATAAACAGCGGCTGCGGAACTTCAATCTCACCACGACGATTCCAGCCGGTGGCGGTGCGGGCAATGCGATGCACGGGCCGAATCCTGGGTTGGGAGGCGATGGCGGCGGCACATGCACACCCGGAGGTGACTACTCGGGTCAA
>DASUTF010000024.1:0-13334 GCA_036374695.1 Pyrinomonadaceae bacterium
ACGCCGCTACGTCGAGGCCATCCAGAAAGATGACATCGTGTTCGGTATCGGCCCGGCCGGCACCGGTAAAACTTACCTCGGCGTCGCGATGGCCGTGCAGGCGCTGATGCAGAAGCAAGTCAACCGGATTGTGCTGGCGCGACCGGCGGTTGAAGCGGGAGAGAAACTTGGGTTTCTACCTGGCGATTTGCAGGAGAAGGTTGACCCGTATCTACGACCTTTGTACGACGCGCTGTTCGACCTGGTGGATTACGAGCGCGTCACGCGGCTTCTGGAAAAACGCGTCATCGAAATTGCGCCCCTGGCATTCATGCGCGGCCGCACGCTTTCCGACGCGTTTGTGATTCTGGACGAAGCGCAGAACACCACCAGTGAGCAGATGAAGATGTTTCTGACGCGCATTGGCTTTGGCTCGAAGGCGGTAATTACAGGCGACGTCACGCAAATCGATCTGCCGACCGGGAAGCGGAGCGGACTGGTCGAAGCCGAACGGGTGCTCGCCAATATTGCAGGCATCGAGTTTATCTACTTCAGCGACAAAGACGTCGTGCGTCACAAGCTCGTGCAAATGATTATCAAAGCGTACGAGACGCACACCAAGAAGATCGAGATGTAAATCATTGCCGATTGCCGATTGCCGATTGCCGATTGTGAGGAGTTGAAAGGGCATCGCGCTGAATCGGCAATTGGCAATTGGCAATCGGCAATGGTTGAAATCATCAATCGCCAGCGCCGTCACAACGTCCAGGCGAAACGTTGGCGGGAATTCGCGACGGAAGCTTTAAGAGCAATCGGCGCCGGCCAGCGCGACGCTACGATTGTTTTTGTTTCCGATGCAGCGATTAGAAAACTGAATTGTCAATTTCGCGGTAAGGACTCGGCCACGGACGTGCTTTCCTTTCCGTCGCAGCCTGAGGCTTTTGAAACGGAAGCCGAAACGAACCACGGCGAAATCGTGATCTCGCTCGACCGGGCCCAGGCCCAGGCGAAAGAAAGCGGATTGACTCTGGTTAACGAAGTCGAGCAGCTAATCCTGCATGGTTTACTTCATCTCTGCGGTCACGATCATGCGACGGACGACGGTGAGATGAATCGGCTGGAGCTTAAATTGCGAAGGAAGCTGGGAATTTGATAGACCTAACGCTGCGTCATACTTTGCGTTTCTTGGCGGGCTTGGCGCCTTGGCGTGAACAGGGTCTGATCGAGAAGGGGACGTTTCACGCAAAGGCGCAAAGACGCAGAGTGCCGCAAAGGCGGGCAATGCTTGATGACGCCGATTGACCCGTTTTTGTCTATTCACAATTCACTCGTTATCATTTACGAGCCTCTATGGAAATTGCTTTAGCCGTCAGCTTTCTCCTGCTGCTGGCGCTGACATTTCTCGCTACGGTGGACATGGCTTTCGGCCAGTTGAGCGACGTCGGATTGCGTCGTCTCGCGGCCGAAGCCGAAGAACATCCGAAAGCGCGCTACGCTCCGCTGCTCAACGAAATTCTCGAAAACCGTTCGCGATTCAGTTTCACTCTTTCAGCTTCGATTCAGATCCTGCTGGTAGCCTTTACGGTTCTGGTAACGTTCGTCTCTCTGCGCTGGTTTTCACGCGCCGCCGTCGGTCTAATCGTGTCACTCGCCGTGACCCTGGTCCTCGCGGCAACCTTTCGCCAATTCATCCCCCGGCTGATCTCTTTGCGTAACCCCGAGGCCAAACTTGTGCGGTTGCTGCCGTGGCTCGCGCCGTTTTATCGCGTGCTGGGTTTCGCGGCCGAGCCCTGGCATCGCTCTTTCGATCGGATGCGAAAGGATGATGTGGACGAGAACGTTTCGGAAGAGGATGAAGAAGACAACGGCGACGACATCGAAGCTCTGATCGATGTCGGCGAAGCGGAAGGCATCATCGAAGAGGAAGAGCGTGAACTGATTCAATCGGCGATCGAATTCGGCGACACGCGCGTGGGCGAGGTGATGACGCCGCGCACAGAAATTGTCGGGCTGCCGAGCAATGCGACCGTGCGCCAGGCGCGCGATCTGATCATCGAATCGCGTCACTCGCGCCTGCCGGTCTATCGCGATCAGATCGACAACATCGAAGGCATCGTTTACGTCCGAGACTTATTGCCGCTGCTGTCCCTCGGCAAATCGGATTCGCCGATTACGCCTTTTATTCGGCCCGTTTACTTTGTTCCCGAGACCAAGCCGGTCGACAAGCAACTACAGGAAATGCAGAAGGCGCGCACGTACATGTCGATCGTGATTGACGAATATGGCGGCGTCGCGGGTCTCGTGACCGTCGAAGACATCCTCGAAGAAATCGTGGGCGAGATCGAGGACGAAGACATCAGCAGCCAGGAGGAAGAAATCGTGCCCGCGGGCGACGGGGTGTACGAGGTTCTGGGCAGCACAGAGATTGGAAAGATCGAGCGGCTATTCGACATGGAAATCGAAGCGGACGACTTCACGACCATTGCAGGTTTGGTCATGGCTGAGAAGGGAAGCGTGCCGCGGGTCGGTGAACACCTGACGCTGCGCGGGCTCGAAGTCGAAGTGCTCGACGCTGATGAGAAACGGATCGCGCGACTGAAGTTAAAGCAAGCGCCTGAGCCCCGACCGGTCGGGACTGCGACGGGTTGATCGGTGGCACGCGCATCTTGTGCGTGGAATTCACGGGCGAGACGCCCGTGCCACTTTCGCAAACTGAACCTGTGCCCACGTGTTTTTACATTGACAACAATTCACTCCTCGCCGACTATCGTTCTTCGCGGTAATTCAATCCTCAACTGAGAAGCGTTGGCAAAGAAGCAAAGTAAATTTCTGCGCGGGCGACGGATCGATCCGAAGCCCATCACCCGCACGACGAAGCTCGTCGATCTGGTCGATAACGCGTTCGTCGCTTACAACGCGGCGCGTCTGCGGGAAGCGTGCGGGTTGTTTGCCGAGAAGATGCTCGAGCCCGACGTCACCGTCGGTGTGACGTTGACGGGCGCTCTGACGCCGGCCGGCCTCGGCATGTCGGCGCTGATTCCGCTTATCAAAGCCGGCTTTATCGACTGGATCATCTCAACCGGCGCCAACTTTTATCACGATACGCACTTTGGTCTCGGCCTCTCGATGCACGAGGGCAGCGCGCAGACGTCGGACGTCGTTCTGCGAGAAGAAGAGGTGGTTCGCATCTACGACATCTTCTTTGATTACTCAGTTCTGCTCGACACTGATGCGTTCTTTCGCCGGATGATCGAAGCAGAGGAGTTTCAAAAGGCGATGTCCACCGCTGAGTTTCACTATCGCGCCGGACGTTACGTGCTTGAGCGGGAACGAAAGCTGGGGATCAAGAACAAATCGTTACTGGCGGCGGCGCACGAACACGCGGTGCCCCTCTACACTTCGTCTCCGGGCGATTCGTCGATTGGCATGAACGTCGCGGCCAAGGCTCTGCAAGGCAACAAGCTCGCTTTCGATCCTTCGCTGGACGTGAATGAAACCGCGTCGATTGTGCTGGCAGCGAAGCGTGGATTGATTCGGGATCGTGTCAGTACCCGGAGCGGTAGCGATGGGATCAAAAACTCCAGTAAAAAGAAAGCCGGAGGCAAGTCGGCCATCTTCATACTCGGCGGCGGCTCACCAAAGAACTTTGCGCTGCAAACCGAACCGCAGATCCAGGAAGTCCTGGGCATTGACGAGCGCGGCCACGATTATTTCCTGCAAGTCACCGATGCGCGCCCGGACACGGGCGGTCTTTCCGGGGCCACGCCGGGCGAAGCCGTCTCGTGGGGCAAAGTTGATCCTGACCGTTTGCCCGACGCGGTGGTTTGTTACCTTGATTCAACTGTGGCGCTCCCGATTATTACGGCGTACGCTCTGGCGAAGCACAAGCCGCGGACGCCACGACGCTTGTACGATCGGCGTGAAGAGTTCATGGATTTGCTTTTGCGAGAGTACAAAAAGTCCAGCAGGCGATGATTTCAGTACCACTCGCAGAGCGGGTGGGTGAGAACTACATGCGAAACAACGGACGCCTAAAGCTTTCAAATGAAATCGAGCCGGTGCCGGCCCGCACCTACTATAACTGTTCAAGTTGCCCGGCCTACTGTTGCGCGATCTACGAGCGCGTCCAGGTGACGCCGCGCGACATCAAGCGGCTGGCACGGCACTTCACCGTCGATTACGCGACCGCGGAAAAGCGATTCACCACTACGTGGCAGGGCGAACGCATCCTGCGCCGCAAGTCAGATCCAATCCTTGGAGAAGCTTGCAAGATGCTTGATCTGGAAACGCGCCGCTGCACGATCTACGACGCGCGCCCGCTGACCTGTCGCGAGTTTCCCGCGCGCAAACGCTGCGCTTACTATGACCTGCTGACTTTCGAACGCAGCCAGCAGAACGACCGCACGGTGCTGCCGTTGGTGCAGATTACTTTTCGTGACGAAGATTAAGATCCGTAATCGCAGGCAGGATGCCTGCGAACCGCCCGCAGGATGCGGGCGCTCCGAAAGATGGAAAAACTTCTCGCAAAACTGCTCGAACGCGAAATCGATGTTATTTGTTCAGGCACCTCAGCCCTGCGCGGCCAATGTGTGAGCGTCGAGAACGGCGTGCTGCAATTGAAGAATGACGAGGGCGAGGTTTTTTACATCGCCGTCGATAAGATAGTTGCGGTCTGGGAGAAGAAAGATAAGAGCCGCCATCCGGGCTTCGTGTTCAAGAACTGACTTTGCAGAACCGCGACCGGTAGGGAGCAGGTTAAACGGAAACCGACTCCTTATCCCGCTCGCTACTCTATAGGGAACAAATAAAAAGCCGCCGCGATTCCTCGCGACGGGCTCTCTCACTTCAAGTAATTTTTCCAGAGACTTACCGCGGCGTTCCCTCGTCGCTAAGGTTTACGACTGCCGGTTTCGGTTGACGCTTCATAGCGATGGGCTGCAGCCCTTCCGACGGCACGCGGCGGAAGCCATCAATTCGCGAAAGCCAATACTCACTAAAGGGGGAATAGATCACACCGTTCCGGCGCGACGCGTGATAGAAACCTTTTTCGTCGGCGACGATTCCCACGTGCGTCAGGCCGCTGAAAAAAACCAGGGTGCCGGCTTTGAACTGCTGGTCCGCCGGCGGCGCTTCGAAGACTGCCCAGTACGAGCGGGCCGGGCCGCGCGTGAAATTCACGCCGATGTCGTTAAATGCGCGCCACACCAAACCGGAACAGTCGAACGTGTTCGGCCCGGTCGTGTTAAACCGATATGGTGCTCCCAGGTGAGATTCAATCGCCCCGAACAATTGCGTCTGAAAACGGAGCTCCGCTGAGGCGCTCTTTGACGGTGCCGGGGTTCGTTCGTCGACGATTTCTGGTTCTGTCGCTGGTTCCGGAAGGGGATTATGAATCTCCAGAGCATATCGCTGGCGATCATCCGGATTCTTTTTCTGGGCAACGGCGGTGACGGAAAGAGACAGCACGAAGGCGGCGGTCAGCAGGCAGGGGAACAGTTTTATAAATTTCAAGGGGAAGTATTCGTCTCCTTATTCGACTTTAAGGGCCTTGCTTGCTCAATGCGTGAGGCGTGAGCAAAGACAATTCTAAATGCCCCACCCGTGTCGTACAAGACCCAATGTGACGGGTTTGTGAACGAATTGAGTTCACTTAAGAAAAACACTGAGCGCTATCGGTGTCTCGTCAGTCCTGCGAGTCGAGAAATTTGAGAATACTTTCGGCAGCCCGGTGCGAGGCTCCTTGCTCGCCAAGCTGCGCTGAAACGCCCTCCAGCTCATCCCGAAGTGTTTGGTTGCGGGCAGGCTCGAGCAGAGCGAGCAGTTCACGCGCCAACTGTTCGCCGTTCAATTCATTCTGCATCAGTTCCGTCACGACTTTACGTCCCGCGACCAGATTGACGAGGCCGTAGTTATCCACCTGAATGAGCCGGCCAAGCAGGTGCCAGTTGATTGGCGATTCTTTGTAAACGATGACCATCGGCGTGCGGAGCAGTGCCGCTTCCAAGGTCGCCGTGCCGCTGGCGATCGCCGCGGCATCCGATGCGGCCAGCGCTTCACGTGTTTCGTGGTGAATGACGCGCAGCGTCCCCGGCAGCGAACCAGCTTGCCTTGGGGAAATGATCTGTTGCGCCTCAGTCGGATCGCGATTCGGCGCAATCACGAGAACGAACTGAATGTTTGGTCGAGTCTTTGAAATCCTCGCTCCGGCATCAAGCATTGGTGGCAGGATGCGTACAAGTTCTTTGTGACGGCTGCCGGGCAGGAAGGTGATGATCGGTTGCGCGGGATCGAGATCATGACGACGGCAAAATTCCTCACGATCGAAGTTTGGGCTCACGTTGCCGACCAGCGGATGTCCGACGTACTCAACCTGCGTCATGCCACGCGCGGTGTACCAGTCTTTTTCGAAAGGCAGAGTTGAAAGCAGCAAATCGACGTCGCGCCGGATGCTGTGTGCGCGATATGAACGCCAGGCCCAAACCTGAGGACTTACGTAATAAATGACACGAAAGCCGCGCCGGTGCAGCCATCGGGCCAGCCGCAAATTGAACTCTGGCCAGTCAATCAGGACTACCGCGTCGGGCCGGCGTTCAATCGCGGCATGTTTCAGATCGCGGAACGCGCGCAGAAATTTTGGCAGCACCCTGCCGACTTCCCAAAGACCGAGGATCGACAAAGTGTCGGTGTCGACAATCGAATCGACTTCAGCCGCGCGCATCTGTGCGCCCGTGGCGCCGAAGAATTCGAAGTTTGTCTGTGACCTCGCTTCGCGCAGGGCGCGCACCAACGATGCGCCGTGCGAGTCCCCGGATGCTTCGCCGGCAACCAGCATTAGGCGGAGAGACGTCAGATCAATTTGAGATTGGGCAATTGACATTTGTCAGGTGGTCATTCAGCTGCAGGCTTGAGCGGCCTCGGGAAGCCTTCGTGTAAGAGGCGTGTCTTGCCTGGCTGGCAATCGATCAATCGACCTCGAATGGGAAATGACAAACGGAAAATGGTAAGTCATCCGACGATCTGTAACTCGCTTGTTCCGCATCGCGCGCGCATGTTAGCATCGGCGCGCTTGCTTAGTGAAAACGGCGCGCCGGCTGCGGGTTCCTCGCTTCGCAGAAGGCGCGATTGACTATTTGCAGTGCTCTCAAACAATCGTGTTTCCCTCTCGCTTTTGGGAGAGGGTAGGGTTGGGGGCGAAGCTAATTTTCACGTAAACAAAGAACGAAACTTCCTTTCATCGTTTGTGGGTTCGGTTAGTGAGAATAAAGATCCAAGAAACGAACGGTGCGCTAAGCCCTCCCGACCCTCTCCCAAAGGGAGAGGGCGAACCGAGCACTCCGGCAGCGCGATCACGAAAGCCGACCCTGCTGTTTATTTTCTCCATAACGCTCGTTCTGCTCTTCACTTCCGGTATCCAGGCGCAGCAACCCAATCCGGTCGATCGCAAAGTCGAGAACCCGATTACCGACACGCCGAACGTAAATCCTTTGCAGCAGGACCAGCCGATTCGGCCGACAGTTACCGCTCAGCAGCAAGGCGCGCAAAGCACGGAATCGCTCACGGTCATTTGTAACCGGGAGAGTGTTTCCGGCCCGACAGAAAATCGCGTCTCGATTTGCGAAGGCAACGTGGACGCGCGCATCGGCACGTACCGCTTGCAAGCCGACAAAGTGACTGTGTACGACGCGACAAACAGAGTTGTCGCTGAAGGCAACGTGGTTTTCGATCAGGGCGATCAGCAGCGCATCACCGGCAGTCACGCGGAATGGAATTACCGGACGAAGACCGGATTCTTCGTCAACTCGACCGGTTACACGAACCAGACGCAGGACGGCACGCGCATGTACTTCACAGCCGATCGCGTCGAGAAGGTCAACCTGACGACAATTGTGATCATCAACGGCGAGATCACCGCGTGCGACGAGGAAGTTCCGAAATGGAGCTTTCGCGCAAAGAGAGCCACGATAAAAACAGGTGACCGCGTGCGGATTAAGTCGGCGTCGTTTCGCATCAAGCGCCTGCCGGTGATCTTCATGCCGTACGTGTCGATTTCAATCAAGCACCGCGATCGGTCTTCCGGATTCTTGACCCCGACATTCAGCGCGTCGGGAGAAAAGGGCTTTAGAATTTCTGAAGCTTACTACCTGACGCTCGGCCGGTCGGCTGATTTCACGCTGCGCGGTGATTTATATTCGAAGCGCGGCTACGGAATCGGCGGTGACTTGCGGACGCGCGCCAACTCGCGCTCGTTTATGAACCTCGGGTTCTTCATCGTCAAAGATCGCGTGCTCGGGCCGAAGGAAGACGCGGAGCATCCGGATGAGGGCGGCTCGAGCTTTTACGTCGATGCGGTGCACTACTTTCCCAATGGCTTCCTGGCGGCGGCCGATGTGAACATCACTTCGAACCTCGCGTTCCGGCAGAGGTTCTCGGACACGATTCAGAAAGCGATTTCACCGGAAGAGCGTTCGCAGGTTTTCGTCAACAAGAACTACAACGCGTACAGCCTGAACTTTCGGATGAATTCGCAAGCCACCTCGCTTAAGGATTCCCAGATTCGTCTTCGCCAACTGCCCAGTCTCAATTTCGATCGCCGTCCGTCAATCGTGCGCTGGCTGAAGAAACTTCCGGTTTATTTGTCGTGGGAGAGCGGCGTCGAAGGCGTCAGCCGCAAAGAAACCGCGCCGGATCTCGTGTTGTTTCGCAGTGAAGCGGGCCGCGATCCGATTCTCACACCTTCGATTGTCCAACGTTTTGATTTTCATCCGGTGGTTTCGCTGCCCCTGACCTTTGCGGGCTGGTCGGTGACGGCCACGGCCGGCGTACGCGCCACTTATTACTCCAATTCACTCGATCCGGCGACGCAGTTCGTGACGCCTCGCGACATCGTGCGCGGTTACGGAGAGTTCGAATTGGACGTGCGGCCGCCGGCACTGGCCCGCAACTTCCGGCGCGGGGACGGCTCAGTTCGTTTTCGTCACGTGATCGAGCCGTACATCGCTTATCGGCGCATCGCAGGCATCGACGACTTTCACCGGATTATTCGTTTCGACTACGTCGATGCGATCGCGAACACCAACGAGATTGAGTTCGGCTTAACCAATCGTTTTTTCACGCGTCGCTCGACGGAAAGTGTCGGGCCGGCCGCCGCCCGACTGGCGCGCGAGAAGAAAGACTCGCTGGCGACCCAGCCGTACGAAGCGCTGACCATCACCGTGCGGGGAAAGTATTTCTTTGATCGGTTCTTTGGCGGGGCGCTGATTCCCGGACAGCGCAATCAGTTTCATCCGATCGATACGTTCTCGGCTTTTAGCTATGGCGCCGTGCCGCGGCGCTTCTCACCGCTGAACATCGACGTGCGTTATCGGCCGACGCAGCACACGTTCGCAGATTTTCGCAGCGACATCGACACGCGCGGCGGCGGCCTGCGCGCGATGGCGGCGACGGTTGGGTTCAATCGCGCGGCCATCATCGAAGCGTTCTCCACCTTCTACTACACCCGTGCGGTTGAGCTGGTGCCGTCGCTCAGGCAGTTCGCGAACCCGCAGGGCGCGGAGCCGGGAACATTGCGCGGCTCGCAATGGAGCCCATCCGTGTTTTTTGGTAACCGTGAAGATGGACTATTCGGCGGTCTCTCACTGTTCTTCGATTTTCAAAAGCATCCGTTCGCCGGAAATCGCGCGCTGGTAAGCTCGACCGCGACGCTTGGTTACACGTGGAAGTGCTGTGCCGTCACCGTGCAGTATTACACCTTCAATCTTGCATTACGGAGCGAGAACCGCACGGTATTCGCATTCCGGCTGAACGGCCTCGGCACTTTTGGGACTGAGCAGATTGGCCAGGGATTCAGGTAAATCCGGTAAACGGCGGCAGTTTTTCGCGCATCCGAAGCGTGAGGACCTGGATCGAGGCTCGCTTGCTGTCACGCGGCCTAACCATTACAATGTCGCACTCTGACCGTTGGTGCACCGCGGTTTCTAATTTTGGCTCAATCCCCGGTGAGCAACTGATTGTCTTATTGGTATCTTCATGCTGAGACTTCTATTTGCCATTTTGTGTGCCGCAGCAGCGTGCATGCTCGTTGCGGGCGCCCTTTCTTCGGCCCAGACAACAACTTCCACTCCCGACACATTTGTCGCGCAGGTTACCGGCACGTCGGGTAATTCGTTTGCGACCGACATTTCGGCCAACGGACGGTTTGTCGTGTTCGAATCCGTTGCCGACGCGGCGACGGAGAAGATCCCAACCTTCGATTCCAGTGGCGCCCTAAACCCAAATGCCCACAACAACGAAGACGGCAACAGCGAGATCTTCCTGTACGACTACGCGCAACGGAAGATTTTTCAGCTTACGAACACGCGCAGTGTGCTGAATCCCGCGGGCAGTCCGTCGCCTTCACCGAGTCCAAGTCCAAGCCCGTCAGTCAGTCCATCGCCGACGGCGAGTCCGACGGCGACTCCGATCGATTTTAGAAACATTAAGATCGAGATCACGAACCGGCGGCCGATGATTAGTGCCGAGCCGGTGCTCTCAGGAGGTAACCGAACCTATACGATCGTGTTCAGCTCGAATGCTCCGAACCCGAAGTATTTCAATGGCATTGATCCAGGCCCGATTGCCGACGACGGCGGCCGGACACTTTCGACAGACGCGAACACAGAAATCTGGACTTATCAGTTTACGGTTCCAGAGGTAGCTGATCTATCGCAAGGCGCGGATATAGCGTTTCAGGACTTAAGCCCGCCTACCCGAACATTCGAACGCGTCACGCGCACCCCCGCCAGTCGCGCGCCGCTGCCCGGTTCGAGCACGCAAGCACCTTTCTACGCCGACGATAATCGCGAGGCCACGCTCAACGATACCGGCGATGTGATTGCCTTTGTTTCGACACGCGATCTCGTGCCGCCCGGCAATGCCGACTCCGGGGCCATCGCGAATCCTGAAATCTTTATTCTCAACCGCGGCACAGGCATCGTCACCCAGGCCACCAGCACGATTACGACCAACAATTTGTTTCCGATCTTTAACGGGAACCCGAACATTGCGGGCAGCGGCGGCGCTTTTACGCTCGCGTTTTCATCGAACGCAAACCTGGCCGCAAGCAATGACGATGGCGGCGGAGTTGGTAACAGCGAAGTCTACGTCGCGACCTATAACGGCGCGGCAATCGTCCCCGGGAGTGTGCGCCAGGTTACGAAGACAAAAAACAACACGACCACCCAGCAAAGTGCGGTTGTGTTTACGTCCGGTAGACGCCTGAGTCGGGACGGGCAATGGGTTGCGTTGGAATCTGTCGCAGAGAATCCCACCGCAAACTCTGCAACCAATACGAATTTCCTCACGGCTTTCGTTTGTAACCTCCTCAGCAACCCGGCCACGTGCGCGCAGGTTGGGCCGCGAGCACTGGCAGCGCCGGGAGACGTCACTCAGTTTCCGGGATTCACCGACTACAACGGCGGCACGTCGCCGGGGAGAGTCGTATTCACTTCGGCGTTGAACTTCAAGAGCGACGGCACGTTCCCGACAGCCGATCAGGACAGTACGGGATTGAACCCACAACGCTTGTCGCAGATTTTTGCGGCGTCGTTGCCGCTCCCCACTCAACCAACTGGTCCATTCACGCGCCTGACAAATATTCAGGGGACGAATGTGCTGGCGCCGCTGAATTCTTTGCCGAGCAATTCACACCGGCGTATCGCTTTCTCGCTGGGTGGCGCGGAATTGGGTGGCGGCAACGCAGATTTATCGGCTGAAGTTTTCTACAACCTGATTCCGGCAGTAACCACTGAGTCGACGGCGACCATTACAGTATTCACGGGCGCGAGTCTGGTTCCCGTTGCTTCGCCATCGCCGACTGCCAGCCCCAGCGGCAGTCCTTCACCTTCGCCGAGTCCCAGCCCCAGCCCGAGCGCAAGTCCCGCAAGCGGGCCACTGGTTGCTCCGGGTCTGGCTGCAGGCGAGTTGGCACGGATCACTTCGAGCGCAAACCTGGCGCCATCAGCCGGGGCAACGACGAACGCATCCGAAAAGAATTTCGCGCCGGCCTTGCCGGTTGAGCTTAAAGGCGTGTCGGTTTCAATCAGGGGCGCTGCGGCCGGACTCTATTCAGTGACTCCGACGGCAATTTCGTTTGTCGTGCCGCGCGGTCTGCCAACTGGAGTATATCCAGTCGTAATCAACAACAATGGCACCGTGATTCGCGGCCTTATCGCGATTGTCGCAGCGCAGCCCGACATTGTAACGAGTACCAACGGACCCAACGGACGCGCCTTCATTTGTAACGTCACGAATCCGACCCTCTCCGGATGTCAGATGGAACCGTTCAACGTGACTTCGCTAAACCAGAGCGGGTCACCCGTGCCGACAGTCCTGGAACTGCATCTGACCGGAGTACGCGCCGCGGCGGCAAGCGCGATCAGTGTGATCATCGGGACCACCTCGATCGTTCCTTCGTCGAACATACCCTCGAACCAGCCGGGATTTGACCTGGTGACCTTTACTCTGCCTTCGACGGTTGATCGCGGCGATCTTCCGATCGTGGTGCGCGTAGGGACGGCCACCAGCCGGCCCACGCCGGGCGACACGCCGCCGCGCGTCACGATCAATCCGTGAGGGACAATTGCATTCCCTTTCGAGAAGGTCCGATTCAGGATCGTCCAGTCATCACATTCGGACACCCGCCTTTAACGGATCAGATTGAACCGCGTTGAATTCGAGGACGGTTCAAATTGGCAGCGCAAAGACTGGAACTACGACGACGTCAAGCTGACCGCCAAAACCGTCTCGAACGCAAAAAAGCAACAGACGTGTCGCGGGCTGTAAAGCCTCTTGCCACTCGGGCGACTGCTGGAGCGATTCAAGACCGCTCACTACCTTTTCAAGTTTTTCAACTAAGAGCACAAACCTGCCAAAAGTATCGCGCTAACTAGTCCAGCGTGACCTCGATCACTAGCGAGCACAAATAGTTGTTGACTTTTGCAATAACCCGCACTATTGTGCGCGCCATTCTGACGCGAGGCTGAATCCTCCGAGCCTGCAAAGCCGCACACTCGCCGCATACAGCCCTACCCGACCTTCAGCGCCGGAAGCTTTTTCAACCAACTGCAGACTGCTTTTGCATTCTGCCCAACAAAAGAGGACCCACGTGATGACTAATCTGAGATCGTTATCCGACCTGTTTAAGGCCGCGATGAACCTGGCGGCTGCGTGCGCTTTTGCGACAGCGATTGCGACGGGTGCGTCCGCGCAGACAAATACGTTTCCGGAAAATGGCAACGCGGGGATTGGCACCACTACGCCCGCCTATCCATTAACAGTTAACCAAACCGGAAATGGCGTTAACCGGCTCGTGAGCCTTG
>DASUTF010000025.1:0-17927 GCA_036374695.1 Pyrinomonadaceae bacterium
TGACCATTCGGGAGGTTGACCTTCACACTCGAAGCAGCACCGCGGTGCTGCTTCGAGGTCAAGGTCAATCAGAAAAAGTGTCAACGATGTCGTGATAGTCTTTTGTCAACGATGTCTTGACACTCAACAGTTTTGGGAGCCTTGGGAAACCAGGCCCGTTTTGATCAGCGGAGCCCGCGAAGCGGGCGACATCACAGTCTCAAGTCTCAGAGTTTTAATTTTCGAGTCGGAATGAACGCGACTCTCCCGTTAAGAATTGGTCGCCGCTTTGCGGCTCCGACAAAATTCTGTTCACTGTAACCCAAGGCTCGCAGAGCCTCGCCTTGGCTTAACTACACCGCTGCTTCGCAGCTTGTAGAATTAGGCAAAGCCGCTCCTCAATAGACATCTGCTTACAATCTTCTTCTCTTTCGCTGCAAAAACGTGACGAATTGGCTGAAGCCTTTGATGTGGCACGTGATGCGCGTGACAAACTGATTGGAGGACAGGACTAATGAACACTGTTATCGGAATCTTCAATTCATTTGCTGATGCAAAGCGCGGGGCAGCTATGCTTCGGTCACTTGGCATACCTGATGAGAGCATTGGATTGCTTTCGCCGCGCACACCTGAAACTGAAATCGAAGCGAACATTCCCACGACGGAAACCGAACAGCCCGGGGTCGGAACCGCCGTGGGCGGAGCTGTCGGAGGGGCTTTGGGCGTCGCCGGCGGCATGCACGCCGGATTGACCGCTGCGACGGCTTTAATACCCGGTGTCGGGCCGATATTCGCGCTCGGGTTGATCGGCGCAGCTCTATTCGGCATCGGAGGCGCAGCCGCAGGCGCGGCCGCCGGTAACGCGGTCGAAGGCAACCTTGATACTGGCTTGCCACGCGACGAGCTTTTCTTGTATGAAGATGCTTTGCGCAAGGGACGCTCAGTTGTGATTGCGCTCGCCGATTCTGATCAACTGGCGGAGCACGCGCGCGCGGAACTGGGCCGTGCGGGCGCCGAATCAGTCGACGCGGCGCGCGATCAGTGGTGGACCGGTTTGCGTGATGCTGAACAGGAGCATTATTCGAATCAGGGCGGCAACTTCAATGTCGACGAAGCGGCGTACCGGCTCGGCTTTGAAGCATCGCTTCACCCGGATCGACGCGGCCGGAATTACGAGAGCACACTCGAGAATCTGCGAACGCGATACGCGGACAACTGCGGGCTCGAAGCATTTCGCCGCGGTTACGAGCGGGGCCAGGCGTACCAGAGATCGGTTGAAACCCAAAAGACGGAACCAACGGCGAGTCGTAAGGCTGCTTGACGGCCGCCGTCGAGAAGTGGCCTGAAAGAAACTCTGCTGAACATCGCGATAGCTGTCGCCATCCTCGGCGGCAGCTATGTCGTTATGCATCTGTTCGCGCGCGCGATGTACGTGCGTTGCGGGTCGTGCCACACGCTCAACGCGCGCCGGCGCTCGAAGTGCCGCGCCTGCGAATCACCTTTTGCCTAATGCCCGAACGCTTCGGGATGTTCCGAAACTTCCTCGATCGCTTTGGTGCGACCGCGACTCGTCACCACTGCCACGCCCGCAAACACTAACAGCGATGCGATGATCACGCGGGAGTTCACTCTTTCCCCAAGGACGAGCGGCGCCAGCACAAATGCGATTAGTGGCTGCAAGTAAATGTAGACTGCCACCGTGCTCGGCGGCACCCGCGCCAGGGCCCACGAATTCAGGTAGTAACACACGACCGTCGCAAACAGAACGATGTAGGCGACTGCCAGCCAGACTGAACCGGGCACCTCACCGAAGGAGACTCCCGAGAGGCTAAAAGCCGCGACGGGAGCGGTGGGGACACATCCGACTATGAAGATCCAGGTAATCACGGTCAGCGCGTTGTAGCGGCTCAACAATCGTTTGGAAATCGCGATATACGTTCCGTAGCAGAGCGAATTGATGACGATTAACAAATCACCGACGACTGAGCTGTGCGAAAAGGACGCGCGGTCAGGCCCGATCAGATAAACGACTCCGGCGCCGGCGAGCAGGATTCCGATGATGCGCCGCACGGATGCGCGGTCGTTTCCGAGAGCGATGCTGACCAGAAGCGTGAAGACCGGAATCGTTGTTCCCAGCAGCGTTGCGTTAACGGCGGTCGTTAGCGACAACCCTTTTACAAACAGCCATTGATTCAATACGACGCCCAGCAGGCTTGAGACCACAAGCAATAACCAATCTGATCGCGCAATCCGCTCGAGTCTGCGCGTCGCAAGTCCGAGGGCCGTCAGCGCGACGGCTGCCCCGAAGACTCGGATACCAACCAGGCCGAGGCTCGGGATCGTTCGCAACACGACTTTCCCGAACACCGGCCAGGTAGCAAACATCACCTGCACTGCGATCAGGGCAATGTGCGGAGATGCATTTGAGCCGGGTTTGCTCACGATACGTCCTTAGGATGGGCAGTCAGCCCGACTGGAGCGCAACCGTCCCGTTTGCACGCGCGGGGAAACTGCAAGCGGGACGCTGGCGCTCCAGTCAAGTTATTACCCGGGACGATCACACAAAAAAAGATCGGGCAGTGTGTTCCCGATCTCGACAGCTTCAGAAGACTTGATCGGTTTCTCACGAACCGAGGAACAAGTACAGGGGGTTTTCGAGAATCTGTTTAAAAGTCTGCAGGAACTGCGCGCCGACCGCCCCATCGACCACGCGATGATCGCAGGACATCGTCACGCGCATCATCTGGTGAATCTCGATTTGGTCCTCGCGAACAACAGGCTTCGGCTTCATCGCGCCGACCGCGAGAATCGCCGCTTCGGGCGGATTGATTACCGCCGTGAACTCGTCGATACCGAACATCCCAAGGTTACTGATTGAGAAAGTCGCCCCCATGTACTCTTCAGGTTTTAGCTTGCGCGTGCGGGCACGGCCGGCCAACTCCCTCACTTCAGTGGCGATTTCCAGCAACGATTTCACATCGGCGGCCCGCACTATCGGCGTAATCAATCCGTTCTCAGTCGCGACTGCGACGCCGATGTCCGCGTGTTCGTAGTGCCGCACGGTCTTGTCCTGAAACGACGCGTTCACCTGTGGATGCTGAATCAAGGCGACTGCGGCGACTTTGATGATAACGTCGTTGATGCTGACCTTTGCGTCAGGATAGAGAGTGTTTATTTGTTGCCGCATATCCGCGGCGCGATCCATTTCAATTTCGGTGGTCAGGAAGAAGTGCGGCACCGGCCCGAGCGAAGTAACCAGACGCTTCGCAATCGTCCGGCGCATTTCGCTCATTGGTTCATCGCGATAAGCGGACGGGCCGTAAGTGGCGCCCGGTTGACCTGCGGGCATCGCCATCGGTCGAAGTTTGGGTGTGCCTGAAGCTGCAGCCTTGGGCGCCTTCATGGCTTCTTCAATGTCGCGCTTGATGATTCGACCGCTCGGACCGCTGCCCTTAACCGACTTGAGATCCACACCCGATTCCGCTGCCATGCGGGCAGCAATCGGCGAAACCAGCATGCGTCCCCCGGCTGGGCGTTTACCGTCCGTCTGCACTTCGCGAGCTATTTCGGGTTCGGGCGCGGCTTCTTTCTGCTCGACGGCGGGGACAGCCGCTGATTCGGGAGGTTTGGCGGGCTGTTCAGCCGCGGCTTCTTTGGGTGCGGCCGGGGCCGAGGCCGGTTCACTTTTCAGCAGGGTTGAGATGTCTTCGTCAGGCTCGCCGATGATCGCGATGGGCTGACCCAGCGGCGCGCTCTCGCCTTCCTGGACCAGCACCTTACGGAGAACGCCGGCTGACAGCGCCTGCATCTCCATGGTGGCTTTGTCAGTATCGATTTCGGCGATCGGCTCGCCCATCGAAACCTTGTCGCCTTCTTTTTTCAGCCAGCGCGCAACCTGCCCCTCTTCCATGGTGGGCGAAAGCTTCGGCATGACGACTTGGGTAGCCATTCTGGTCAGTGGTCAGTGCTCAGTGGTCAGTTTTCAACTACAACTGACGACTGACAACGGACCGTTCTACAAGTAAGCAACTTCTCGAACCGCGGCGACGATCTGCGGCACATCCGGAATCGCGAGCCGTTCGAGGTTCTTCGCATACGGCATTGGCACATCCACTCCGGAAACCCGTTTGACGGGGGCATCAAGATAATCGAACGCCCGCTCTTGAATCTCCGCGGCGATCTCGGCGGCCACGCCGCAGAACGGATGCGACTCTTCGGCCACGACCACGCGATTGGTCTTCTGCACGGAAGTAATGATCGTATCGATGTCGAGCGGCCGGATCGTGCGCGGATCTATCACTTCGCAGTTAATGCCTTCTTTCTCCAGCTCCTCTGCGGCTTTTAAAGCCGTCGGCACCATGAGCGAGCGCGCGACGATCGTGGCGTCGGTGCCCTCACGCTTTACATCGGCAACACCGAGCGGAATCGTGAAGTCCGCGTCTTCCGGAACCTCGCCTTTCATTCCGTACATGCGCTCCTGCTCGATGAAGATCACCGGATCGTCGTCGCGAATCGCACTCTTCAACAGCCCTTTGGCATCGGCCGGCGTTGAAGGCATCACGACTTTCAAACCGGGAAAGTACGCGTACCACGATTCCAGCGCCTGCGAGTGCTGCGAGGAAACCTGGTAAGCCGACCCGCCCGGCCCACGAAACACGATTGGAATCTTGAATTGGCCGCCTGACATGTAGAGCATCTTTGCGGCCGAGTTCACCATTTGATCCGCCGCCAGAATCGAAAAGTTGAAAGTCATGAACTCGATAATGGGCCGCAGGCCAACCATCGCCGCACCCACGCCCAGACCGGCGAAACCAAGTTCAGTAATCGGCGTGTCGATGACTCGCTTGGCGCCAAACTCTTCGAGCAATCCCCGGGTAACTTTGTAGGCGCCCTGGTACTCGGCGACCTCTTCACCCATCAGAAACACATTTGGATCGCGCGCCAGCTCCTCGCGGAGAGCGTCGTTCAAGGCGTCGCGCATCGTGATTACAGCCATTGGATTCTTTAGCGCAGCGGATTCGCGTACACGTTCGTCATCAATTCTTCCGGCGCGGGCTCGGGACTTTCTTCAGCAAACTGAGCTGCCCGGTCAACCTGCTCGCGCACCTCGGCTTCCATCGCGGCCACGTCATCGTCGGTCAACATTCCATTCTCTTCCAGCCGTGCCCTGAAAAGCTTAATTGGATCTCGCTCCTGGTACTTTTCAATCTCAGCACGCGTCCGGTACTTGCCGGGATCGGACATCGAGTGGCCCATGTAACGATAGGTTCGCGCTTCAAGCAGTGTCGGCAAAGACTCTTTCCGCGCGCGCTCGACCGCCCGCAGCGTCGCCTGGCGCATGGCGATCACATCCATGCCATCAACAACTTCGGACGCAAGTTCGTAAGCACAGGATTTTGCGGCAATGTCCTCGAATGACATCGCGCGCCGCGCCGAGGTGCCCATGCCGTACATGTTGTTCTCACACAGGTAGATGCATGGCAGCCGCCAGAGCTGCGCCATGTTCAGCGACTCGTGGAAGGCACCCTGATTGACGGCCGCCTCGCCGAAGAAGCAAACCGTGACTTGATCAGTTTCTTTGTATTTAGAAGCGAAGGCCGCACCGGTGGCCAGAGGGATTTGTCCGCCGACAATCGCATGACCGCCGAGAAAGTTCACGCTCGCGTCGAACAAGTGCATCGAGCCGCCCTTCCCTTTCGAGCAGCCCGTGGCTTTGCCGTAGAGTTCAGCCATGACCGCATCAGGCGACATGCCTTTCGCCAGGGCCTGGCCGTGCTCGCGATAACTCGTGATGACGTAATCGTCTGTGCGGAGCGCCGAGATGGCGCCTACGCCGACCGCTTCCTGGCCGATGTACAGATGGCAGAAGCCGCCAATTTTTCCGAGGCTGTAAGACTCTGCGCACTTCTCTTCAAAGCGCCGAATCAGCAGCATCTGGTGGAATAGCTTGACCAGCGTGTCGCGATCTTCGGTCAGCGCACCCGCGCCATCGCGCTTGGTGGTGGGTTGATCGATGACGCTAGCGGTGGCGCTCGCGTTCTGTCGCCGGTCAGTCGTGTGGCTGCTCATGCTTTGGCTGCTCGCTTAGTGCGAATCGGCCAGCTATGAGCTGGCCGTGCACATACTTGCGGAGTTCGACACGATTATACGCGACCCTTGCATCGAGGCAAGTGCGCGAATGTCGGAGCGGCTAAAGCGAGGACGAGATTAAGTGTATTGATCGATTCCTGCCTGCGTAGGCATCGTCGTCAGGCTAAGCAAATTCTTGCGCGCATGCTTGTCTTTCTGCATGTTGCGCGCGGCCGTAGTCAGCAACTCTTCACTCGTTTCGCCGTCCACGGGGAAACAAGCAATGCCTGCGCTGAGCCCAACTTCAACAAACTTGCCGGTGCGCACGGAAAACTTTTGCTGCTGGATTGCGCTGCGGATGCGATCGGCAGCGGCTTCCGCCATGGCCTGCGAAGCCATGGGCATGATCGCGACGAATTCATCGCCCGCATAGCGCGACAGAATGTCCATTTGCCGCAACTCTTTGCGAATGATGCGGCCGACGTTCGCCAACAGGCGATCACCGATCGCATGTCCCCACTGATCGTTTATTCTCTTGAAGTCGTCAACGTCCATGCTGATGAGCGAAAGTGACTCGCGACCAAGTCGCTGGCATTCCGCCAGACGCTGTTCGAGCATCATGTAGAAACCGCGCGCGTTGGGCAGTTCCGTCAGCGGATCCGTGAGCGCGCTCTCTTTCGTGCGTTCGAAGGTTAGCGCGTTGTTCAACGCCGACGCCGCGTGCTGGGCAACTGACTCCAGCAAGCGAACGTGTTCTGTGGTGTACGAAGTGCGGCCTTTCGAGTACAGCGTGATGGCGCCGAACGCGCCGTCTTCTCGTATCAGCGGCGATACCAGCACCCCGCGATAATTTTTCACGACATCGTCGGAGATTCCGACCAGATCCAGTTCCGGCGACGAATTACACATCGAGCGCGCGTTCGCGATCACCCACCCTGTAATGCCATCGCCGATGTTCATGCGGCGACCCTGGAAGAGATCTACGTGATCACCGACGGCATGAATCGCAACGGCTTTGCCCAGGCGATCGTCAACGATGAAAATTGCGCAGGTGTCGAACGGCACGATCGCATGGAGCTTGTTCGCGATTAACGTGACCGTGTCGTTCATGTTGAGCGACGATCCAATTGTCTGGGCGATTTCGTGGAGCGCAAATACTTCGCGTTGCGCCTCGGTAATCGAACGGAAGCCCAGACTTTCATCGGGCGATCCCATGACGTCGGACGCCAGGCCTGCATCAGGACGAGCCTTGGAGTTGTCGACAGTGATTGGCTGGACTTGCTCCTGAATGTCCGTGGCGTCAATCAGCTTGTCGAATTCAGTAACATGCTTTGTAAACAGCTCCACGACTTTGGGATCGAATGAGCTGCCGGACATCTTTTGCAGCAGCGCAAGCGAGTCCTCACGCTTCATTCCTTTGCGATAGGGACGATCGCAGCGCGTCGCGTCATAGAAATCCACGACGGAAATAATACGGGCGACCAGCGGAATCTCTTTGGCGCGCAAACCCTTGGGATAGCCACTGCCGTCCCACTTTTCGTGGTGATAACGGACAATGTCTTCAACCGGGTACGGGAAGTTGACGCGCTTCAGAATGTCCCCGCCCACGGTTGGGTGAATCTTCATTTTTGCAAATTCTGATTCAGTCAGCTTACCCGGCTTGTTGAGAATGTATTCCGGGACTGCGAGTTTGCCGATGTCGTGCAAAAGCGCGCCGGCGAATAGTGCTCGCAACTCCTCATCCTTCACTTTCAAAAGCTTGCCCATCTCAGTCGCGTAAATCTGGGTACGGCGAACGTGCCCATGCGTCGTCTGGTCTTTGGCATCGATCGCAATTGCCAGCGACTCGATCGTGTTCATGTGAAGGTCGGCGATCTCTTCGATGTATTTCAGCTTTTCGCCCTGCGCGCGCGTGACTTCCCCAACGCGCTTCTCATTAAAGCGGTAAAGCAAATGGACCAGCGCGGTAATCAGAAGGCCTACGAAGAGGAATGGAATGCCCGCGCCGTGAAGGGCGCCATAGAACATGGCAGCCGAAGTCACATTCGCGACTTGCGTGATTAAAGTCCAAATCAGACTCTCTTGCGTAAGACTGACGCTGGCACCCGAACTGAAGGCGCGTGACGCAAGGCCACCAATTGTCGTCAGACCGTAATGCACCAGGCCGAAAACGCAGAGCGGCAACAAGACGAGATCGAGGACCAAACTTTGGTCAGACGCAAGCCCATTGCCCACTAGCGCCAGAACTAAAAACTTGTAAACGAGTGCCGCTAAGAACGTCGCGATCACCGAGGTGGAGATCGAAAAAATTGAAGCCAGACGCTGACTCAGGTCCAACGAAGCGACGCTGGCCACGGCTGCCGCCAGAATGATCGGCGGACCAAAGTTGTTTGCCGGCGCGAGCGTGTACATCATTACCGCGAGGAAGATAAGCGTGTCGGCCACGGACTTCTGAGTTTGGCTGGCGCCATCAGCGTGAGTGACGGGGACTGTGAAGCGACTGGTCACTAACGTCACGCCCAGCAGCAGAAAGAAGGCCGCAAGT
This sequence comes from Pyrinomonadaceae bacterium, assembly GCA_036374695.1. Taxonomy (GTDB): domain Bacteria; phylum Acidobacteriota; class Blastocatellia; order Pyrinomonadales; family Pyrinomonadaceae; genus UBA11740. The sequence goes on from DASUTF010000025.1 coordinate 8,594, forward strand.
CCGCCCCAACTAAGGAACGGCAGTCTCAAAGTGGAATAGACGCCATATAGGAGCAGGGCAGCGCCTACGGACGCCACAATCGCCATGACGAGAGTTTTCTTGAAATCAATTTTGGGCATTCGTTTCACTCGACTTGAAGGTACTGCGGAGGGAAAATGCGAGGCCTGGCGACTTACACAGGCTAAGATGAGCCAACATTGTTGGCCACTAGAGAATAGCGGTTCGCGTGCGATGGCGTCAACGATTTCTTTTGGATTCGTGGCTTCTAGCGAATTGCCAGCTGGTGCGCCAATTCGAAAGGCGTTTCGGCGGGTTTTTGGCACGTGTACGATTCACAGACATAAGCACGTGACCCGCTGGTGCTCCGGCGATTGGCGAGCAAGGGAATCAGTTTTTCGGCGGCCTCGTAATCGGCACCACCGAGCGCAAGGACGCGGTTAGGAAGGTATTGTTCCCAAAAAGCGCGCGTGAATCCGGCCAGGCTCGGATCACCCTGCTCTGCGACGATGGCGACTTCTTTGGGGTTTGACAGGTAAAAATCTGTAGCGCAGAGCGCCCAACTGTAAGCCGAAGGATAGCGACGAATCTGATCACCAAGGAGCCGCAGGATCGTTGTGGCGTGACGCTGGTACGTTTCGTTGCCAGTCAAAAGAGCAAGTTTCTGAAGGGCGAACGCGGCCAAGGAATTTCCCGATGGCGTAGCGTTGTCCATGAAATCCTTCGAACGAACGATCAGCTGCTCGTGACTCTTTCCAGTGAAGAAGAAGCCGCCGTCCTCTTCGTCCCAAAACTCTTCGATCATCTTGTCCGTCAAACGGATCGCATTTTCGATCCACTTCAACGTACCGGTTGCTTCGTAAAGCGAGATCAACCCTTCGATCAGCGACGCATAGTCTTCCAGATAGCCGTTGAGTTTGGCTTCGCCGTCCTTATAGGTGCGCAGCAGCAAACCATCACGTTGCATGTTCGAGAGAATGAATTCAGCGTTCGCTTCCGCTACTTGCATGTAATCGTCACGGTTCAGAATGGCGCCGCCTTCGGCGAAGCTCGCGAGCATCAGGCCGTTCCATGCTGTGAGGGTCTTTTCGTCTCGTCCCGGTTTAATTCTGCGTTCGCGAATGTCGAACAGCGTCTTTCTCCCACGGTCGATGACTGCGCGTGCTTCTTCAACCGGCATACTGTGTCGGGTTGCGACCTTTTCAATAGCCGCACTCACGTGAAGAATATTTTGCCCTTCGAAGTTTCCCTCTCCAGTTACATCAAAGTAATCGCAAAAGATTTCCGCGTCAGTTGCGCCGAGGGCGGCGCCCACCTCCTGCTCCGACCAGACGAAGAACTTCCCTTCCTCACCTTCAGAATCAGCATCCTGCGATGAATAGAAGCCGCCGCGGGCATCCGTCATCTCGCGGACAACGTAATCCAGCGTTTCTTCGGCAATGCGCCGGGCGAATTCACTCTTCGTCAATTGATAGAGATGCAGGTAAACGCGGGCGAGCAGCGCGTTGTCATAAAGCATCTTTTCGAAGTGCGGGACCAGCCAGCGCGCATCGACTGAGTAACGATGAAAGCCGCCGCCGAGTTGATCGTACATTCCGCCTTCGGCCATCTTGCGGCAAGTGTGCTCGGCCATCTCGAGCGCGTCGGGCCAACCGTGTCGGTAATGCATGTGCACCAGGAACTCGACCGTCATCGCAGGGGGAAACTTTGGGGCGCTGCCAAAGCCACCGTTTATCCGGTCGTAGTTCTTCGCAATCTGCCGGTAAGACGCGTCAAGCAAATCTGTCGTCAGCATCTCGCGTGAAGGCGCCGCCAGACCGACTCGCCGCAATTCCCCAAGTATCGCCGTCGATGTATGTCCCACTTGATCGGGTTGGGACCGGTAAGCTTCAGCCACACTGAGCAGCACGCGCGGAAACCCCGGCATGTTGTGGCGATCGGCGGGCGGAAAGTATGTGCCGCCATAAAAGGGCACGCCCTCGGGCGTGAGGAACATCGTCATGGGCCAGCCACCGTGCCCGGTCATCATTTGCACGGCATTCATGTAAATCTGATCGAGATCCGGCCGTTCTTCACGGTCGACTTTGATGTTAATGAAGTTCTCGTTCATCAACTTCGCGATCTCTTCGTTTTCGAATGACTCGCGCTCCATCACGTGACACCAGTGACACGCGGAGTAACCGATACTCAACAGGATCGGTTTCTCTTCGGCGCGTGCTTTCGCGAGGGCGACGTCGCCCCACGGGTACCAGTCGACTGGATTGTGCGCGTGCTGAAGCAAATACGGACTGGTTTCGTTGATGAGGGCGTTGGTGTGTTTGTGTTCAGTCACTGGTAAATTAATTTGAACTTCGCGATCCTTTGCGCCTTTGCGCCTTGGCGCGCGACAGCCTCACGCAAAGGCGCCAAGACGCAAAGAAACGCAAAGATTATCCCTTGAACCAATATGGTGTCTCTTTAGCCCATGACGTGTTTGGATACTTTCGATGCAGGAGATCGAACGCCGCTTTCGACCAACGACCGGTCTCTTTGTCGGTGCAACCGTAGCGCGTCGACTTCACCGCGAGGTGTAAAGCCTCAGGCACTCTCCGATCAGTCGGGTTCTTCGTCGCCCAGTTGATCGCCGTCTGCGCCAGGTAGTTAGGGCCTGGCCCGAGCGATTGCAGCAGGACGACTTCCTTCTCCGCTGCCGCTTGCGACGGTTTTAGAAACTCGGGCGCGGGCATTTGCTTTTTCGTCTCATCGCCTGCTTCAGAAAAATACCCTCCGAAACTCGTCGGCGGCTCGGCGCACCACCAATTGTCGCGATAGCTATCCATCTGAGCGATGTCTGTTCCGCGGCCGACACCGAACGTAACGAACGGCCGCAAGCCTGGAAACTTGAGCGCCAGATAAGCCGCCGCAAAGCGCCGCGCATCGGGCGTCGTCGCCCGTTGATAAGCCGTCAATAGCTCTTTCGTCTCCGGATATGCAGTCGCCAGTGTGGTCGCTGTCTGGTTAGCGACTGCTGTGCGATCCGTCAACGCGGCCCGCATGAACGACGCCTGCGCGACATTCCGATGGAGATTGGCGGGCAGTAGATCGCTACGCGCTGCATCCGCCCAGAGAGCTAACGGCATCAGTTTGTTGAAAACCGTGGCTGCGTCTGCGTCGAAAAACAGTTTCGCGCCCCGCGTAGCCTCGGCGGCTTCCTTCTCATCCATCGGCAGTTCACGCCCGTCATCGTTGTAGCTGAAGCCCGCCGCCTCACGCTGAGCTGCGCGCAGAAATTCACCCAGGTTCCGCGCCAACATCATCCGTTTGCTCAGAAGCAGATTGGCCCCTGAGCGCGTTAATCTCGTTCGATCTCCGGCGAGCATCTGATCGAGAAGCGCTCGGGCTTCGTCCCCGCGATTCATCTCCGTCAGCAGCCGTGCCCGGTTGAAGATGAGCGAAGGACCTGCTGGCGAGGTGGTTTCGACTCGCGCGGCAGCACTAATCAAGTCGTTAGCCTTGTCCGATTGACCATCGACTTTCTGAATCGCGGCCACGAGCCACGGCAGGTTCTGTTTCGTCTGCCATTGATCGAGAGCATGTGCCGTTGCCGCGTCCGACTCGTCCTGAAACGTCACAATCCAATCGGTTATGTCGTCCGTTCGAACCGCCGCCGGCACCGATGTGCTTTTCACTACCCCGTCTTCGTCGTCGGCGATCCACTTGTCGAGCAGCACCGTGTAGTCCCAGACGCTCTGCTTGAAATCCGCCGCCGCACCTTTCTTCGAAATCGTTTGTGCCAGATTGCGAACGGTCTCCTCCGGCCGCAAACGCAGCCGCGTAAGATTAAGCAATCGGCCCGCAGCGTGATGAGACTTCTCAAGCCTTTTATCGTCGACAATTGATTTCAGACGCTTCTCAGCCTCGGCCAAAGCGGGCTTTCCCTGCTCCGGTTCGGCCGCCAGGCTCCCCTTACGGAGGAGCGCGCGCGCGGCAAGATACGGCGCGATCGTCCGCCAGGGCGATGAACCGTCATCCGCGATAGCGTCAAAGCTCTTTACTGCATCATCAAACTTCGTCGCGTAGAAATTCGCAGCCGCGATTTGGTAGGCGCGATCCGCGCGAAGCAGAGCGTTCTGTTCAGACGCTTGCGGCGGAATTTCCTGACCGGTCCTGCAGTTCTTGAAAACGATGTCCTGCGCTGTTATCCAATCACGCGCGGACGCGCTATCAGAGCCCCAGGTCTTTGTTCTTTCGTCGAGCGTCGCGACGGCGTTTTGAAAGGCATCCGCCTGACAGTTAAGAAAAGACTCGTATTCGTGCGGCTTCTCGCGATCGCGGTAAACGCTAATATCGGGCTGCGCGCTGACGCCCGGAACTTTCGCGCGGGCCTCCTTCCACTTCTTTAGCGAATCTTCATAACTCTCGTCCCAATTGCGGTTCAACCGGTCATCCCACAGCCCTGTCAGGCCCTTAACCTCGCCGTCGCTTAATGGTTCGCCGATCAGGTTGCGATAAGCGGCAACCAGATACGAGCGCGCGTAAGTAGGCTGTAGCACGCCGACGTTTCCGCGCGCGAACTTCTCCAGCGGAAGGTCAGGATGCTTTTGAAAAACAAAAACTGCGTCGGTGAAAAACGGCCCACACGCTTCCGCCGGCTGCGGCGTCAGCATCATGAAGAAAGACAATAGCAACAGAACAACGACACTTCTCTTCCAGGTAAAGGGGATCATTCAATAGGCTCCTACGTTTCCGATACGTCTTACCATTCGTTTGCTCAGTCTACACTACAGAATTGCGGGGAATAAACTTTAGCGTTTCTGCGAAATAATCACCGAGGCTCGCATTGCGAGCGCTGGTGTCAGTACCCGGAGCGGTAGCGACGATCGTGAGGCACTGTCGAGTGTCCTGATCCGGTCGCAACCACCACCCCACGCGGGTTGCCCGCGTGGGGACCCCGGCCCGCTCCCGGTACTGACACGAGCGACTTCTCGTCTGATATACTCGCGACTGAATGGTCATTCATTTTCTTCGGTACGCAGGCTTCCGGCCTGCACCCTCAACTAACTAATGGAACGTGAAAGTTTAGAAATGGATGTGGTCTTCGTCGGCGCGGGTCCGGCGAATTTGAGCGGCGCTTTGCACCTTTCGCGCCTGATCGCCGAGCACAACGCCGCGGTTGAAAGCGGCGCAAGCAAAGGAAAACCGCTCGGCGAAGTTCAAATCGGAGTGATCGAAAAAGGTGCGGCGGTTGGAGCGCATATTCTCTCCGGAGCGGTCATGGATCCGAAGGGACTGGCCGAGTTGATTCCGGATTTCGTCGAACAGGGCGCACCTCTCGAATCTCCGGTCAAAGAAGATCAGTTCCTTTACCTTACGCAAAACCGCTCGATCCGTTCGCCGATCAACCCACCGCCACTGAACAATCACGGCTATTACATTGTCTCGCTGAATCGTTTGACCGCATGGCTCGGCGAGAAATGCGAAGAAGCGGGAGTCAACATCTTTCCCGAATTTCCCGGCGCTGATTTGCTGTTTGACGACAATGATCGAGTCCTCGGCGTGCGCACCGGCGACAAAGGCATCGACAAAGAAGGCAAGCCGAAGCCGAACTTCGAACCAGGCGTCGACCTTCTGGCGAAAGTCACCGTGCTCGGGGAAGGCGTACGCGGATCGCTTACAAAGAAGCTGGTTCGACGGCTTGGTCTTGATGAAGGACGCGAGCCGCAGGTTTACAGCCTTGGCGTAAAAGAGCTTTGGGAGCTTCCGGACGATCGCTATCCCGCTGGTCGCGTGACGCACACGCTCGGCTTCCCTTCTGATCAATGGACGTACGGCGGCGGGTGGATTTACGGGATGCAGAATCGCGTGCTGAACATTGGTTATGTGACAGGACTCGATTATCGCGATCCTCTGATCGATCCGCACGCAGAATTCCAAAAGTTCAAGACGCATCCGTTCATGACGAAGCTGCTCGAAGGCGGCAAGATGATTCGCTACGGCGCGAAAGCGATCGCCGCCGGCGGCTGGAACGCTATGCCGCAAATGTATTCAGACGGCGTTTTGATCGTGGGGGACAGTGCTGGATTCCTGAACGCCGCGCGCTTGAAAGGAATTCACTCGGCCATCAAGAGCGGCATGCTCGCGGCTGAGACCATCTTTGAAGCATTGGTCGCGGATGACTATTCATCCGCGACACTTCAATCCTTTGAAGCCCGGGTGAAGGAAAGCTGGATCGCCTCAGAGTTGCGCCGTTATCGGAACTTTCATGCGGGGTTTCGTCACGGCCGCTGGCTGGGAATGGCAAACGCCGGTCTGCAATACATCACCGGCGGTCGCGCCTGGGGCATCCTTGATCGAGACCACCAGGAGCCCGGCCACGAAGCGATGCAGAAGCTCTCGGCGTATGGCTACCACGGCAACGGATCGACGGCGCCGCGTTACAAAGACCTTCGCTTTGACAAGAAACTGACTTTCGACAAAGTGACCGACGTGTATCACGCGGCAGTTGGTCATGATGAAGATCAGCCGGCGCACCTGCACGTGCTCGACACGAACATCTGCGCGACGCGCTGCACCGAGGAGTACGGCAACCCTTGCCAGCGCTTCTGCCCTGCGGCGGTTTACGAGATGGTTGAGGTCGCTACGCACGCCTCCGGCGAGGGTACTCACGCCTCCGGCGAGGGTGCGCACGCCTCCGGCGTGCCGTCATTGGGTGCAAGCGCTCCCCGCCGCCAACTTCAGATCAATTTCTCGAACTGTGTCCACTGCAAGACATGCGACGTCATGGACCCGTATCAGATCATCAACTGGGTGACGCCCGAAGGTGGCGGTGGACCTGATTACGTCGGGATGTGATAGCTGGGAGCGCAGGCATCTTGCCTGCATGTTTGTTTTTCTGATTGAGCGGCTCTTTCAACCTATGCTAATCTCGCCCGCAATATGACAGTCCTCGAAGAACAAACCACTTTCGACGTTGTCGAAAAGGAATGGCCGATGTCGGTGGGTGATGGGAAGGCCCAGCGCAAGAAGCGCCCGCGCATCCTCGCCATCACGACTGACTGTTGCACTGGTTGCGCCGGCTCGCCTGCGTGCATTGAGTACTGTCCGATCGAAGCCTGCATGTTCTGGGTGACGGATGAAGATCATCCGCCGTTCGGCCGCATCGAAGTCGATCCCTATCTCTGCATCGGTTGTCAGAAGTGCACCAGCAAAGGTCCTGACGGAGCCTTTCTTGATGGCTGTCCGTGGGATGCGATCGATATGATTCCAACAGACGATTGGGAGTCGATGCACGGAATTAGCTTGCCGGATTTGCCGCCTCCCGTGCCCACGACGGCATTACCAGCAGCATCCGACGCACCGTTGCCGACTGAGGCAAGATAAGTCCTAAGCCGCGTGGCGGCTAAATGTTTATAGAACTGGATTTCGCATCGTTTCGAAAGCGAAAAGAGGGAATCCTGATTTATCGGGATTCCCTCTTTCCTTATTGATAGTTGACAGAAGAGTTCTATAAACATTCCGCGCCTGACGGCGCTTTGCCCTTAGCCCTTACCCCTTGGCCGCCTGGGGAAACGCCTTCATCGACGCCAGCGCAGCCAGCACATAACACGCGCTGCCCATCAGCATCGCCGCCTGGAATCCCCAATTCAGCGCCACGAACACAGTCGTCACCGATCCGATAACCGACATGATGCCGTTTAATCCCCAGTAGAACGGCGGCGCCGGCAGAAACCCTTCGCCCGTGTGTTTCAACCCGCGCGGGAAAGGCATGCCCATCGCCAGACCAAGCGGCGCCATCAAAGCAATCGCCACGGCGATCCTTCCCCACAAAGGCAGCCAGAGAAGTGCCGGCACAAGCTTCGGTAACGCCAACGCTTCAATCGTGCCGATGATCGCCACTGCCGCACAGGCTTTCCACATCGACCAGCGCGGACTTAGTGCAGCGCCGATGCCACCAAACGCCAGGAGCGTGAACAGCAATACCGACAAAGTGAAGATCGGGTGGCCGACGAGCAGCGTCAGATGCTGCAGCAACGCCAGCTCAACTGCGATGAATCCAAATCCGAGCATCGCAAAATAAACAAGTGACGCGACGTAAGGACTGGTGCCACTCGGGAGAGCTTCCTGCCGTCTGCCTTCTGCCGTCTGCCTCCTGCTTTCTGCCTTCTGCCGCCTCGGCTTTCCAAACACCGCAAACAATGCCAGCAACAAAACGCTGGGTGCGAGCAACCATGTCAGTATGCGTTCAGCGATCGTGGAGGGCATCCGATATGGGCGCTCGGTCGCGAAATAGAACGGGCTGTCATCCCAAACCGCGCCGACGAATTGCTGAGCACTGGATTCGTGTTGCTCGAGAGTCTTTTTACCTGCCAGCACCTCGGCGCTGCTCTTCACCGCTTCACCCGTGCCCTTCGGCTCGTCAGGTCTGTCCGTCAAGACATCGCTCGCCGAATCTGAGACAACTCCTCCCGGCATGATCACCGGACTCGCCTGAGACCACTGTTCGGAAATCTCTTTGGTTTCCGCAACGGTGAACGGTCGTTTGCGGAGCATGAAAAGCATCTGCTTGTAATCGTTTGGCGCGGCCTGCTTTTCCATCAACACCACGACGCGCTTCGCCGCTTCGTCTGCGCCAAGCGTCGCGACCGAATTGGATACTAATCGCGGAATATCCGACTTCCAACGCAGTATGACCAGGATCCCATTGTCTGAAAGATGATCGTAAAAGGCGCGCATCGCTTCGGCCGTGTAGAGATAGTTTTCCGAAAGCGACAAGCCGCCCGACGCCACCGACGCCCATGAATCGACAAACCCCATGAAGATGATGTCGAACTTCTTGTCGGTGCGGCTGATGAAGTTGCGCCCTTCGCTCTGAATCGTTTCCACGTCGGGCCGGTCATAGAGATTACCCGCGCGCGCGCCATAGCTGCGCACAAACTTCAGCATCAGCGGATTCAGCTCGACCGCGGTAACTTTGCGGCTGCCTGAAGCCAAAGCCGACACGACATCGGCGCCACCTCCAGGACCAATGACCAGAGTCTCGGCGTTCGGCGTCAGTCGGAATGGAAGAGCGCGGTAAGAATCGCGGAGACCCTTTGCGCTTTCCAACTTACCGTCCCATTCGTTGATGCTGGTCCAGGCGTCCGAGTCGATTTAGAGCCGCGCTACATGTCCGGGCGCGACCCCTTCCACCGCGTCGATGCGCGAATAAGCATTCCAACCCGTGTACGCGATGCGCGCGTTTGGATTCTCATCCATCTGATTCCGCATCGCTTTTGTCCTGCCAGGCTTCACGCGAAACGTTTCATACTTAATCGCTGAGACCGCGGCGATGATTGCGAGCACGACTCCCAGCGCCGCT
>DASUTF010000026.1:0-2107 GCA_036374695.1 Pyrinomonadaceae bacterium
AGACGATCATTCCACTGCTCGATCAACTGATCGAAGGCGCGGGCGAGCAGGGCATCGAGCAAATCACGATGGGCATGGCGCATCGCGGGCGTTTGAATGTGCTCGCGAATGTCATCGGTCACTTTTGCGAACGCATCTTCACTTCGTTTGAAGGCTCAGTTCATCCGGCGTTTCCCGCCGACGAAGGCGACGTGAAGTATCACCAGGGAGCGGAAGGTGAACGTGAGACGGCAAGCGGCCAGACGGTGCAACTGCGGCTGTCGCCAAATCCAAGCCATCTCGAAGCCGTCGATCCGGTGGTCGAGGGGATGACGCGTGCGATTCAGGACGCGATGGCCGACGGCGAAGTGACGAATGACGAAGCGCGGAGCCGCGCACTGCCGATTCTGTTGCACGGCGACGCGGCGTTTGCCGGACAAGGGATTGTGATGGAGACACTCCAACTGGCGCAGCTTCGCGGTTATCGCACCGGCGGCACGATTCACATCATCATCAACAATCAGATTGGCTTCACGACCTCACCTGAAGCCGGTCGCTCCTCGATCTATTCAACCGACGTCGCGCGCATGACGCAGTCGCCCATTTTTCATATCAACGGCGACGATCCGGAAGCGGCTTATCGTACGATGCGCATGGCCCTGGATTACCGGCAGCAGTTTCATAAGGATGTCGTGCTGGATGTCGTTGGCTTCCGTCGCCTTGGTCACAACGAGGCCGACGAACCTAGCTACACCCAGCCGCTGATGTATCAGCGGGTGAAGGAACATCCGGGCGTGCGCACGATTTACGCCAAGCGGCTAATAAGAGAAGGCGTCATTGATGAGGCTGGCGTGAGCCAGATGCTTGAAGAGCGAATTAATCGCTATGAGGACGCCCTGGCGCGCGCTAAAAAAGTCGCGGCGGAAAATAAAGATTTGATCGCGGCGGAACCCGAGGCGGTGGAAATTGACGGCTCGCAGGTAGTTGAGACACTGGTAAGTGATGACGTCGTTAAGCGAATCGCGCAACAAATTTCCGTCGTTCCCGAAGAGTTCAACTTGAATCCGAAAATGGTGAGCCAGCTTGCCCGCCGCGCAAAAATGGGGCACGGCCAGGTGCCAATCGATTGGGCGTTCGCCGAAGCCCTTGCGTTCGGATCGCTCGCGCTGGAAGGCACGCGCGTTCGTTTGAGCGGCCAGGATTCCGGACGCGGCACATTCAGCCAACGCCACGCCGTGCTGTACGACACGCAGTCGGGCAAAGCCTGGACGCCGCTTTCGGAATTGCGATCCGAAAATAATCCGCAGGGAAAGTTCGAAGTGTTCGACAGTTCTCTTTCGGAAGCAGGCGTACTCGGATTTGAATATGGCTACTCTGTGATTGCCGCCGATGCGCTCGTCATGTGGGAAGCTCAATTCGGCGATTTCAACAACGTCGCGCAAGGCATCATCGACCAGTACGTCGCGGCCAGCGAAGACAAGTGGCGGCAGACTTCGCGGCTAACAATGCTTCTGCCGCATGGCTACGAAGGTCAGGGCCCGGAGCATTCCAGCGCGCGCCTCGAACGTTTCCTGCAACTCTGCGCCGCAAACAACCTGTGCGTCAGTTACCCCAGCACGCCCGCGCAGTATTTTCATTTGCTGCGAAGACAGGTGCGGCTTGGCTTTGAGCGTCCCCTGATCGTGATGACGCCGAAGAGTCTGCTCCGGCTTCCCGCCGCGGGTTCTTCACTCGATCAATTCACAACCGGCGGATTTCAGCCGCTTTTCGACGATGCCGAGATTAATGATCCGGACCGCATCGAACGAATCGTCCTGTGTAGCGGCAAAGTCTTTTATGACCTTTCTGACGCGAGGAAAAAGGCGGCCGGCAACGGCGCGAGCGATATCCAGGGGGGCAGTAGCCCGACCGTGATGGAGGGCTCTGATCGCGTCGCGATCATCCGCGTCGAACAGTTCTATCCATTCCCGCGCACCGCGATTAAAGAGACTCTCGCGAAATATCCAAACGCGAAGGACCTGGTCTGGTGTCAGGAAGAACCCAGGAACATGGGTGGCTGGACCTTCATGGAAGGAAAGTTCGAGGACCTTATACCGCGTGGCGACCTGCTGCGCTACGTCGGCCGAGC
>DASUTF010000027.1:0-3544 GCA_036374695.1 Pyrinomonadaceae bacterium
CAGGAGATTCTACGGAAGATCTTCGACGCGCATCACATCGCGGATGAGTTGTTGAAGGGGTAGGATAGTGGCACAGACTTTAGTCTGTGTCTTGGAAGTGGCACAGACGTTAGTCTGTGTTTTGCTCGTTGAAATCACAGACTGAAGTCTGTGCCACTTTAATGCACCATACTCCTGTCAGCCATCTCTTGCAGGCAACCGTCGGGAAATTCTCGCGCCGGATAATTCTTCACTCACTAAACGCTGAAAACATGAACGGTTGGTAATCGGCATTGCGTTTGCTGAGCTTTCGGCGAGATGTTGCCGCAGCTAAGACTCTCGCAATCTCCGACTTCCTACTCTGGTGGGCGTGTAGCCACTCGACCAAGAACCGTCTTTGATTTTGCTGTCGGTCCGCTAACAACTGCCGGTAATGGCGTAAAGCGCCGTTGGCTGCGCGAACGCCGGCGGCGAAAGGTTGGCCGCGCGTACGACATGGCCATGGAGATTGCGCGCGTAGTTCCGCGCGGATCGGAAGTGCTGGACGTCGGGTGCGGCAACGGCTACATCGCGCATCATCTTTCGGCGTTGCTGGGCAAGAGCGTAACAGGAATCGACGTCGCCGGCTCAACGGATGCGCCGATTGATTATCGGCAGTACAACGGCCGTGAATTCCCGGCGCCCGACTCTTCCTTTGACGCCGTCGTGCTCGCGTACGTGTTGCATCACGCGCAGGACGTTCACTTGATGTTAGGAGAAATGAAGCGCGTGCTACGGCCGGGCGGCGTCGCAATTATCTACGAAGACATTCCGGCGACGGCCTGGGACCGCTTCATCTGCTGGACGCACGATCTGAAATGGCGCAAACGCACCGGCGCCTGCACATTTAGAAGTGAATTGGATTGGCTAAATGTTTTTGAGTCGGCCGGCTTTCAGATTATCCGCGAGCGGCAGCTCGCACGACTGCGGAACTTGATGCATCCGGTTTGCCGAAGGCTCTATGTGATCGAGTCCAGATGAATGGCCGAACTTTTGACCGGCTCAAGCAGCTGCGGTGCCCCATCTCCGTGGCCTCGAGCTGGGAGTCTCTTTGCGCCCTGTCTCGCTGACGGACCCAACGACGCTGAGAAGCGAGTTACGCGGCCAAGTAAGTGACTTGAGCGCTCGACCGGTAAGTACCGGTAAACAGATGAGAACAATCGTCAATAACTTAAGTAGGTAATTACCGGAGACAAAGATCACGAAATAGTAAATGACAATGGTGACGATAAAGCTACCGCTATTGCCCAGAAACAGCCGTATTCGGATGAAGTCGGAAAAGCTCTTGCTGTGAATTGAATCAACAGGGTTTGCCCATGCTCCGATTCCTTTCCATTCGAACACAAGAAACACCACCGCGAACAAAGTAACGACCGGGAGCAGAAACCCCGCTCCCGAGGGCCGCAAGATCAAGAAATTACGGCTAGGCGGAGAGGGTGTCATCCTATGCAACGTCGTCACGGCGTCCTGCAATGGTCTGAGGCTAATGCCTGAAAACGGAGAGGGATCAATCAAGGATTTCGCTTCATCTGCCCCGGCATAAGGGTCTTTCAATTGCCGCGATCGAGTTAACCGCTGATATGCCTCCTCAGTAGCAGGATCAGCAATCAGAGGTTCTACTGACCAGTTCCAAGGCAGGATTCGCCAAAGACCTCCGGCGTTGGGCGGATAGATTTGGGCGACCTTGGCGGCTATTGATTCGGCGTTGTCTTCAATGGTTCGCATCAGAAAATCGGGAAGGTGTGTGACGCGAGTAGGGCTCATCTCAACGATAACTGCACGATCATTCCAATATCCCCATACGAAGACCGCATTCAAAAAGAGTAAACCGGCGAGTGTGAGAAGCAACCCTCCGCCCTCGACATATTTATCCATCGCGGCCTTGTATTGTTTACGTTTCAAGTCTCTCGCTACATTCTTCCAACTTTTAAGGAACTTCGGATCGTCCGGAGGGAGAGTTGTCTTCACCGCTTGGGCGGCTCGGATGGCGCAATTAATCGCCTGGTTTCCCGCCTCACCAATTCCGCTCAGCGACTCGGCGATCGGTATGGCTAGCCTTCCAGGAAATACGGTTTCTAATGGCCAGATAGTTTTATCCAGCCGCTCTGGTAGAAAGCTCGCTCGATCTTTCAGATCAGCGGCGCGCGTCTTCATGAGAATGGAAAGCGCTTTCGCCGCCTCTGCTTTAATGACTGAGCTATCGTGGTTCAGCAGCCGCACTAACTCATCGAGCGCTTCATCAGTTCCGATATCCTTTAGAAGCTGGACGGCGGCCGTTTGCCAGCGTGGTGATTCGCTCTTGATGAGCCCTGGGATCACCTTCATCGCAGCTTCGGGCGAGGTTGCCAGCACGGACTCCAACGCTGAAGCGCCCATGACTTCGTCACCGCCTGACAAGGCGTCGATAGTTTTAGAGAACTGTGCGCGAGCAGTGGCGAAAGCGTTTCCAGGACGCTGCGCGAGGGAAGACAAAATTTCAAGTGCGGGCTTAAACGCCTCGTCCCGGGCACCGACCTGGGTCCTTAATTCACCGGCGACGGTCTCGACATGCCTCGGACTCGGCGGCTCGCTCATGTTCATCAGACACCGGCCCGCCTCCAGGAACCTGTGTTCCGCCGTTAAGGTTTCAATGATCTCGCCGAGTTGCGGAAGATTGTTCAGCATGCCGCAGTAAAAATAGAGGACCTCGATCAAGTCCGGCCGGTTACTGAATCTATAGACGACTTCTTTCGGTGTCCGAATGCGGCCCGCTTCAATCGCACCAAAATACTCCTGGATCGTTCTATGAGCGCAGGTAAAAATTCCTTCGGCGCTCGGTTTAATGATTCCGTTCACCTCAACCAGTTCTTTGATGAACTCGTTAAATTCAATCTCCTTGCCAAACACCTTGGGGACCTGATCGCGAATTGCTTCAACTGTAAGCTCCTCCGGGTCTTCATCGGATTGAACGGTCTCGAGCCGGCTGAGAGAGACGCGTTGAAGCACTTGCAGTTTATCGCTGGCTTCAAACTTCTGTTTTATTTCGCGCCGCGCCTGGCGCTTAGTAATTAGTTCGTCAACGGCGGATTGATAGAACAGGTTGCGCGAAGTAGGAAACCTGAAGTCTTTTGCCTCCAGATAGAGACCGGTGAGGATCGTAAGCAACAGCGGATTCCGGCAGATGTCTCGGATTTGCGCGTCACGCTGGATCATGGTGTAAAGACCCAACGCCGGTCGGCCCCGATACGCCGGCCAACCTTGAAGGAAGACTCGCATGTGATGGTTGGCAAAAGGTTCAACGCGGACGACGTTCTTGATTACTCCGCTTAAATCCTCAGTTCGGTAACTGTACTCGCGACACGTCACGATCAAGCGGTTCTTATCCGCTTGCTGATCGTCGCGTTCGCAAAAGCTAATGATTTGCCCGGTCACAAATTCTCTGTTTACGCCGACCTCATCCAGACCGTCCAGAATTATGAGTAGTTTCCCTTGATTGAGTGCGGACTCAACAAATCTATCCGCGCCTGGGAAGTGAAAATCCGCGAAG
>DASUTF010000028.1:0-4462 GCA_036374695.1 Pyrinomonadaceae bacterium
CCGAGCACCTGCTGTTTGAAGATGTGCGCCGCCATTTCCGCTTGCTTCCCGAAGCTCTTCGAAATACCGCCGCCCAGGCTGATGAGGCCTGAAACGCGCGCCCGCAGGGCGATCTGCGTCAGGTCGAGCACGTCCTGGACCAGATCGAACGTGAAGGTGTTCTTCTTTTCAAAGCGCGACCCGGCGATGCCTACGGCGATCCCGCTGTCACCAATACCGGGACAGAAGACTGGCACACGGGATTTGTAAGCGGCGGTCAGCACGCCGTCTTCTGCGGCGATCTCAGCGAGCTCACGACCGAGCAAATGCAGGAACTCGCGGGTTGAATAAGGCCGGGACTGGTCAAGCTGGCTGGCGAACCCGCCGACCCACTCTTCCGCCTCGTGATACTCCTCTTCACTCGCCAGCAAATCCCACATGCGATTAATCTGGGCCACTTCCAACTCAGCGTCGGTCATATTTGGGTGTGCCTGAAAGTGATGACGTCCAAGCGTTTCGTGCAAGTCGTGGAAAATCACGTTGCCGGACAGCACCAGCACATCCACGAAACGGTTCTTGATGACGTAAGCCAGCAGGCGACGCATGCCCGCCGGAATCAATGCCCCTGAAGCAGTGACGGTAATCGTGGTCGCGTCGCCCAGCATGTCGAGCCAGATACGGTGCGCTTCCGCGAGTTGTCGTCCGCCAAAGCCGGCGCCTTCCATCTTTTCCAGCAGTCCGGCGACGGACCGATCGCGATCAACTTGCACGGGCCGGGTTGGAATTGTCAGATACTTACTTGGTTTAGGTTTGCGTTGTGTGACCATAATTTTGTTCTTTCTTGCCGTGGCACAGACTTTAGTCTGGGCCGACGGGATAATCACAGACTGAGGTCTGTGCCACTCAATTAATCATTACGACGGCGGCCGCGAGTTCCCTTGCTGTTACCGTTACCGTTAACGGCGACGTATGTGTAGGCGTCGAAACGCGACTCGTAAAAATCCACAAGTTCGGCGCCTTCCGCTTCGCTCATTTCGCCGTCCTTAATTCGTTGCGTTACCTGCCGGCGAAAGCCATCGTGCAGCAATCCGCGCTCGTACCGCGCGCGCCCCGCGGCTTCGCCGACCGTCGTTCCGCGAATCACTTTCTTGATGAGATAGCCTTCTTCGTCGATATGAATCTGCGCTTCGTGCGGCGTGCCGAACAGGTTGTGATTGTTGCCCATCACTTCCTGGTAAGCGCCGACCAGCATGAACGCGAGATAGTAAGGCTCGTTCGGATCGAGCTTGTGCAATTCCAAAGTCTGCTTGACGTCGTGCAGGTCCACAAACTTATCGACCACACCGTCCGAGTCACAGGTGATGTCGCACAGCGTGGCAAATTCAGTCGGAGGCTTGTTCAACATCTGAATGGGCACGATCGGAAAAAGCTGATCCAACGCCCAGTGATCGGGAACAGATTTGAAGACGGAAAAGTTCGTCAGGTATTTAGCGCAGAGCAGCCGGCGCAGTTCGCCGAATTCTTCCGGAACGTATTTCGACTGCTGCGCGTATCGATCCGCACGTTCGCAAACATCCCAGAAAAGCACTTCGCCCTTGGCGCGGTCTTCCAGCGAAATCAAACCGAGGTTGAACATCGTGAAGAGTTCTTCCCGGTGCTCGAGGGCGTCGTGGTAATACTCACGATAGTTCTTAATCGTGATCGTTTCGCGCAGATCGGCAAGTTCAATTACCACCTGCGGATCGTCTTCTTCGATTTCAATTGGCGTGATGTCTTCGACCACCGTCTCGATTTCGTCGAGCACGTTGGTCACGAGAATCGCGTGATATGCCGAAAGAAAACGGCCTGACTCCTGAATAATCGTCGGATGCGGAACATTTTCGTCTTCGCAGACCTGCTTGATCGTATAAATGACGTCGTTCGCAAATTCCTGTGCCGTGTAATTCGCCGACGAATCAAACGCCGTTTTCGAGCCGTCGTAATCCACCGCCATGCCGCCGCCAACATCCAGCAGTTCAACCGGCACTTTCATTTGGTAGACCTTCGCGTACACGCGCGCGGCTTCCTTCATCGCGTTCTTGATCCGCTTGATGTCGGTAAGCTGCGAGCCGATGTGAAAGTGCAGCAGCTTCAGCATGTCGATGCGGTCGGCTTCCTTCAGCCGGTTGATAACTTCCAGCAGTTCAGTCGTCGTCAGTCCGAACTTCGCCGCCTCGCCGCCTGATTTTTCCCAACGGCCCGAACCCTTCGAATACAGCTTCACGCGCATGCCGATGATGGGCGGGTTGCCTTCATGGGTTTCGGCGATCCGGAGAATATGATCGAGCTCACTCAGTTTCTCGATCACTATGACGACCCGCTTCCCCGACTTCGCGCTGCCGAAAGCCAACTGGATGAATTCTTCGTCTTTGAAACCGTTGAGCACCAGCAGGCTGTCGGGCGATTGCTCGAGCGCCATGGCCGCATACAACTCAGCTTTCGAACCGGCCTCGAGGCCAAAGTCGTAACGCGATCCTTCGCGCAGGTACTCTTCGACGACCGCGCGTTGTTGGTTCACCTTCATGGGATACACGCACATGTGCGCGCCCTGGTACTCGAATTCGCGAATTGATTTGCTGAAGGCGCGTTGCAACTTGCGTACTTGCCCGGCAACCAGTTGGGGAAACCGCAGCAGCACGGGCGCGGAGATGCCTCTGCGCGTCAAATCCTCGATGATCTCGCGCACATCCGCCGCGCGTGGATCACCTTCGGCGGGCCGGACAATCAAATTTCCTTTGCGATTTACGTCAAAGTAGCCTGCGCCCCAATTCTCTATTCCGTAGGTTTCGACTGTCTGTTCGATAGCTGTGGTCAACTAACGGTTTCTCCCTGGAGCCTCTTAACGCGTTTGTCCGCGCGACAATCCCGACGGTCGAGAATGCAATTCTGAGCGGATATATTGGGGTTGGAACCTTAAGCGGAAAATTTAACAGAAAACGAGGGGTCGGTCTATAACTTTTTTCCGGCGCTATTGTGTTGTTTTCTTCGCTAAATGTCGAAACTGGCGTGTTTTGCCAAAGACATGGCAACGCGCACAGTGCTTTGCAGTAGGTAAATAAAACCGAAACAGACTGTTGACAGAACGAATTCCGCGGTTATAATGCACGTTTTTTGATGCGCGGTTCATGACGTTTCTTCGCGCGCTACACACCGTCCGGTCCACGAAAGTCTTCGCACCAAACACCCGTAAGGGGCGAAGGTCAAGCACATCACTCACTTTTCCAGACAGGAGATCAGATGAACGCTAAAACTGTGTTGAAGTACGCCTCTGAGCACAAGGCGAAATTTGTCTCGGTCCGATTTACCGACTTGCCCGGCTCCTGGCAGCACCTGACTTTTCCGATCAGCGAGCTGAACGAAGACTCGTTCGAGGATGGCTTTGGTTTTGACGCCTCGTCAATTCGGGGCTGGGCCGCCATTCACGAATCAGACATGCTCCTGGTTCCCGACGCTAATCGCCACTGGATGGATCCGTTTGCGGACGAACCAACCCTGTGTTTGGTGGCGAATGCAGTGGATCCGCTCTCGCGGCAGGGCTACACGTTCGACCCGAGAACAGTTGCAGTGCGGGCTGAGAGCTATCTCAAGAGTTCAGGAATCGCCGACGTCGCAAACTTTGGCCCCGAAGCCGAGTTTTTTGTTTTCGACAGCGTGCAATTTCATAACGAGCCGCACAAAGCCGGCTACGCCATCGATTCAGACGAAGGTCACTGGAACACCGGCCGAGACGGCAACGACATGCTGGGACCAAACCTCGGGCATCGGATTCGCGCGAAAGAGGGATACGTGCCGGTACCGCCGACCGACACGCTCGCCGATCTTCGTTCGGCGATTTCGCTGACGCTGGCTGAGTGCGGCATTAATGTCGAATGTCATCATCACGAGGTTGCCACCGCGGGCCAGTGCGAAATTGATTTCCGATACGCGACGCTGCTGGGCACGGCCGACAACCTGCAATTATTCAAGTACATCGTCAAGAACACAGCGTACGAGCATGGCAAGACTGCGACGTTTATGCCGAAGCCCCTGTATGGCGACAATGGTTCAGGCATGCACTGCCACCAGTCGCTCTGGAAAGGCGACAAACCTCTGTTCGCCGGAGACGGCTACGCAGGACTGTCGGAAACGGCCTTGCATTACATCGGCGGCTTGCTGAAGCATGCGGCGGCTATCGTTGCCTTTGCCGCGCCGACCACGAACAGCTACAAGCGTCTGGTTCCTGGTTTCGAAGCCCCGGTTAATCTGGCTTATTCAGCGCGGAATCGTTCCGCTGCGATTCGCATTCCGATGTTCTCAACGAATCCAAAACTGAAACGCCTCGAGTTTCGTCCGCCCGACCCGTCGTGCAATCCTTATATCGCGTTTGCGGCGATGCTGATGGCGGGAATCGACGGCATTCAAAACCGAATCGATCCAGGCGCGCCCCTCGACAAGGACATCTACG
>DASUTF010000029.1:0-5560 GCA_036374695.1 Pyrinomonadaceae bacterium
GACGGCGATCGGCAACTGGCGTGGGTATGGCTCGATCGAACATGGCGGCGTGTTTTATGGCCAGAAGGCGCATTCGCTGCGCCAGTTCTTCGAGCTACCGCGTTTGACGCAGGAAAAATTCATGCTCGCGTTCAGTATTCATCCTGAAGAAAGAAAAGATCTCGCGGCGCTGGCCACGAACGGCTGGGAGTTGATCGATCCGAACCTGGCAGCCGGCACGCCCGCGCAATACAGGCAGTTCATCCAAACTTCAAAAGCTGAGTTCGGAATTGCCAAGAGCGGTTATGTTGAATCGCAATGCGGCTGGTTTAGCGATCGCAGTGTTTGTTATCTGGCGTCGGGCCGGCCGGTAATCGCGCACGATACCGGATTTAGTCGTTACCTGCCGGCCGGTGAAGGACTGTTTTCCTTCCAGACAAAGGAAGATGTTTTGTCTGCGGTCGAGGAAATAAACCGGGACTACTCGCGCCATTCGCGGGCCGCGCGCGCGCTGGCTGAAGAGTATTTCGATTCGGACAAAGTTCTAACTCGTTTGCTGGATAGCGTCGTGTCTTGAAAAACGTATGAGTCAGGTACTGGACATTTCCGAAGTAGCTGTAAGCACGGAAGCCTTGCAGCGAGTGCTTGAACAGCAACTCGGCGAACATTTCGGGTCGCCGTGCGTCATAGTGCGGCTGACTCGCCGGTCATCTGAATATCATTCGAGTTATCCGATCGAAGAGCTGAACGTTGTTCTCGCCGATGGAACATCTCTGGATCTAATCTTCAAGAATCTAAGCGAGTCAGCGCTGCTTGCGGGAGCACAAGCTGCCAAGCCGCAGCTGATTCGCAACCCGCGACGTGAGATCGAAATCTATCGGAGCATACTCTCCCGGGAGAAGCTGGGCTCGCCCATATTTTACGGAGCGAAAGATGATGATCGGAACCGGGAATACTGGTTGTTCATAGAAGACGTGCCCGGGCTCGAGCTTTATCAAGTCGGTGAGACTTTCGCGTGGCAGGAGACGGCGCGGTGGCTGGCGCGAATGCATTCTTGTTTTAGCGACAGAGTCTCGGAGTTGGAAAATAATTCGAACCTGCTTAACCATGACGGGGAGTTCTACTGGACGTGGATCGGTCGGGCCAAAGAATTCGCACAAACGGATTCATTGGAGGCGCGCAACGAAATTGAGAAGCTGTTTCACGGCTTCGAAAGCGTCGTGGAAAGACTAACTCGACTGCCCCGGACTTTGATTCATGGCGAGTTCTATGCCTCGAACATTCTCGTCGAGCAAGCTTCAGACGGCCTCCGCGTGTGCCCGGTCGATTGGGAAATGGCGGGCGTCGGGCCGGGGTTGATGGATTTGGCGGCGCTGGTGAGCGGAAACTGGACGGATAACGAGCGCCGAGCGATCGCGCGCGCTTATCACCAAACAATGACAGAGAGCGAAGTGCCGGGGTTGGCGGAGCCCGAGTTCTGGATCGCGCTCGATTACTGCCGGCTGGCGCTCGCGGTCCAATGGCTGGGTTGGTCGCGTTCCTGGACGCCACCGCTCGATCATCAACACGATTGGCGAAAAGAAGCACTGGAGCTGTCCGCCAAACTGGGAATCGGCCGATGAAGATGGCGCGCCAATTAATTGTAAACGCTGACGACTTTGGTCAAAGCCACGGAATCAATCGCGGCGTGATCCAGGCATTCGAGAACGGAATTGTTACCAGTGCGAGTCTCATGGTGCGCTGGCCGGCTGCGCCAGAGGCAGCCGATTATGCCCGTAAGCATCCAAACTTCAGTCTTGGATTGCATCTTGATCTTTGCGAATGGATTTGTCGTGACGATAAGTGGGAACCTCTCTATGAAGTGGTGGCGGCTGACGATGCCGACGCAGTCAGGGAGGAAGTCGAGAGGCAACTCGATACGTTCGAGCATTTAGTCGGCCATGAACCATCGCATCTCGATTCGCATCAGCATGTTCACCGTACGGAGCCGGTCAGGTCAATCATGGTCGAGACCGCGCGGCGGTTGGCGGTGCCACTGCGGGATTTCAGCAACGAAGTGAAATACTGCGGCAGATTTTACGGACAAGGGGCGAATGGTTACCCGTATCCAGAGGGAATAAGCGTGCCGGGTCTGATTGCTTGTTTACGCTCCCTGCCGGCAGGCGTCACCGAATTGGGCTGTCATCCCGGTGGGCCGGATGATTTGACTTCGATGTATACCACCGAGCGCATGACCGAGCTCGAAGTCTTATGTGATCCGGCTGTTCGAGCGGCGATAGTTGAGGAGGAGATACGCCTTTCATCGTTCCTGAACTTGGCTGTCGCGCCCATTGGAGTATGATGACGCCCCTGTCGAGAAATGGTGAATTTGACGTATTCAAAATATATTGCTGTTATTCCGGGCGCGGTGCATTAAAGGTGTTCTCAAATGATTGATCGGAACTGGAATTGTCGAATTCTGGCAGCGGTACTGGCCGTTATGGCGTTCGCCTCGGTGACGAGTGGCGCCGGCAACGAAACAATTCTGCCGCCGCCGCGCGGCCACGTGAACGACTTTGCCGGCGTGCTGGATGACGCGAGCCGAGACCGGCTTGAGAACATTCTGGAGAACCTCAAACATCGCACCGGAATTGACCTGGTCGTTGCCATGGTTAAGACGTCGGGCGAAAAAGATCTCTACGACTACTCTTTGCGCGTAGCCAACGAGTGGAACGTGGCCCAGAACGATCAGGGCAAGCGGGTGCTCACGGTGATTGCTGTCGATACCGGGCGGTTTTTTACGCAATCCAGCCGCAGCGCGCAGAAGGAATTGCCAAACGGGCTGATTGGATACATGGGTCGTCGCATGCGGCCGCAGTTTGACTCACGAAGTTTCAAAGAGGGATTGCTGACAGGAATTGAGGCGTTTGCAAACATAGTTGGCCAAACTCTTAATTTCACCTTCGAGACGCTGGATCGGCCGGCAACTGACCATACCGCACAAATTCAGCCAAATGTTCGCAAGCCGGAGAGGAATGAACCAGCCGCACAGCAGCTAAAGCCAAAAGCAGTTTCACCGCCTGTGGTCACTACACGTCAGCCCGAACGGGCTTTGTCGGTGGCCGCGGTTGTTTCGGCGGAGAACCTGAAACCCAGTGCGCCATCCACATCGAGGGCTGTCGAGCCTCCGAAAAGTACAAACGTCGAGCCTCTGAAGACAAAGACTGTCGCGCTTCCGACAACAAAAACTATCGCGCCTCCGACAACAAAAACTGTCGAGCCTCCGAAAAGTACAAACGTCGAGCCTCTGAAGACAAAAACTGTCGAGCCTCCGACAACAAAAACTATCGAGCCTCCGACAACAAGAACTATCGCGCCTCCGACAACAAAAACAATCGCGCCTCCGAAAACTACAAACGTCGAGCCTCTGAAAACTACAAACGTCGAGCCTCTGAAGACAAAGGCTGTCGAGCCTCCGAAGACCAAAACTATCGAGCCTCCGAAGACAAAAACTGTCGAGCCTTTGAAAACGACAGCTGTCGGGCCTCCCAAAACAACAAATGACGCCGCGCCTGTGAACGTAACCCCGAAGGTGAATGAGAAGCCGATCTCGCTCCCTCCGTCACGCAACGCAGGCAAATCCGCACCACCGTTAGTTCGAACCGCAAGCCGGGCGACTGCCGGTGCCGAAGCGCCAAAACGCCTCGCCGGAACCGCTTCTCTTCAGGGTCAGATTGTTGATGAGTTGGGTGGCCTGGTGGTGGGCGCGACGGTGACGGCCACCGATTCCGCCGGCACCGAAAAAACCGCCGTTACGGACCAGAGTGGAAATTACGTAGTAGCGAATCTGGTGCCGGGGGAATTTCTCGTGCGCGCATCGGCGCCGGGTTTCGCGGACTTTGAAAAAATGGACGTCAGGGTCGGTTCCGGCACGCGGGAAATACTTAACATTAAACTCGAGGTTACGATTGGGAAACAGGAAGTCACGGTGGCAGACGAAAGGGGATTGGGAAGCAGCCTTAACATGCGTGTCCTGCGCGGAAAAGATCTGGCCGCGCTTCCCAGCGGCCCGGGCGGTCTCAGCGCCGCACTACGAGCGTTAGCCGTGCCATCCACCGGACCGAACGGCCCACAGATTCTGATTAATGGGTTCTCGGGCGGCCGTCTGCCGCCGAAAGAGTCGATTCGGGAGATTCGCATTAGCGAGAATCCCTTCTCGAGTGAGTATCCGCAGCTCGGCTTTGGCCGGATTGAAATTCTGACTAAACCCGGATCCGAGAAACTACAGGGAAGCGCATTCTTCAATTTCAACGACGAAAGCCTGAATTCACGAAACCCCTTCTCTACTGAGCGGGCGCCGTATCAGTCGCGGCTTTACGGCGGGAGCCTGAGCGGCCCCATCCGCCAGAAACGCTCATCCTTCTTCGTTGATTTCGAGCGGCTGGAGGTCAACAACAATGCCCTCATCAATGCCACCGTGCTTGATCCGTGGCTGAATATCGTGAATTTCAGCGATTCGATAGTGACGCCGCAACGACGCACCGGTTTCAGCCCGCGCCTTGAATTCGAGCTAAACAAGAACAACACGCTGGTGGCCCGATATTCTTACTCACAGGCGAGGTTTGCGAATAATGGCGTGGGTGACTTCTCGTTGGCCTCCCGCGCTTATGAAACTTCGACCTCAGAACAACTTTTACAGTTAACCGAAACCGCGGTGTTGCGCTCGAACGTGATTAACGAGTTGCGATTTCAATATTTGCGAAATCGCAGGCACGAGAGGGGCAACAACTCAGCACCCACAGTCCAGGTGCCCGAGGCCTTTGTTGGCGGCGGATCGCAGGGCGGTCTTTCATTCAACCACGAAGATCGATGGGAATTACAGAACTACACGTCCTGGGCGCTGACGCGACACAATATTAAAGCCGGGGTCCAGGTGCGCGGCGTGCATGTGACCGACTCTTCGACCCGAGATTTCGGCGGCACCTTTACCTTCGCAGGTGGTTTGGCGCCGGCGCTGGATGCGGCAAACAATGTGGTGCTTGATCCTGCCGGACAACCCGTTGTTACCCCAATTTCCAGCATCGAGCGCTTCCGCCGGACTCAACTGATTCCCTTGTTCCAGCAACGCGGGCTCTCTGCTGCTGAGATTCGCGCCCTGGGCGCGGGCCCGACACAGTTTTCGATCGCGGGCGGAAATCCAACGGCTTCTGTCAGTCAATACGATTTAGGAGTGTTTGCCCAGGACGATTGGCAATTGCGCCCCAACCTTACCCTGGGCCTCGGGCTGCGGTACGAGTTCCAAAACAACCTCAACCGCAGGAACGATATTGCGCCGCGGCTGGCCCTGGCATGGGCGCCGGGGGGAGACTCAAACGCGCGGAAAACCGTTGTGCGCGCCGGCATCGGCCTTTTTTATGATCGTTTCAGTGAGAATTACGCGCTCGACGCGCGCCGTTCTAACGGCGTGAATGAGCAGCGGTTTATTGTCTCAGATCCCGCAGTCCTTGATCTCTATCCGTCCGTTCCTTCGCTTAGCGCTTTGACTGCGTTTGCCGTCCCGGAGACGATAACCAGGTTGGCCACGGATCTCAGGACCCCTTAT
>DASUTF010000030.1:0-3384 GCA_036374695.1 Pyrinomonadaceae bacterium
TGAACGAGTTGTCAGGTCATCGCCGCAGATCGAGGTGGCCTGGGAGCTGCCGAATGTGCGCGCGTCGCTCCGGTTCCTGGCGGACAATGCGCACGCAGCCAACGGTTCAGCGGCGAAAGTCGCGGCCCGGGTATTTAAGCAGACGGCTGACAGCGAATCGCGCACGTTGTGTCTGGACGTCCTGTCGCGGATTAACGACAAGACGGCCCGCAAAGAAATGCTGCGACTGTTCCGCGAGCAGGGGCCGAACTCTGAATGGCGCGCGTCGGTGGCTGAGCGCCTGCGAAAAGCCGTTAGCGATGGCGAGCGCATCAAACCGGCCTACGCGAAGACGGTTTTGGCAGAGATTGGCCAGCCTTAGATTTGGTTATCAGAGTACCGACTTTAGTCGGGTATTCCGCTTATTGAGAAAGACCGACTAAAGTCGGTACTCTAACTTCATAAGAACTGTTTTGTGTTATGGCCGCGTAGCGGCCAAATCTTTATAGATCGATGATTTCAATTAGTGGTTATCTTCGCGCGACGCGAAATCGCGGTTTCGCTTCGCGCGAAGCAGTTAAGGGAAGGCTCGCGTCGATCTACACACCTTTCGCGCCTCCGGCTCTCGGTTTCGACCGCTTCAGGCCATGGGCAGCGTTGGCGGTTGCCGTTGCCTGGGGCCTTCTGCTCGCTTCATCACTTCACGCTCAGGCCAAACGTGTCGTCGTCCTGAAAGTCGACGGTCTCCCTTATCAGACAGTCGATCGCTTCGTGCGCGAGCGAGATCCACAGACCGGCAAGAGCCGCTTACCCTGGTTTGAGCACATCTTCTATCAAAACGGGACGCGGCTCACGAACTTCTACGTGCGCGGCATGAGCCTGTCGGGACCCTCGTGGTCGTTAATCGACACCGGGCATCATCTGCAAATCAAAGGCAACGTCGAGTTCGATCGCTACATTTTTCACACCTACGACTACCTGAATTTCATGCCGTTCTATTTCAAGCAGGCGTATCGCGGCAATGTGGATATGCCGGGCACCGAGGTGATCGATTTACTCGGCCTGCCTCTGTTGATGGACGCGTACGACAATTATCAAAGGCTGCCGGGCCCGCAGCTTTACGGTCGCGGCGCGCGGCTCGGGACATTGCAACGCGCGGGGCAAGCCCAGATCTCCAAGAACCCAATGCAGCTGGCGCAGGAGTTCTATATCGGCCTCGATCTGCGGCACGCAGTCTTTAGCCAGTACGAACGCGAGCTAATCGAAGCATTGAAGGATCCGCGCATGCGTTATCTGGATCTGTTCGACATGTCGTTCGATCACGCCGCGCATCACACAAATGATCGCGAATCGCATCTCGCTGTGTTGCGGAAACTGGATTCGCTCCTGGGACGAATCTGGACGGCCATTGAAAAGAGTCCGCTCCCGTCTGAAACGGTCCTCGTTGTCGTCTCAGACCATGGCTTCAACACAGACGAACGCGTGCTCAGCCAGGGATTCAACCTGGTGAAGCTGCTCGGCGCGCGCGAAGGCGGCGGTCATCACGTCATTACCAAACGTCGCTTGCTGTTGGACTATTCGATTAAAGGCATCAATCCGTTTGTGCCGCCAATCGTGACGACCACTTCGCAGACGTATTACCTGAAAGGGCAGAGCACTGATTATTCGACGGTGCTGCTGGATTTCGACGGCAACGAACGCGCCGGCCTCCACTTGCGGAACAGCGACCTGAACGTGCTGCACATTCTGTTTCAGCAGTTACAGCGCAAAGACCTCACGACAGATGAGCGACGCGCGGCGATGAACGCTTTCTTTGCGGTGATTGCGCGGAATCGAGGTGCCTGGGGCGAAGAACTCACGCACATTGATCAAGAAGTGGCCGCGTTGCGTCGCGCGACTGAGGCCGAGCGCGCGCGCTGCGAGTCACAGCCGAAAAAGTTCACGGTCGAAGATCGAGAGATGGGCCGCGACGACAATGCGCGCCGCATCTGTATCCACGTCACGCAATGGACTGAGATGGCCGCGAAGTATGACGCGTACCTTGGCGCGATACGGCGGTTGCTGTCGCTTCACGCAGAGACACTTGTGCCGGCGAAGCTGAAGATCGAAGAACTCATTCCGAAGAACTCGATGGGCCGGCGGAACTCGATCCACAACTTGCAGAACTACGTCGTGGGACTCGGAAGCGCCGGCCTGGTGTTGAGGAGTGATGGCTCACTCGACCTTGAACGAAGCTTTGTGCGTATCAATTATTTCGATCTGCTGAAGCGGCAGACGGTGCGAAACAATGTGCAGGCGGGCATCTCGAACCAACCCATCGATTTTCTGGCGACACGTATTCCGCGCGAATGGCTCAGTTCATTGCTGCCGGACGACTTGCGGCCGGACGGCGACGCCGTCTGGCTTTATGGTGGTCCCGATCGGCAGGTGCTCATTCTTCCCCGTGGCGAGGGCAGCGGACAACTTCATTTGCGCTATTTGCCCGTCGCCAACCTGACGCAGGACGAACAGGGAACCATTCGTTTCGCGCGCCTTGATTGGCAGGCCGACCTGCCGCTGCGCATCTTCGAAGATGCCCGGCTGGACACGAACGATGCCGATCGCGCGGCGTGGCTCAACAATTGGCACAGCGACGTCGAGTGGTTGCGCGCGCTGCACAAGACGCAATACTCTAATGCCCTGATTGGATTGCACGAACAGTTCACGCTGCACGTCGCGCCTAAAACCGACGTGAACGGAAACGGAATTTCGGAAGACGAAAGGTTGATGCGCAGCTTGCGCCGGCGGCAGCGGCGTTTAGCCGAAACCGACTTTCAGGTTTTCGCGAACAACCACTGGAATTTCGACGTGCGCGGGTTTAATCCCGGAGGTAATCACGGTTCGTTCTTTCGCGTTTCGACGCAATCAACATTTATGCTTGCCGGCGACGGCGTGCCCCGGGGACTGGCGGTGAGCGAGCCTTACGACAGTTTAAGTGTGGTGCCCACAATTCTGACGCTGACGGGCAATCTTAAAAGCGACAACAGCCCAAGTGAAGCATTATTGAAGCGCGGCTTCGTGAAGTTTCCCGGAAGGGTGGTAATGGAGATCACCGGCCAGAACCACCGGTAGCGGGATTGGCACGCACGCGTCCCGCGTGCTGGCACGCCAGAGGCGTGCGTACCTAAATTAACCATGACTGACTCGACCAAATCTGCTCGAAACAAACGCATCATCGCCTGGGCGCAAGCGGTCGCGTTCGTGCTCGGCGCTTTACTGCTGTGGTATGTCGTGCGTCGCGTCGGGGTGCAGCCAATCTTCACGGCGTTGAGCCGGGTCGGCTTTGGGTTTTTCATCATCGTTGCGCTTAACGGTCTTCGCCACGTGCTGCGCACCATCTCGATGCGCATTTCGGTCCCGGCTGAG
>DASUTF010000031.1:0-3257 GCA_036374695.1 Pyrinomonadaceae bacterium
ATTCGACGAAGTCTTTCGCTGGACGACGCAGACGGAAACGGGCGATCGCGCGGAGCTTTCAAACCTGCCTGAGAACCTGCCGTTCTGGCGGCACATCGATGCGCGCTCGGATACTTGTCTGGGACAAAAGTGTCCGGATTACGAGCCGTGTTTCGTCACGCGGATGCGGCAGCGCGCGATGGATGCCGACATCATCGTTGTCAATCATCATCTGTTCTTTGCCGATTTAGCTTTGCGGAACGGCGCGTATGGGGCGGTGCTGCCGGATTACGCGGCGGTGATCCTGGACGAAGCGCACCAGATCGAAGACGTCGCTTCGGAATACTTCGGCGTGCAGGTCTCGAATTATCAGATTGATGATTTGCTGTACGACATAGGCGCTTTGCGGCTCGAGGATCGTGAAGTAGAAAGAGAGCTGGCGCGAATCAGCGCGCGCGTGCAGCGATTCGCGGATGCGTTTTGGGTTTCGTTTCGTGAAGGTCGCGGGTTGGAAGGACGGTTTGCGTTGACGCCGCGACGGGGCAGGTCAGAACCGCCTGCGGTAGCGGCCGGGCCAGACGATGCGATCTGGGGCAGTAGCCCGACCGTGAGGGAGGGCGTGGAAGACGAAGAGCAGGCAGGGACGCCTGCGTACCAAGCGCTCGATAATGCGTTCTATCGTTTGGAGACGACGCTGGCGATTCTCAAAGATCCGCCGCCTGATGCCGAGAACATTCTGCGGCGCACCCGCGAGTTGCGCTTCTCGCTGAGCTTCGTCGTCAAAGCGGACGATCAGAAATTCGTCTATTGGCTGGAGCGGCGCGGCCGCGGCGTGTTTCTGCGCGCCTCGCCCATCGATGTTTCGGGATTACTCCAGGATCGTCTCTTCGAGAAAGTGCCAACCGTGATTCTGACCTCGGCGACGCTTTCCAGCGCCGGGAACTTCCGCTTCATCCGCGAGCGCCTGGGACTGGACGAAGGCGAAGAGATGTTCGCGGAATCGATCTTCGACTTTGAGAATCAGGCAGTGCTGTACCTGCCGCGTTCGATGCCTGACCCGCGCTCGCCACAGTGGGGACGCGCGGCGGCCGATGAGGTAATCAAGATTGTGAACGCGACAGAAGGCCGCGCGTTCGTGCTGTCGACGAGCAACGCGGGCATGAACGATCTCTACGATCGGGTGGCGCCGCAGATCGACTATCCGTGCTTTGTGCAGGGCAGCACCTCGAAGGGCGCTCTGCTGAGAAAGTTTCGCGAGACGCCGCACGCGGTTTTGTTTGCGACGGCGAGTTTCTGGCAAGGCGTCGATGTGCGCGGTGAACAGCTATCGTGCGTGATCATCGACAAGCTGCCGTTTGCGGTTCCGACTGATCCGGTCGTCGCTGCGCGCCAAAGACACATTGAAGACATGGGCGGGTCAAGCTTCTATGAGTACAGCGTGCCGCAGGCGATTATTAGTTTGAAGCAGGGATTGGGTCGTCTGATCCGCAGCACATCGGATCGCGGCGTGCTGGCGGTTTTGGATCCGCGTCTGCGGACGAAGGTCTATGGGCAACAGTTTCTCAAGAGTCTGCCGCCGTGCCGCGTCACATCGAAGATTGAGGACTTGGCCTCGGTGTTCGAAAGGGAAGTCTCAAGTTCCAAGTTTCAAGTTTCAGGTTTGTGACGGGGCGATTCAAGTGAAGGCGCAAAGTATTGCGACGCGTAGCGTCCCGGTGACTTTAGCCCAGCCTTTTAAGGCTGGGATCAGTTCGAACATCGCTCTCGTCGCGTAGCGACGACTGGTAGTGTGGACATTTCAACCCGTCGCTACGCGACGGACTTCGTGGTTCGCCGGATAACCCGGCCTTAAAAGGCCGGGCTAAGTTCAGTGCGACGCTACGCGTCGCCAACTTCAAACTTTAGACTTGAAACCTGAAATCACCGGAGGTAAACATGAGCGAAGAACGGGAAGACAATACGATCTATATGGCGGTAGTCAACGACGAAGAGCAGTATTCAATCTGGCCGGCTCATCGCGAATTGCCTCTGGGCTGGCACAACGCCGGTAAACAGGGGCCTAAAGCAGAGGTGCTGGCGTGGATTGAAGAGGTTTGGACAGACATGCGGCCGCTCAGTCTCAGAAAGAAAATGGAAGAAGACGCGCGCCGGCTGCAACAGGGTGCGGATGGTGATTGAAAAAATGACCGGACAATTTGAAGTCATGATCGAGCGCAACTTTTCCAGCGCGCATCAACTGCGCGGCTACCGGGGAAAGTGCGAGAACCTGCACGGCCACAACTACAAGATTGAAATCTATGCACGCGGCCGAGAGCTGAACCACATCGGTTTGCTGGTGGACTTTGTCGAGCTAAAGCAGGCCGCCGACGATCTGGTTACCTATCTGGATCACAAGAATCTGAATGAGCTCGAGCCGTTCGTGGTCGAACAGAATCCTTCGGCGGAAAACGTAGCGCGGTTTGTGTTGGAAAAGCTGGCGGCGAAGATTAACGACGAGCGCGTGCAGATTTACAAAGTGAGATGCTTTGAGACGCCGACGAGCGTGGCGACTTACACGGTTGATTAGCCACAGATAGACACGGATCTTCGCAGATAAGAAAACTAACCGTCATTCAAATCTGTGCTGATCTGTGTAAATCTGTGGCCATTCCTTCTGAGGGCCCGCCCGCTACCGCAGGCGGTCCTGATCAATCAGCCCAGTTCCCGCAAGTACTCATCATACAATTCACGATCGCGTTCACTGATGTCGGTGATGCGCGCGCCGATGAGATAGCCGTCGTCGCGCTTCTCGTAACGAACGGGCATGGCCTCGATTTCGATTGAAACGCCACTCGGCAGATCAAGCTCGATCGACATTGAGTTCTCGCCGCCGGTCAGGTACTGCGGATCGATGTTCTGCGCGTGCAGCATGACCGCCAGACCAATCGTGCTGAGATTGACGGTGTGACCCGCCACGGCGCGCATGTGCTGCACGCCGGTCTGGCTGTTCTCAGCTTCGCGCAGCAGCACGCTAAATTCGAGTCGGGCTTGAAGGTTTGCATCGAGCCTGGGAGACTGCCGACGGTCTTCAGGGTTTGATTGCACGGTCGGGGTTCCTTCTCAGTTCGTCCTGGTCGTTCGCTTAGTTCGGGCTGACAGCCTCCGAGCCAATCCGATACTTCTTGATCTTACTGTAAAGGCGCGGCCGGTAAATGCCAAGCATATTTGCAGCTTTCTGCTTGTTGCCGCCCGTCCGTTGCAGGGTGCGCTCGATGACGAACTTCTCGATGTCCTCGAGG
>DASUTF010000032.1:0-25913 GCA_036374695.1 Pyrinomonadaceae bacterium
GCGAGCACCGCGATTGTCACGAGGAAAGACGAAATCAGTGCGCTCAAACCCGGACGGCCAAGTCGTTTCGTGAGACGTTGGTGCACTGGATAGAAAACAATGACCAGCACCGCCGCCCACAGCAACACGTCCACGAACGGACGCAGCATGAGCCAGCAAAGGTAAATTGCCAGCGCCGTCGCCACCAGCAACGCCAACCATCGCGTTTGATTAACCTGCTGCTTCACTGTGTACTCGCCACGCTATGGTACGCGTATTCTCAGTGGACGCGCCAAAGCCCCGGAAAGATTCGTCGAGAAAGAAAGTGAATGAACTTTGGATGTTCTCGCAGGCGTTGCGTCCTTATCTTAGATTCGCCGGTGTTGGTGAAGCGGTGACCGGAGGAGTATCGCTGACTGTTCGCCAAGCCAGCCATGTGTCAGACACTGCGCAACCGCTAGTCAACAAACTCAATGCAATCGAAACCGTCCCAAAGGAGATTCTCATTTTTGATCCGGCCTCGAAAGTTTTATTGCGACGATGGGTTACCCAGAACTTTGCGATAGCCTGCATAAAGTTCCGAAAGGCGATCCGCCGCGGCTGGATCGCTGCGCGCAAGAAGCGTAATCGACTCGTCGCGCTGCGCGAGTAGGGATTCGAGCCCACTCCGCTGGGCCGTGTTAAGCGCAGAATCGTTTCGGTCAATCTCGGTACGGGCGACGGTGAAGAAGTCGCTGGCGGCCTGGCGCGCCGGCTCGTACTCACCGCGGCGCGCATCGATCGCCGCCGACGCCAACAGGTTCTGCATCCTGGCCACGCGCAGTTCGCGTTGCGTCGCTCCAAGCTGTTCGGCGCGGTCACGCGCTATAAACCACATCGGAATTAAACCGAGAAAAAAGATACCGATAGCAACCAGAGCATAGATTCCTATGCGCTTCAACATTCCCTTGCTCGCAGCCCCTTCACGCTTCTCACTCTCTTTCGCGACTGCTCGCTTCTGATCATTTTCTGTTCGTTCGTTTTGTTTTTCGTTGTTCACAAGGTCTCCTTAATTACTCGCGCCGTCTGCTTACGAGCGGTGAAACAAGAATCTTAAGTTCTCAACTTCCCGGTCGCGTTTTTGCACCCAGTTAAGGCAGTTGCGTGTTGATTACCAGAAGGTCGCGCACAGCTTTAACTCCTTCTACTTTCTTTGCGGAAGCCACCGCATCATCTCGCGCGGCGCCCGTGAATATCGTGCCTCTGAGGGTCACGTCGCCGTCCTCAACATCCACGAAGATTGCTCGCTTCGGCGTGGTTTCATGTTTCACCAGGTGCCGGCGAATGGCGTGATAGATGCGCGCGTCCTCGGAAGATAGGCCAATTCGTTCCCCGTTAGAATTGGCTTCCCTGCGCACGGCCTGCTCTTCAAAAGGCTCGTCTGGAACAGGCAGCACCGGCATGTTCACCGTTACCTGATTGACCACACTCGTTACTCCCTTGTGTTCCGCGACCGTCTGCTCGACGAGTGCTTTATCCTGAGGCGTGTCTACCGAGCCAGTCAAGGTTACCGTTCCGTCCTTAGCTTCTACGACCACCCGCGACGCAGCGCCTTTTGTGTCGGCAGTTGCATCCAGTTGTGCTCGCACTGCCTGGGCCAGCCGGACGTCGGCCGCCTGGTAATCAACCTCCTGTTGCCTGCACGCGACTGACAGGAACAGCGCCGCGATCACAACCGCCAGTTTTCGTAGCGCGATTGGCACGCGCATTTTTCTGTATGCACTCACCACAACCATTCGCCGAAACGCCTCCTCCTTTCTGTTTAGTCACGCGGTCTTACCGTCAGAAAGATCGTGGTCCCGCGACGATTAATGAGCAGCAGTACGGGATTCGCACCCGCGCGTTGCAGCTCATTGCGCACATCAGTCACCGAGCGCACGGGCTTTTGGTTTATCTGTTCGATGACGTCTCCCTCGCGGATGCCGGCAGCGGCGCCACTTCCAAGCGGATCGACGCTCGTAACCACGAGCCCCTGCGTGCCGCTCGGCAAATTGAGTTGCGCCGCAACCCGCGGAGTCAGCGGCTGAACACTCAGTCCAAGTTGTTCATCGCCGCTCGTATTGCCATTGTTGTCCGGTGAATTGCTCGGCTGTTTTGCTGCGGGGAGTTCGCCCAGCGTCGCGCGAAGTTGCTGCTCACCACCATCGCGTAGAATAGTTAGTGTGACTTCAGTCCCTGGCGCGGTTCTTGCCACTATGTTGCGCAGCGAGTTGCTGTCGTTAGCCGGCTCGCCATTGAGAGCCGTGATCACGTCGCCGCGGCGAATGCCGGCCCGTTCAGCCGCGCTGTTTGGTTGCACCTGGCTAACAATTACTCCACGTGCTTCCTTTAAATCCATGCTCGAGGCCATGTCCTGCGTGACCGTTTGCACTACAACGCCAAGCTGACCGCGCCGGACTTGGCCGGTTTTGATCAACTGATCCATGACATTGCGTGCCATATTGGCAGGAATGGCGAAACCGATTCCGATGTTTCCGCCCGACGGACTCAGTATCTGTGAATTGATGCCAATCAACTCGCCGTTTGTATTGACCAACGCGCCGCCGGAATTGCCCCGATTAATCGGGGCATCTGTCTGCAGAAAATCTTCAAAGCTGCCATCGCTCAGTCCTGTCGAACGCCCCTTTGCGCTGATGATTCCCGCAGTGACGGTTTGTCCGATTCCCAGCGGATTGCCGAGGGCCAACACTACATCGCCGACCTGTACTTGATCCGAATTTCCCAGGACTAAAGTCGGTAGGTCTTTGGCATCGATCTTCAGGACGGCCAAATCGCTTCGCGGATCCGAACCGACGACCTTAGCATCAAAGGTGCGCCGATCGACTAACTCGATCCTGATCTGCTCTGCGCCATCGACGACGTGGTGGTTAGTCAGAATGTGTCCGTCATTGCTAACAATCACGCCCGATCCCAATCCGCGCTCGCGCCGAGGTTGCGGCTGTGGCAACGCGTCGCCGAAGAAGTCGCGAAAAAAAGGATCGTTTAGAAATGGGTGCTGCCGTGGAGTCCTCATTCGTTTTTCGGGGAGCACCGTCACGACGGCCGGCGAGACTCGATTCACTACGCCGGCATACGATACTTGCGCGGCCCCAGAATCGGTTGCGTTCACGGGTGCAGACTGCTGTAAGTCGACCTTTGGAATGGCGCCGCCGTTGCGATTGCACCCCGCCATCAGGAAGGCAATGACAAGGATGATCGAGTATGCGAAACGAGCAGCAAAGCGGCGCGCATCCTTTCCGATCATGTTAGTGTCTAACTTATTCATCGCAACACTTCTTTCTCCCAAATGCCGAACCCTTGAGCAGCCATCCGAATCCCGGTGATCGTTACGACCGGAATCCACCGCGAGGCGCGCCGCTAAACTAACTGCGTGGCGCCTGCCAGTACTTTGGGCTGCCGTAAAAGTCGTACAGCCTGTTTTCATAATCGCGATCAATTGGCGCCGATGGATCGTATTCGGGAGCACTCTTTATGTTCTGACGCAATACATTTACGTGGACTTTGGTTTCGGGCCAACTGACCCGTTCGATCCAGTCAGGCGATACAACCACCTTCTTGCCGGGCCACCAGTTGCCGGTATCAACCACCACGTAACGAATGGCCCAGTCCTTATCGTCAACCAGAAAGTCGTCCACATGACCGATGTCGCCGTCGGTGGCTTCAATGTAATAGCCGAGCACTTCGGAGACACTGCGGAGATGCGAATCGCCCTCGGGTTTGGCCCGCGCGGTCCCAGTCGCCGCGCCGGGAACCTGGCCTGAAGCCCTGTCCGGGTATCCCGAAACGGGAATTGACGGCCGAATCTCGGGGTACTGCGAAGCACCCCAAAGTCCCGCGCCGTACCAGTAATACGGGTATCCGTAATACCCGAGATATTCCGTCTCGTATTGGCGCGAGACGGGTTTAGCGGTGTCAACGTCGGGACTGTTCTCGATCTGCTCTCTGGTGAGCGAAAGGTCTATCCCATCGAGTTTCCGCACCGCGTCAATTGAGATTGGCGAAATGAGAACTTTCCGCCCCGGCAGCCATTTGCCAGTGTCAACCAC
This sequence comes from Pyrinomonadaceae bacterium, assembly GCA_036374695.1. Lineage (GTDB taxonomy): Bacteria > Acidobacteriota > Blastocatellia > Pyrinomonadales > Pyrinomonadaceae > UBA11740. The sequence continues at coordinate 4,065 of DASUTF010000032.1, forward strand.
GAGGTAACGGATGGCCCAACTCTCGTCATCGAACAGGAGATTGGCCACCTCGCCTATATCACCGTCGGTTGCGTGAATTGCGCTGCCTTTAAAATCACTTACGCGTTGTAACATTGTCTTTGATTCCTTTCTTTCGTTTCCGGTTCCCGGCGAAGTATTCATTTCACCTCTGAACCATTTACGTCCCTACGCTGGCATCCGAAACTGGCCGTCAACCACCAGCTCGTTCTTCACTTCGAACAGGCCCGGCACGCTTTGTGCTCGCAGATATGCCAGATTCTTATCGCGCTCGCTTTCCACTATTCCCTTGAGGGTTGCCCGGCCACCGTCAACAATGATGTGGATGGCTTGCCGCGATCCGACGCCATAACGGAACAGCGGTGAATCAAAGCCGTAGATCTCTCGATACAAGGCGCGACGCAGACGTTGATCGTTTGGCGAGACGGACAGCACGCGAATTTCGTTGATTACGCGTCTTACGCCGGAGATGTCCTCTACAACATCTTCAGCCTTCGACCTTTTATCCGCCGGCGCCGTGACTGCTCCTCTGAGTACGACTGTCTGATCGGGCAGAACCTCGAACTCGATCCAGTCAAAAACGCCGTAGTAAGGCAGGTCTGACAAGAGTTCGTGCCTTATTTCTCGAGCAATCGCACTCGTTGCGCGATTCGGCATAGGTCCAAGACTTATGCGCTCTCCTTGGGCAGGCGGCTGATTAATCATCGTTATCGGAGCTGCCTGTCGCGAACGCCAGTCCCAGGCCACCTGATTCAGGAAAGCCAGATCGTCGAGGTTCGCTTTCACGCGCGACCAATCGCTGCGCGTTCGCATGCTCAACGAATGCCTGCTTACAAAGTCGTCGATGGCCGCGGCGTTGGTCAGCGCTGTCCGCACGTCCGCGGAATTTAAGCTTTCCGAACGGTCGGCCTGGTCTTCGAGCTTTTCGATCGAGCGCTCGAACGTTTTCACGATCCGGTTCATGAAGTCTTCATACTGCGAGCCGTCGATGCGACTTCGATCAAGAGAGCCATCGAAACTGTCCCGAAAATCGTTTGCAGCCTCTTCGAGACGTTGAAGAACCTGTCGTGTAGAAGCGCGGTTTAGCGCAGTATCCTGCACCGGCGCCCACACCCAGCCGACGCCAAATGAACGCGCCAATTGATCGAGGTTGTTTTTAACCCGCCTCCAATCTCCCTGTGCTGCAGGCGTCAGGCGGTGCGTCTTCATAAACATATCCAAACGGAGGCCACGGCGAAGCACTTCGCGGACATCCGACTCGATCGCCATGTCATCGTCCACGCGCTCTTTAAGCCGATCCGTCGCGAACTCAAACTCATCCACCAGCGCATTCACCTGATCTTCGAGGCGAGAGTCGTCGAGGCGGCTGCGATCGAGTGCCGCATCGAGTCGTTTGCTGAAGCGATCAGTGCTGGTTTCCAGCCGGCTTATTGATTGTTTAGCCTGCGCGGTGCTCCTTAACTGTTGGCCGCGTATCACGGGCGCCTGAATAACAACGAGCGCGATCACAAGCAGGCTTATTACCCAAAATGATTTCATTGCGTTCACAATTCCTCCTTCTCCATTTGTGTTAGTAACCAGTTCATTTGTACCTCGCAACATAAAACAATGCGGCCTCCCGGATGAGGGCTGCCGGTAACAACAATGGTTCTTGTAACGTTTGCGACCGGCGGGCCGTACTATTTCAAATGCGATGAGGAACGATAATCCTCAACCCTTGACTGTTCTTGATCAGCACGACTAAAGCAGACAAGTTGAATGCCTGAACTCGCTGAATTGAGGAAATCACGCACGCTCATAGGTGGTAACACTTATCGCTTGTTATTTCTTCAGCGCAGTCCAAGAGAGTGAAAAAAGGTGAGAATAGGCACAGTTGTTTCTGCTCAGGTATACGCTGAATCGAGGTGTTGGATCTCAGGTGATTACTCGGAACAAGTTGTTCCACCGAACGTGGGAAGGGAAAAGATTTGACTGGCGCTGAGGCTGACCGATGGCGCAGAATCGTGCGGTTGAGCAATTCTTCGCGCTGGTAATGAAGCCGTGATTGAAATCAGCCCTGTTGGATTCGTGTTAGCTCGTCCCAATCGTCGCTGGGCAGCATCACTGTGAAAGTTGCGCCTTTTCCGTTTTCTTTGCCGGCCGAGACACTTACGCTACCACCGTGTGCTTCGACAATCTGCTTTACGATTGATAAACCCAGGCCCCAGCTTTCGGGGTCCGTTGCAGTTCCTCGCCGAAAGGGATCGAAAATATATGGCAGCAGAGTGGGATCAATGCCGGGGCCTGTGTCGCTGATTGCGATATGCACGTTTCTGCCTACGGGACGAGCGCGAACGTCGACTCTCCCTCCGCCCGGCGTGAACTTGATCGCGTTCGACAGCAAGTTGTCGAATACGCGGAACAAGCGATGACTATCCGCTTCGATGGGAGGCAGGGCTTCCGATGTTTTAAATTCAAGTTTGACCTTCTTTTGCGCGGCCATCGGTTCGAATCGCTCTCTTGTCGAACCGAGCAGCCCCATCAAATCAACAGATTGCAGGTTCAACTTGAATCCGTCCGCTGCAATTCCACTGAAATCAAGCAAACCGGTCACGAGGTGTTTTTCCGCGACCGCATTTCTTTTGATGACGGCGAGCGCCTGTGAAACCGAGTCGTCTTCTATTCCGTCCTGTTCGATTATTTCGATCCAACCCAGAATGGATGTTAAAGGCGCGCGCAGATCATGGGCCACCATTGCAAGAGCCTCGTCTTTTGCTCTATTCGCTTCCGCCAGTTCTCTGGTTCGGTCGGCCACCATCTGTTCGAGTTGCGCGTTTGTTTGACGTAATTGCTTCTCTGAACGACGTCGAAAGTCGACAAGGTAAGTGATGATTACCGCAAGCGCACTAAAGACTACGACTAATGGAAGGTCGTAAACAGTGATCGAATAGGCCGCGAATGGCTTCAGAAAGAGGAAGTCTATGCTTACAACTGATAGAGCGATTGCGAGAAATCCCCCAGGCCGGCCCGCATACCAAGTGCTCACCATAATCGCGCCGAGAAAAAAGACTGCTGAGCTGCGAGCCTCCCTCGTGACTTGTGACAAAAGAAGCGTCGCTCCGATCGCGACTGACACACTGAGTAGGGGCAACCCATAACTGATGAAAAATTCACGCAGTCGATCCCCCACGCGCTCTTTTGCGATAACAAACCTGGGGAAGGTCCGTGGGACCTGAACTACAATTCTATGATGTGCGCTCAAGAACTATTAGCCTCCCCTGCACAACTTCCCTCCGAACTTTATAAAACAACAGCGATTCGGTTTTCGACGGCGTTATTACTCAGGATTGGCGGGTGTTTTCACCTAATCTGGCCCCTGAGAACAAACGGCTCGCGACACGTAAAGTCGAAACAACGCTCTCGTGTTGTTTCCGAAGTAAATTTGTCCCTGAAAACTGGCAGGAATTATTTCGGAGAATAAGACATGCTGGAGCGACTATGGTCAATGATCACCTCGGCACTTGGCTTGCGCCTTGAAAGCCAGGATCTCGGCGTCGTTCAAATGTCCGTGCGGGCGCTGGTGGTGTTCATCCTGGCAACACTGATGATTCGCATCGGTGACAAACGCTTTATGGGAAAGAGCACCGCGTTGGATGTCATGTTGGGCATCGTATTTGGCTCAGTTGTAAGTCGTGCCATTACCGGAAACGCGCCGTTCTTTCCAACCTTGGCGGCCGGGCTTGTGCTTGTACTTGCGCACTGGAGCCTGTGCGCAATCGCGTTTCGCTCAGACGGATTCGGCAAAATCGTGAAGGGCAGCAACCGGACGCTGGTGATTGACGGCCAGATTCAGTGGGAAGAGATGAAGAGGGGGCACATCAGTGAGCAGGACTTGCATGAGGCAATTCGGCAAAGCGGTCATCCCCCCGATGTGCGTAGAGTCAAATGCGCCCAACTCGAGCGCGACGGCGGAATTAGCGTTGTCTATGAGACTTGATCAGGTTGATGCCGTAGTGTCAGACATGGCTGCCGGAGCCTCTCTCCCTAGCCTCGATCGTCCGCCCGACGTGAGCGGTTCTTATCTCCAATAGCAATCAGAATCAGAACGAATGCCAGGAGACGGATCAGGTAGAAGTAACTCCGCGTGTCACTACCTTCTTCTGAAAAAATAAACCCGAGTTGATTCAGACCGAGAAGCGAGAACGCAAGCGAGAACATTATGAAGAGGCGGTCGCGCGTCTCTCGCCAAAAGCGCAAGAAGAACAGCCCGGCCACCAAAAAGCACATCATGATCGCTCCGGAAAGGTAGTTATTCACCATCGCTCAACCATCGAAAAACCAAGAGGTCTTAGGTTATCTCGTGTCCCATATCAGACCGTACAGTAGCAATGCTAAACCACTCAACGTAGCCAGATGGCGCCACAAAGAGAGGTCCGCGTCCGGGACAATCACGAGATCGAGAAAAAGAAGGAGGTTGTTCGCCGTTAATCCCAGAAAACAGAGACTGCTCCATAGTAAGAGACGAGTGCGGGTTTTCAGATAACTTCGCAATAGCATGACCGCGCAAGCAATGCTGGTCGCGGCGCAGAGAATATATACCGCCAAAGACATGCTATTTGTCCTTCCTTAATCTGAAGGCTTCCGCAAAGATCCGAACTTCATCGACCGGAGTCGAGTAGATAAGGCTTGTCACGCTAACGCGACGTTCTTTGTACGCCGCGTCCAGTTTACTTACCGCTGCATCCAATTCATCGGTAGCCGGCCGGTATCGATAGCCAAACGGGTTATCTATCATTGTCAGTAAACCTATCGAGTGAAGATCAGCAAGCTGCGTGTTCGCGAGTTCCCGTCCTATCTTCAGTTCCCGGTCGATGTCTTCGGGACTCCAATCCCTATCTCGATGTCTGTGAAGTAACAGCAAGACTTCAAGTTGAAACAAGGATCGAATGTAATCCTTGATAAACTGTCTTACTTCACCTGGAATGTCGGCTTCAGCCAATCGAGCGTCCTTTTCCTCTATCGCTTTGGATCTGTCAGCTTGGACCTAAGACATGTCGATCCCGGTTGCCTTCATTAGCTTCGCCTGCCTTGTGTTTGATAATTCAACAGTAGATATTACTGAAGCATGTACACACACGCCACCGCAAAATATCCCACAGCTGCCAGCCAGCCGATTCGCTTCAGATACCAAAAGAAATTGATCATTCGAGCCCCGTCACCGCGACGCCGGCGGTCGCCGCCGATAATGAACATGCTTCCACCGGTCCGCCGGTCTAGGCTATCGCTGAAGACCGACTCGCTGCAAAAGACCAGCAAACCGCGGATCAGATCGCAGACTGTCGAAGTGCGGCTCGACTCGCAAATACTGCAACTGCGAGTCCTGGGTACCGTACGCTTTTTCCAGCGACGACATTGCTTTGTCCTGATCGTCCAAACCGACGTGCAGGACTGCCAATTCGACCGGTGAAACGTAGTCCCTGCCTGTCTCTAACTTGTTAAGCATCGTTCGGGCTTCGGAAATCTGCCCTGCCCTGGCTAGCGCAAAGCCAAGGTAGCAATCAACACCCGTATGCTGGCCGTTGAGCCGAATCATTTCTCTGTAGTTATTGATCGCTTCCGAATAATTACCGCGAGCCGCATACACGAAGCCTTTCCCGTAGTAGGTCGGGCCATGATCAGGAGCCAACTCCTCTCCGATTTCGTACTGCTCAAGGGCTGAATCAAAGCTTTTGGTATTTGCGCTTTTCAATCAGTCGCTGCGCGACCGAAAACTTCTACCTTGCCTCCCAACCCCGCCTTGAAAGGGCCGGGCTCAATTCACTTCGACGCTTAGCGTCGATGGCTAACCGACCTTTAGACATTCAAATAAACATGTCACAACTATACAAGGTGTTCTTGCCGCGGCCGCAATCAGCCGTTAATTCTCGAGTATCGGAAGCTTCCCACTGAATCTCACAGAAACAGGCAAAGCTTCGTGGGCGAGGATTCTCAAAGGCTCATGCCAGAAGTGGCCAGTAAAAATAGTCAGTGGCCCGTCCCAATAATCGATTCATCGCTTCGCTAGTTTCAACACTCGCGTTGGGTGCAGGCTTCGAATTCTGGTAACATTTCGCCCGCAAGCGATGATTGGATCAGCAATCACCTCGAGAATGTTTTGTCTGCGTGTCCTTCTTTGTGTGGCCACGCTTTTCGCGTTTTGCGCCTCGAACAACGTAGGACTCAGTTTTCTTCCGTTACCGCTCGTCGCCGATCATCGTGCAGATGTTCCGAAGCCAACTGATCAGGAACAGCTGTCACGGGCGCCATCACAATCTGACAACCAGAGTGTTCGCGTACCGATAACGACTTACTCCCAAAAGCGTGAAGCTAAGCAGCCCCATTCCCAACCGCTTGCCGGAACGCCAAAAACAGGTTACATCGTTTCAAATGACACGCGAGTTTTCGCGGAATTCAATTCGGTAGTTCACCTTTATGTCTGTGCCTTAGCGTCCCAACCTCCGGGGCGCGCTCCACCTCTTTAGTCCAAAAACTCATTGCCATCCAGGTTTTTTGGATCTGCTCGCCAGGAACAGTTTTGCGCGTGCAGAGTGGCGTCAGGACACAACCGCGTCTGGCTTGGGTCAGGCGCACGGAGGAGAGATTATGAGTAACACCGTAATAGGCATAGTAGTTTCAGTCATAACCATCGCATTCATTTTTTGGCTCGTAGTTTTCGGCGGCAAGCGCGGCGAAAAACACAGAGAGCAGACCACGATTAAAGCGCCCGATGCTGGTCGCGAGCGGTAAGCAGGGGTTGCATTCAGAACCATCTGAAATCGCTTCGTAGTCAGAAGCTGACACTTGCCGCAGTCAAAACGAATTGGCTGCGGTGAGTGCTCAGCCTATTTGCGCCCGCATATTCTGCAGAGTCTCATAGGGACAGAGAAGAAGATGAACCATTTCCTGGCGCTCGCAACCGGAGGCGAAACGAGAGTGCTTCTAACTCTCTTCATCATGCTCGTTGCGGCCAAGCTGCTGGGTGAGCTGTTTGAGCGTCTGAGACAGCCGGCCGTGGCGGGAGAAATTCTGGCAGGAGTCATCATCGGCCCAAGCCTGCTCGGTTGGGCCGCTCCCTCAGAGATTACAAGCCTACTTGCTGAGATTGGCGTCATCTTCCTTTTATTCAACGTGGGACTTGAGATCAAGCCGGCATCCATCTTCAAAGTCGGCAAGCAAGCGGCGGTTGTGGCTGTGCTGGGCGTGGTTGCTCCATTACTGGCTGGCTGGCTGTTGATGAAGGCTTGGGGAGGTACCGGCATCGAGGCTCTGTTCGTCGGCACAGCGATGGTGGCAACCTCTGTCGGAATTACGGCGCGCGTTCTTTCCGGAATGGGACTGCTCGACGCGCCCACGGCGCGCATTATTCTCGGCGCCGCGGTGATTGACGACATACTTGGACTTTTGGTGCTGGCGATTGTTTCGAGCATGGCCGCAGGCACCATCAATTACTTCGAGATTCTGACAACTGCCGGGTTGGCAATTGGATTCACTGTCTTTGTCGCCCTGGTGGGGGCGCCGGTCGTCGCGCGCGTTGCGCCCCAGGTCGAGCGGATGCGCACCGGGCATGGAATTTTTATTTTCGGACTCGTATTGTGTCTCGGGCTGTCGGTCGCCGCGTCCTACATTGGAGTTGCGGCGATCATTGGAGCTTTTCTTGCCGGTATGGCCCTGGCTGAAGCCGCTGAAGGCGATTCGAAGATGCACCGGCACATGAACGGCGTAACTGAGTTTCTCGTGCCGTTTTTTCTGGTCAATATTGGCATGCAGCTCAGGCTTGACGTTTTTCGTTCGCCGTCGGTGATCATTCTTTGCATTTTGGTCACTTTGGTGGCGATTGCTACGAAGTTGTTGGGCTGTGGCTTGGGCGCGATCAACCTCGGTACCAGACGCGCGGCACAGGTTGGAATGGGAATGGTGCCACGCGGTGAAGTGGGAATTATCGTCGCTCAGATCGGGCTGAGCCTGGCGGTGATCGGAGCGGAGCTCTACGGGGTGGTCTTGTTCATGGCCGTGGCGACCACACTAGTCGCCCCACCATTTCTAAAGTGGTTCTACGCCAGCGAAGCCGCGGCGCGAAAAGAAATTGGCCCACCAGATGCCGGCGGCATCGTCGCCTCAGAAGATCTCTGCAAAATTGGGTAGGCAGTCCAACCAGGCTGCCGAGTCCGAAGACACCTGCGAAGTTTCCCAAAATAAGTTTGAATATTTTGCGCGCCAACCGGATACGCATAGTGTGAAGAGCACTTATGGACGATTCGCAAGCAATCAGAGAATGCCAGAACGGTGAGACGAGTGCTTTTCGCATTCTCGTCGAGCGTTACCAGGGACAGGCAGTCGGTCATGCCGTCGCCATTCTCTTCAATCGGGAAGATGCTTTAGACGCCGTTCAGGAAGCATTTATTGATGCCTTTAAAGCCATTGATACTTTCGACCGAGCACGGGCCTTTTACCCCTGGTTTTACGTTTTGCTTCGCAACCGTTGTTACAAGATGAGAACGCGAAACCGGGAAACAGAGAGTATCGAAGACACCGAGATCCTGGCGCCGCAAGTCGGCCTTCCGCGCGAAGAACGAGTTGCGCTTGAAAGAGCCTTGGTTAGTTTGCCACGGGAAGACCGCGAGCTGATAACGCTGAAATATCTCGACGGCCTTTCGTACCAGGAACTCGCCGAACACTTACAAATTCCGAAGGGCACGGTAATGAGCCGTCTGTTTCATGTCCGCAAGCAATTACAGAAAAAGCTGACCGGACAATTCCCATTGAGGTAAGGACCTGAGATGAACGAAGTAAATTGCGACGATGTGTTGATGGCCTGGATGGCTGAGAGTGACGGCGAAGAACCAATGCTCGCCGTCCAGCAAATCAGCGCACACATCAAAAGCTGTGGAAACTGCCGGCAAGAGATTGAGCAGATGTTGCGCGTTGACTCGCTGTTGAAGACCCAGGGCCGTCACCAGCACGTTGCGAACCTGTGGCCGGCGGTCGAAAAGAGGCTGAGCTCGCGCATCGTCCCGCAACTTGGTTGGGCGCCATTCGGGCTATTCGGCGCTATCTGCGTGGCCTACAAGCTTTTCGAAATGCTTCCCGAACAGGCTCCTGGGCTCGCATTCAAACTCGTGCCGTTGATCTTGATCGTCGGCTTGTTTTTGGTCATTAAGGAAAATCCATTTCGGATAAACGCTGAACTAATTGGAGAGAGATAACGCCATGAATGAAATTGAAGCAAAAGAATCGTGGGTCCTCGGCCAGAAGTACGCCTTTGCGACCGCTTCGCTAATTCTTGGAATTTGCAGTTTCGTCAACCTGCTCGGCCTTGAGAAACCAATCCTGGCGATCGTATTCGGCTGGCTTGCGTTACGCGCAAATCCCGCGCCGGTGCTGAAGTTACACCGCATGTGGGCCAAAGCCGGTTTGGTCCTCGGCATACTGGTCCTGGTCATTGTGCCGATCATCATCATTGTGAATTTCGACGAGTTGCGCGAAATCATCCAGCTACTTTCGAAGTTGGACGGTGGTAGATAGTTTCGAACTGAGGAGAAAACGATGAAGACCGTACTCGCTGTATTCCTGAACCTGAGCCTGTTGGTGGTCTCTGCTGCGCCAGCGTTTGCGCAGAGTGAAACCAACCTCGCCGGAAATTGGCTCGCCACACTGGATGTCGGCGGCGGGATAAAACATCGGCTGCTGCTGAAAATCCACAAAACCACCGCCGGCTACACAGCGAAGTTCGATAGCGTCGATCAAGGGGTGAAAGATCTGCCGGTCGATTCAGTGACTCTGAATGGAAACAAAATGAGTTTCGTCGCCGCCCAGTTCGGGATGAGCTATGAAGGCACGCTCAACGACAAGGGAGACGAAGTCACGGGCACGTTCAAGCAAGGCGCGGGTTCGACCCCGATGATCTTTAGACGCGTCGGCGAGGTGCCCATGATCACGCGCCGGCAGGACCCGAAAAAACCGTACCCATACGACGAAGAGGAAGTGACGATTCCCGCCAAAGGATACACTCTGGCCGGCACCTTGCTCCTGCCAAAGAATCGAAAAGGAAAGGTGCCAGCGGTCCTCACGATCACGGGTTCCGGCCAACAGACGCGGGACTCGCCAGTGCCATTCCCCGGTCTGGAAAAGTACGGGATTATGCGGCAGATCGCCGAAGCTTTGGCAGCTCGAGGCGTCGCCGTCCTGCGCGTCGATGATCGTGGCGTGGGCAAATCCGGGGGGTTGGAAACGCTGGCCAATGTCACTACCTCGGGCTTTGCAGACGATGCTCGCGCTGAAGTTGCTTTTCTTCGCTCGCGCCCCGAGATCGATTCGAAACGCATTGCCCTGGTTGGCCACAGCGAAGGAGGGAGCATCGCACCAATGTTGGCAGCGAGCGATCCGCAGATTGCCGCAATCGTTCTGCTCGCCGGCGGCGGCAAACGTGGTGACGAGATTAGCAGAGAGCAACTCGCCGACGCACTCGAGCGGAACCAGACCCTGACTGCTGAACAGAAAAACGCCGAGCGCGCCAAGCAGGAAGAAATCATGCGCGCCGTACAAACCGGCGCTGACCTCTCAAAATATCCGGCCCAGGCAAGGCTTCCCTGGGTAAAAGAATTTTGGACGTACGATCCGCTGGTCACGATCCGTAAAGTGCGGCAGCCGCTTCTGATTCTGCAAGGCGCCCTCGATCGACAGATCACGGCCGAACAGGCGGATATACTCGAGCGCGCGGCGCGCGACGCCGGCAACAAGAATGTGACCAAGCAAGTGTTTCCAACTTTGAACCATTTGTTTCTCCCCGCAAAGACCGGCGCGTTAGACGAGTATTCGAAACTTGAGACATCTATAATCCCTGATGACGTAATCAAGGTTTTAGGAGATTGGTTGGTGAAAACTCTGAAAGTGAAGCAGAACTGATTCGACACATGTGTCAGCGACGCTCGCCAGCTTCACGCGCGCGTCAGCCTCTACATGCTTCATTAACTCAGTAGTGGCGGGCGACTTTGACCTTTGTGAAACATAAATTCAGCCTCCTTACGTGCTGCTTGCAGAATGTCCAAGTCGCGCTCATCGCGGCCGCGCTCAAAGCAGCCAAGAACAAAGGCTACACCGTTAAGGCCTTCCCGCGGCTTAATCATTTGTTCCAAACCGCCACGACGGGCCTTCCTTCAGAGTATGGCAAGATCGACATGACGCGTCGAAGAGACTATGTCGCCGGAAGTCCTGGATACGATCTCGGATTGGATTACCAAGCGAACAAAGTGAGGCGTTTGCTGACTGCGGCAGTTCAGTTTCGATTTAACCTTTCATGAACACGACCAAGGCGCTTCTGATCTCGCTGGGTATCTGCGTAATCGCGGCGGTCCTGGAGGGACTGTGTTCCGGAAAGGGCGTAAAGGAATACTTTGCGAAACTGAAGTTTCCACGCTACTCAGCGCCGCTTTGGGTCTGGTACATCATCGGCGGTATCTACTATCTGGTTTTCTATTTCGTTATTTACCGAATCCTGAGACAGAACACCGATGACTTCCTGACACAAGCAACGCTTGTTTTCATCTTGTTCATGATGGTTCTGAACGCCCTCTGGAATTATGTGTTCTTCCGCGCCCAAAATCTGTTTGCCAGTTTCGTCATGGCCGGCCTGTTTCCTCTGCTGGACGTCATTCTTCTCATTCTGCTAATCCAACTCGACAGGGCCGCGACGTGGGCGCTGGTCCCTTATTTGATTTACCGCGTCTATGGCGTGTGGTGGGGCTATGGATTTTGGAAAGAAAACCGCGCCGCTTAACTCACGCGCCCCGCTGCAAAGACTCGTTACTTTGACGATGGTGCAGGCTGACTCGAATCACGAAGTCTAACCAACTCGTTTGCCAGTTCGACTCCGTCCAATGGCCTGGCGACTTCCAGGCCGATCTTGTCCATTATGTAAACCGGGGTGGGAGGTTTGTCTTTCCATTCGGCATTACGATCAAAGAGCATGTACACATCCCACACAACTTCATCTGTCTTTAGAATCGGAGAGTAGGCGTGACCCAGCTGTGCTTTAGCGTCCCAGTACTGGCGGACTCTCGGATCGGAAAATCTATTGGTGGCCGTCGGTAAACTGGCCTTGCTATCAATTCCCAGAATTGGCAACCAGACCGCATACACAGCGACGTCCTGGTCCTTAACGTTATCCAACACTTTTTCCTGGACTTCGGAGGCCCCCCGAAGACATGCGATTCAAGTAGGCGACAAGAGCATTAACAAGCGTACTTTGCCCTTATCGCTATTAAACTGCGTGCGGACATCGTCCGGGTTTGCGGAATAAGGTTTTCCTCCGGTGAAGAGAGTGAGGCCGAGGGCCAACGCGCCAATCGCCAGTACGACGGGAAACAGAATCTTTGGATTGTTGGCGCGCACGGTAATCCGGAAATCATATTCTTCGCGAAATCTTAGTCAAGGTTGACGTCTCCCGGGCGCTGACAGCGCTTACGACCACTTTCCAATTGGCCAAGGCATTATTTCTTGTTCTTTCCCGCCGTCAGTGATAAGAATCCGCTGCCCGCACCACTCTACGTTTTGCCGACTTAAGTCATTGAGATTCGAGCTACGAAGGACAACACCGACATGAAACTCACAACTTGGGAAGGCGGACGATTCATGCTTGAAGGCGAAACCACAAAGACATTTTGTTTTGTGGAGTCAGAGGGAAACCAGTTTCGCGCGCGAGTGAGGGCCATCGAGGGCTGGCCTGACGATTTTGACCTGGAAGCTTACGAAGGATGCGGCGCCACAGAAGACGAAGCGATTGCGAACTTGACCAACAGTCTGCCTCCAGAACCGGCGCCCCGTGTCGCTCCGAACCGCAAACCTTGTGTCCTGTGTGGCACTGAAGTTGGCTACTGGCCGCTCCTCGGCCGCAACAAAGTATCTATGCGGCTCACCCACGGTCTGCCCGATGTGTACATCGTCTGTGATGATTGCTTCGACGTAGACTCCACCGAAGAACTGTGTGAGCAGGTTTTTGCGGTGCCCGAAGCAAGAAGGCTTCAATCGCTGGCAGAATGAGTAATCGGTCGAAGATGCCACAAAAGCGCCTGGAGATAATAAACCGGATGCATCGAGTGGGAGTGAAGATGTTGGCCGCGACTGATGCGTTGATTCTGTACGTGTTTCCCGGCTTCAGCCTGCATGATGAGTTAGAGCTTTTTGTTAAAGCCGGTCTCGACCCGATGGAAGCGCTGCAAACAGCCACACGGAATCCGGCAATCTACCTTGGTTTGAACGACATGGTCGGAACAGTAGAGACGGAGAAGAAAGCTGATCTGGTGCTGCTGAAAGCAAGCCCTCTGGAAAACATCAGCAACACAAAGAGGATTAATGCTGTGATCGTTAACGGCAGACTGATTCCAAGAGTCTCACTCGATGAAATGCTGAAGGAGGCAGAGGCTGCGGCTAATAGGGACACCTAAATTTCTTTCCAGATTGCGAGAGTCGGCAACGCGTCCGGCTAACCAGTCCATCTCTGCGATGCAACCTTTCACTGATTTGAACCGGATCTTTGACCACGGCTACTCCTTCAAATACAAATTGCCAAACTACGGAGTTCAAGACGTCACCATATCGACGCATCAGATTGCTGATCTGATTCTGACCTCAGGGAAATTGCTTCCCTGGGACCTCTTGATGATTCCCGATGATCGGTATTGCCTAAAACGAACCCTGAATCCGGGACGTTACCCCGTCGTACTCTCTGTGGCCGACTTTGTTCCAGCCGGCGATACGCGCGTCGCCTGCGCCATGCTAAAAATCGGCGAAGGTGCGCCCGTGCGTTGGGAAGCTGCTTTGGTTGAGACCCCGAAGCCTGATGGCGGTGCACGATGCAGTTATGGTGTGGACTCAGGCACTGGCAGTTTTATGGATGCCGACGTTGCTAACACACTGGCGCCGCTGGTGCGGAAAAAATCCGAAGATTCCAACGAGTTCGAAGAATTCTGCGATTCTGTGCTGGCGGAAATGGCCAGGCACTCTTTTGGCAGCGCCGGAGCCGGCGATTGGGCGAACATTACGGTCGATAACAATACTGGTGCGAATGTAATCGTGTTCTCAGCCGGATGGGGTGACGGGGGGTACGCGTCGTTTTGGGGATATGATGAGTCAGGGAACGTTGTTAGGCTTGTCACCGATTTTGCCCTTTTCTAAAGCCGGAGTAGACCGCCCTTGCGTAGGAAATTAAACCTGGCGAACTTGCTCGCTCTACTGGTCACTACATTTCTCCTCAGCAGTCAGCCTGCCCCCGCGCAACAAAGCGAGACGACCGCCAAGCCCGAGGACAAGTCGCGACAAAAGAGCGGCTTCACCACCGTCAATGGAGTCAAACTTCATTACCTCGAGTGGGGCCAGGCAGGTGACGTGCTCCTGTTGTTGACTGGATTAGGCAGCAACGCCCACGTCTTTGATGATTTTGCGCCGCAGTTTACCGACCGCTTCCATGTCATCGCGGTCGACCGGCGCGGCTACGGTGAATCGAACAAGCCCGCGACCGGCTACGACACCGACACACGTGTCGAAGATATCCGGCAGTTCCTCGACGTCCTGAAAATTAAAAAGATCAGCATCGTCGGCCATTCCGCGGCGGGCGACGAGATGACCCTGTTCGCCTCGCTCTATCCGAAGCGAGTCAACAAGCTGGTTTATCTCGAAGCCGCCTATTACCGCGGCAGCATCGTTGAACTGTTATTAAGCGATCCCGGCGTAGAACCATACGATAAGCGCATGATGCTCGAATTGCAGAACTCTCCCGAGGCGGCGAAGGTCATCGTCAAAGACATGCCGCCGGAAAACGTTTGGGCGATCAACAAGGCTATGTTCAGAGCGATGGTTACATTCCGCCCTGATTACCGAAAGGTGAAAGCTCCGGCGCTGGCGTTTTACGCCACTCGTGAACGATACCCTGACGTGCCGCCACTAACGGACGAAGCGACGCGGCGAAAATTGGACGAGTGGTGGATCAAAACCGCTGTTCCCTACACGCGGGCGAGCATCGAACAATTCCGCCGCGAAGCCCGGCGCGGGCAGGTCGTCGAGATGAAAGACGCGACTCATTTTATCTTTCGAGGGACAACCGCCGATCAGGTGATCCGGCAGACAAGAGAGTTTCTTTTGAAGTAAGTCAAATGGCAAGGATGAGGGCGGAAGGATGAAAGAAACAAATTCAGCCTTCATGCTTTAGACGCCAGGTTCAGCAAAGAGCAAAGTGGGAGCGCTAAGAGCAAGACTTCGCGCTGCACGATCAAGTCTGAGGTTCGCCGCCTTGCTATCGCTTAATCATGGGAAATCCCAACCACAGGTGACCGTTGATTGCCCGGTTTGTGGTTCTGGTAACGGCTTGAATCTCGCCGAGGTCAACGAACCATTTACATGCAGCGACTGCGGATTTACTCTTGCGAATGCTGGTGACGGCCTCGACGCCGGACGATGTATTATTTGCGGTAACGACCGCTTCTATTTCGAGTCGCCGTTCAACCTGACGTTCCTTGGCCGTACAACTAGATGCTACGTCTGCGACGCACGATACGACGGTGTACAACTGTCGCAAGCTGACGCTAATTATTCCGATGAAACCGCCATCGCGCTCGCGACTTCACCAGCGGCTACCAACCTCAAGGCGAGAGTTGACCACTGGCATTAACGGTTCGTGAGCGCCGATCCGGCAACAACAGAAAGGAGTCAACATGGCAAGTCCTGCTAGCATTGGTGGACATCCTGTTCATCCGATGATCATTCCATTCCCGATCGCTCTCTGGGTCTTCTCACTTGTGGCTGACGTGATCTATCTATGGCGCGGCAATCCGGTGTGGAAAGACTACATCGCCTTCTATGTTTTGTTAGCCGGCATTATCGGAGGCGCCGTTGCGGCGGTGCCGGGAATTATTGACTGGCTGTCGCTCACCGATAAGGCCGTGGTAAAGCTTGCCAACTGGCACGCGCGTCTCAACGTGATTGCGTTGCTAGTGTTTGCGGGAAGCTTTTACCTGCGCACGACGAGCGGCTCAAGCCTGGTCAGCGGCAGCCATACAATTCCCCTGGCGCTCTCAATTTTAGGCGTCATTCTGATCTCCATCTCCGGATGGCTGGGCGGTGAGCTGGTCTTCAAACACGGCGTCGCCGTTGAGACCCGGCCTGCGGATCGAACCATCAGCGAGTGACGACGACAATGCGGACGACCCGAGTAGATCTGGACGTCCGCAAAACCAACTTAATGCCGGATTGTGCCGCCTCGTTGAACGGGAGCTAATCTAAGTTGTGGCCGTTCGTGCCCGGCTTCAGGTGGTAAGGCACGCTAATCACGATCACCTTCCGTTTGAAAAGGAGCGCCCCCTTCAACATTAGAGAGGTTTGGTTGTGTAGAAGATTGTGCCACCACTTCGCCGGCACGAATTCGGGCAACACAACGGTGACGAGCTTGTGCGGGTGAAGTTTCAACCGGCGATCGATGTAACGAACGAGCGGCCCGACTAATGAACGATAGGGCGATGCGACTACGACCAGCTCAACGCCTTCGACGAACCCGCCCCACTTTGCGCGCAACTTCTGCGTCGCTTCTTCGTCCAAATTGATGTAAAGCACGGTGACGTGACCACCGCTCGCGATCGTCTTTGCATACTCCAGCGCCTGCAGCACGCCGCGATGAATTCCTGAAATTGGCACAATCACCTCATGCTCAACCGGCCGCACCTTTTGAAAACCCGCAGTAGTCAATTGCATCGCGACATCGGTGTAGTGCCGGTGAATCGCGCGAAACATTGCGACCAGCAGCGGAATAATCACCACGACAATCCACGCCCCGTGCATGAACTTCGTGATCACCAACACAATCAGGACGATGAACGTCGCCGTCGCGCCGAGGCCATTAATCGTAATGGATTTCTTCCAGTGCCGGGCTAGTCTTAGCTCTTCTTTCTGCGCCGCGTTTGCCTCAGCTGCGACAGTGGCAGCGGCTTCCTGCTGCCGGCTGATCTTCCACCAGTGAAGCACCATTCCGCTCTGCGAAAGCGTGAACGAAAGGAAAACTCCGACGGCATACAGCGGGATCAGGCGACTTGTATCGCCGCCGAATGCAGCCACCAGCGCACCGGAGAAGATTGCGAGGATGATGATGCCGTTCGAAAAGACGAGTTTGTCACCGCGCGTCGCAAACTGTCGCGGCAGGAATCGGTCGCGCGCCAGCAGACTGGAAAGACGAGGGAAGTCCGCGAATGAAGTGTTGGCTGCCAGCACCAGGATCAAAGCCGTCGTTCCCTGGATAATGTAATAGAACCAACCCATCGATCCGGTGAAAATCGTGCGTGCGAATTGTGAGATCACCGTCTCGCTCTGGCGCGGCTGCACGTGATACAGGTACGACATTATGCTGGTGCCGATGAACATCGTGGCCAGCAGGGCCGCCATCCACCCGAGCGTCGTCGCCGCATTCCTTGATTCAGGTTGCTTGAAGGCCGGAATGCCGTTTGATATCGCTTCGGTTCCCGTCAGCGCGACAGACCCATTTGAAAATGCTCCCAACAAAAGAAACCATGTCAACGGTTGCAGGTCGTAGCCTTCGACCAGCTTGAGGTCATCGGCCGGCGGTGTCGTTAGGCCGGGATGAAAGTAGTAATAGATGAGACCGTAGCCAATCATGAACAGAAAACTGATCACAAACGAATAGGTCGGCGCGGCAAACAGCGCGCCCGATTCGCGCACGCCGCGCAAGTTTGCGAGAGCGATAAGACCGATTAGGACGAGACAGAAGAGCACCTTGTGATCGGCAATCCACGCCCAGCCTGTGCCCTGGGCCGCTGAGGTGATCGCCGCGACGCCCGCCGAGATCGATACCGAAACTGTCAGTACGTAATCGACCAGTAAGGCGGCCCCTGCGACCAGGCCGGGCATCGTCCCCAGGTTTTCTTTGGCCACGATGTAAGCACCGCCGCCGGAAGGGTATGCAAAGATCGTCTGCCGATAACTGATGGCGACAATGACCAGGACGATAACAATCGCAAAGGTGATCGGGACCACATAGTGGAAGGCGTCCCTTTGCCCGAACGCGTACGCGACCGCCAGCACCAAAAGGATTTCTTCAGTCGCATAGGCCGTCGACGAAAGCGCGTCTGAAGCAAACACCGCGAGACCGGTTTTCTTCGTCAGCCGTTCGTGCGCCGCTTGCGCAGTCCTCTTGGCCTTGCCGACGAGTAAGCGTTTGAGCGTGTAAGGCATAAGGAAACAGAAATCAGAAGTCAGAACTGTCAGAAGCCCGACCGTCAGGGAGGGCCAGTTACTGATGGTTGCCCTTGCTGACGCGCGGGCTTCCGACACCAGCGCTTTGCCAACATCACTTCCTCCGGATCCAAACGGTCGAGGGTCAGTCTTTTGCCGTCAGGAAAACCTTCCTGTTCAGTCAGGTAGTTGGCGAGGTGTCGCTCGGCGCAGCAAATCCAGAACGAGCTTGAGAATTCAATCCGGCCCCGCGTGTCGAATGCCGTCTCCACAAACAATGCATTGGCTACGTCAACGGTGACAACGCATTCAACTTTGTGTGGATCACGCACGAGGAACTGAAAACGGCCTTCCGTGGGCGCTTGAGAACCGTCCGTCTCCCACGGACGCACGATGGCGAACCCGTTCTCTGTCACAAACTCGATGGGCTTCGTCGCAGTGTCGTTTTCGATCGCGGCGCCATAGAGATATTGGCCGTCACGGACCACCAGATGGACATACTCCGATAAATCAGCGAGGCCTGCTGTTAACGCCGCAATCCGTTGCGTTAGCCCTTCGGCGATCGATTGTTGATTTGCTGCACGCACTCTTGCGCGGCGATTACTGAATCACCGGCGTCAGGCTAGAGCGTCAGGCGTAAGGATGGAGTAAGCGGTTTGTAAAAAGTTCGTAAAGAGGTGGCGTGGCACAGACTTGCCTCAAAAACATTGGTTCGCCGTCCGCGAAGCGGACTGAACGAGAATAGCCCAGCGCTTCAGCGCTGGGGTGACGTAGCGAAGTTCTTTCGAGTCCGCAAAGCGGACGACTGAACAAACACATTAACCCGTAACAGTTAAGACGCAGCCGTCCGTTTCACGGACTTCATTTGTGTTTCCACACCTAATCCCACCGATGAATCGGTGGTCTATTATCATTCGTCGGCTGCGCCGACTTTTGAGGCAAAGCGCGTGGCACAGACTTCAGTCTGGGTTTTGGACCTTGGAATTCACAGACTGAAGTCTGTGCCACTTACTCAGGATTGAATCGATAACCGATCCAGGGTTCGGTGAGGATATAGCGGGGTTTAGAAGGATCGGGCTCGATCTTCTTGCGTAGCTGGCCGATGAAGACGCGGAGATATTCATGCTGCTCTGTGAAATCGCCACCCCAGACCGCGCCGAGCAGGGCCCGGTGCGTTAAGACTTTTCCGGCATTACGCACCAGGTGGACCAGCAGATCGAACTCTTTTGGCGTCAGCCGCAGTTCATTTCCGTCCTGCGTCGCAAGGTGCGCCTCGAGATCAATTTCGAATGCACCCGCATGCAGCACCTGTGTCTGTGCATCACCGGAAGGTTCGCGTCGAAGGGCCGCGCGAATGCGCGCGAGCAACTCGTCCATGCCGAAAGGCTTCGTTACATAATCGTCAGCCCCCGAGTCGAGCGCTTCGACTTTCGTTTTCTCTTCTCCACGAACTGACAGAATGATAATCGGCACGTCTGAGATTTCGCGAAGGCTACGACACAATTCCAAGCCTCCCATGTTGGGCATCGCGAGGTCGGTGATAACGAGCGACGGAGGCCAATCACGAAACGTCTGTAGCGCGAACTCACCGTCGCCCGCAACCCGCACCTCGTAGCCTTTGGCTGAGAGCGTGCGCAGCAGCACCCGCGTGAGCTGTGGCTCGTCGTCAACTACGAGAATGCGTGGTTTTGAGTTACTCACGGACTAACGCCCTCCCTCACGGTCGGGCTACTGCCCCGGATCGGCAACTCGATCACGAACTTCGCGCCGGTTCCGCCCTCAGCATCTTCCACCCAAATGCGACCGTGGTGCGCTTCGACAATTCCGCGCGCGATTGCCAGGCCCATGCCGCTGCCGGCGGCGCGCCGATCCGAAACATCGCCGTCGCGCATCGCGCGAAAAAACTTTTCGAACACGCGATCCCGCAGATCTGCCCGAATTCCCGGGCCGTGGTCTTCAACGGTGATGACGATCGAGTTTTCGTCTGCTTGTTTCGCGCGAACGGTTATCAGAGACTCAGGCGGCGAGTACTTTGCGGCGTTATCTATCAAGGTATAGATCGCTTCAGAGATTGCGTGATCGTCAACGGTCACCAGCGGCAACTCGTCCAGCCAAACTTCCAGGCGGTGCGTCCGGGTCCGCGGTTCGGCTCGTTGCAGGGAGGCCGCGATGATCTCTTCCATCGACGCCGGCTGGAGTTGCACACGCATTTTGCCCGCGTCGATCCGCGCAAGTTTCGTCAAACCTTCGACGAACAGATCGAGCCGGTCGGCCTCTTCATCGATGACATGCAGCATGTCTTTGCGGCCCTCGTTGTCGAGTTGAGATGGAGTGTTGCTGCGCTCGCTCGTGTAGATATCCGCGAGCATCGCCGTCGCCGATGCCTTGATCGAGGTAAGTGGCGTGCGAAAGTCATGCGTCACGGCATCCAGCAATGCCGACTTCAGGCGTTCGCTTTGTTTCAGGGCTTTGGCCTGACTCGAACGCTCGAACGAATCCTGCAGCTCATAGTACAACCGCTCGACTTCGCGTTTCGCCGCTTCGGCCTCTTCTGCCCGGCGCTTTGCGCGCGCCGACAACTGGCCGACCGCGAGCGCCGTTATGAAAAAGGCCGTTAACGCGACCCAGTTCTGCGGATCTGCAATCGCGAACGTGTGAAATGGCGGCAGGAAGAAAAAGTTGAATGGCAACACTGCGAGCACCGAAGCCACCAGCGCCGGCGCACTCCCGCAAAGAATCGCGACAAAAACAATTAGCAGCAGGTATGCAAATCCAACCGTCGTCGAATTGATTTGAGCGCGCAGTGGAAGCAGAACCAGCGTCAGAGCGGCGGTGCCGGCAGCAGCTAACAAGTAGCGCCCAGGGCCGCGAAACAGGGGGGCTGTGGACACAACGCTATTGTAAATGGGAGGGGCTTGTCCGGCGAGTACGCCACAAAACTAGACGGCCCTAAGTCGAATTCTCTGCGAGTTCCCCGCGTACTCAGCGGACTCTGCGGTGAGTTCCTCAGAGTGCTTTTCACCGCTGAGGTGCAGAGAACGCGGGGACTTCGCGGAGGAAACCTGAAAGTCGGATAGTGTTCAAGCTTAGGCGGTTTCGTCACGGTCGTCCTGAACTGTTTGCGACTTCAGCAATCGATAACCGACATTAATGACCGTGTCGATTTGGAGTCTGTAGGGCGCGAGCTTCGTTCGCAGACGATGAATGTAGACGTGCAGGCTGGCGGAATTCAGAGGCTTACTGTTTTCCCAGGCTGCGCGCCATAGTTCTTCGGACCGTACGACGCGATTAACAGAACGAGATAAGCGCGAGATGAGCAAGAATTCTACCCGCGGAAAATACAGCGGCTCTCCGCCACAGGCGAGATAAAAATTTTCGTGCTCAACGCGGAGATAGCCATCATCGTAAACGTCATCTTCAGTTGGTTCGACGACGTGAAGCGGAAATGCTCTCTCTGCGTTCGACTTCTTCATGCCGGTTCCGGTGAATTGAAACGCGCGACGGAGGAGTCCCGACGCGGTACCCATGCTTCTGGCATGCTGCACGCCGGAGGCGTGGGTACCAACCGAACTCCCCGGTCACGGGCGC